>SDNX01000056.1 GCA_004524545.1 Promethearchaeota archaeon
AAGGTCCACAAATCATGAAAGGATATTTTAAAAAACCTGAGGAGACCGCTGCGTGTATTCGGGATGGTTGGTTATACACTGGAGATGTGGGAGTTTGTGATGAAGAAGGATATTTATCGATAAAATCCCGCATTAAAAATCTCATTAAATACAAAGGTCACTCCGTATTCCCTGCGGAAATTGAAGCGTATTTAATGGAACATCCCGCAATTATGGATGCTGCAGTTATAGGGATCCCCGACCCTGATGTGGGTGAAAATCTCAAAGCTTTTGTTGTAATTAAAGATGAATTTAAAGGCAAAGTGACGGAACAAGAAATTATAGATTGGATGAAAGAACGAGTAGCTGCATACAAATACCCCCGAATCGTTGAATTCATCCCGGAAATGCCTAAATCTGCTGTTGGGAAAGTTTTACACCGTATGCTTCGGGAAGGTAAATTCGATATTAGTGATTAGGTGAACAAAACCATGGATTCAAATCAAAAAGAGAAACGAAGAAAAATATGGGGTGGCATATGGTATTCCGTCTTTATCTTATATTTCCTCAATATGTTAGTTGTCACAGTTATAATACTCCTAATGAGGCCAATGTGGTATGATATTAACGAATTTCTCATTGGAATGATTGGTACTCGATTTGGATGGCTTACCCTAATCTTATCTTTCATTTTTCTAACATTTGCACATAGTGTCTACTTGGTGGTGTTTGGAGGGTTTAAACTTGCAAAATATGGAAAAACTCATGCTGGTTGGGGGCATAAAATAATCCCGTTTGTATTCTTACCTGTATGGGATTTCGCGATAAATTTACTGTTTTCCGAAGCAGGTTCAGAAATCGCCATTGTACGCACTCAATTGGAATACTTCAGCCCGTTATTCTGGTTAATTCTAATTATTGGAGCAAGTGCTTTTGCACCCACCTTATTACGTAAATTTCTTGCAGCACTTCCGAAATTACGCCAAGAAGAGGTAAAACTATGGCAAAAAGGAAAAATTGTGGATATCTCCATAATTACAATTGTATTTTGTATCACAATTATTGGAGCACCATTTATACTCATCCCGTCAACCGTAGTAAGAGGAGATATCCCCCCAAAACCCATACTTATGGCTCATCGAGGGGCTTCCCATCTCGCACCCGAGAACACATTAGAAGCTGCTGAACAAGCATTAGTATGGGGAGCGGATGGTGTAGAAGTCGATTTGACGATTTCATTTGATGGAACCATAATTTTATGCCATGATGATACACTACGGAGAACTACGAATGTAGCTGAGGTGTTTCCTGGAAGAGAAAACGATCACGTGACAAGTTTTACTCTTGCAGAACTACGTTCCTTAGATGCAGGATCCTGGTTTGTGGATTCCGATCCATTTCAAACGATTAAACAAGGCCATGTTAATGACTCATTAGCGGAGTCATACCGCGGAATACTGATTCCAACATTAGAGGAGTTGATTAACTTCACTCGAGATAATGGTATGCTATTAGATATAGATTCCAAAGGTCCTCCCTCGGGGCATCCATTCTGGGCAACATACAACGATATTTTATTTACACAACTCAATAATTCGGGAATGGGTAAAGATATCTTATGGAGCTCAACAAGCACACTTACAAACAATATGACTTATGTGACCGGACCGGATACCGTGGAGGAATTGATCAGTAAAGGTACGGAACTGGTAAATACGCACCATGGCTTAACTAATGAAGAATTTCGAGATTATGAAGAAGCTGGAATACCAGTTATGTGCTGGACGGTTGACTCGGTGTCTAGATTTAGCCAGCTCTGGTGTTTAGGCGTAGATTATATTAAAACCAATAATCTACATCTGATGGGTCCACTCACGAAACCGATTTGGAGTATGAAGTCGCTTACCTACATTATCACATGGATAATCGTGATACTTGTGACTCCCACACTTTCATTTACAATAGACTATATTGTGAGAAAAAAGTCAAGGAAAAATCATCCATAGGATGATATTATTTTCTTTTATTTATCGTTGTATTCGGCTCCGTCCCAGCAATATGTACAGATCTGGTCTTTGGGTAAACCAATTGCTTCAACCAAATCTTCTAATTTCTGGTATCTAAGAGTTGTAAAATTCAATTCTTTACGTATTTTCTCCACCATCATTTTGAATTTCTCTGAATCTTTTTTCAGATATTCATCTAATTGAGGATATGTCTCTCCAAAAACATCCTTTATAGCTCTACGACCCGCTAAATCAAGATCGGATTTTGAACGTGAAAAATTCAGGAATTTACACCCAAATAAAAGGGGAGGGCAAGCAACTCTCATATGAACCTCTTTGGCTCCCCGATCATAAAGTCCTTGGACAGTGTCTTTGAGTTGGGTTCCTCTGACTATGGAATCATCACAAAATAGGAGAGATTTTCCCGTAATTAGTTCTTTAATGGGAATAAGTTTCATCCGAGCAACTTCATCGCGGACATTCTGGTCTTGTGGCATAAACGAACGAGGCCAAGTCGGCGTGTATTTCAAGAATGGTCTACCGTAAAAGCATTTGGATTCATTTGCATATCCAATTCCATGAGCAGTTCCTGAATCAGGAATTCCAGCCACAATATCTGGTTTTTTAAATCCTTGTTCCTCATCTCGTCTCGCTAGAGCTGCACCACATCGATATCGGACTTCCTCAACGTTGATTCCTTCATATGAGGAGGGACCGTATCCATAATATACCCAGAAGAATGCACAAATTTGGTTGCGTTTATTGGGAGCTTTACAAGTGGTTACTCCGTTTTCATGGATTAACACGATTTCTCCCGGACCCAGTTGCCTTACAAGTTTATATCCAAGATTAGGAAAAGTATTAGTTTCCATCGTTACGGCTCTACTCATCGGAGGATCTAGAAGAGTTTTTTGACCAGGAGGGAGCCGAGAGTCGAGTTTTTCCCCAATTGCTAAGGGAGTTCGACCTAATTTATCACGTGCAGCATAAATACCTTTTTCAGTGAGTAAAATAAGGCTACATGAACCCTCAATTAGATTTTGAGCACGTTCTATACCTTCTTCAAAAGTTTTTCCATTATTAATAAGAGTTGCAACCATTTCAGTAGGATTTATTACACCACCAGACATCTCTGAGAAATGAGAAGTACCTTTTCGAAATGCATTTTCTGCTAGTTCATCGAGATTATTGATTTTTGCAACAGTGACTATTGCATACGTGCCAAGATGAGAACGAATAATCAAAGGTTGGTCATCTGTGTCACTAATTACCCCAATTCCCTTCCTTCCATGCAGTTTTGGTAAATCGTCTTGGAATTTTGGGCGAAAGGGGCTTGTGGTTATGTCATGTATAAATCGTCTGATTCCATCGGTATTGAGTACAGCAAGACCACCTCTCATGGACCCCATATGAAAATGGTAATCTGTACCATAGAAGAGGTCTTCTACGCATTCATCGTGGGAATATACACCGAAAATTCCACCCATAAGTTAAGGTTTGGTGACCTCATTATAACTGCTATTATTAGCGAAAAAATAATTCGACAAAACCACTATTTACAGCTCTTTTGCTGTTACTTTCCCATAAAGCAAGGAAGGATAAAATTTAGGTTCAATTTAAATGCAAAATCTAACCATATCACACTATGAATGATGCAAAATGTTATTACCATTCTCAAGATAATGCGATAGAGAAATGTAAGACATGTGGAAAACCTTTGTGTGAAGAGTTAGCAAGAAACACAGGCACGTATGTGGTATGCCACCTCCTCCAGGAGATAAATTTTAAACTCGATTTTTCTTGAGTGGAAGGAAAGTGCCCTCAAAATTTATTTTCCCTCATTTATTTTTTCATAAACCCAATTAGAAAAATCTCTTTCTTTTGCTTTCTGAACTAATTTATCAAGCGGAATTTTTCCAGTAACAATTTCGAAAAGCATCTTATATTTCTTGTAACTGGTTCGTTGGAGATCAAATAAAATTGATTTTATCTCCGAATTTGAAAGTGAATTCTTTATTTTAGAGAATTGATCTGCTACGTAAATCGCAAATCCCTCATAAAACCATATGGGTCCCATAGAATCCTCATTTCCCAAGAGAAGTCGTATATGTAGATGATGAGCAATTTCATGAACAATTAACTTCACATAAGAATCAATTTCGTGACCCTCGGGATATATTGAATGATATATCTCAGGTGTTACAATATACAATGATTCTTTTTCCAATATGGCACAATAGGTCGGAGGAATTACGGTTTCTGGCTCTAAATTGAAAATCTTTACCAATTCATCATCAAAATCTGATTTTTTATCAAATATTCTTGCGTGCTTGATAAATGGTTCAGTAGTATAGTATGACCAATTATGCTTTTTGGTAAATTCAATAATTCGATTCCTTGCATCCCAGAAATACTGATAATACTGTTCTTTTTGATTCGAAACAGAGTAGGGCAGGACAAGAATCGGTAAATCCATGAAAGAGTATCAATTTCAGAATATAATAATCTTTGTAGTGATAAGTTTATTCGTATTATTTTTGTTTTCTCAATGAACTAAAGAAATATAAGGGAATTTTTTAAAAGGGCGAAATCCGATATTCTAGAGATTATTAATTAAGAATTGTTCTAATTTAATAACGAGTATTGTTAAAGGAAAAGTGATTAAAATGAATGAAGAAAGTAAATTGGAAAAATCTAAGCGTGCTATTGCTGGTAGTGGTACCATGAATAAAGACTGGTGGCCAAACTTGTTGAATCTCGACATTTTGCATCAGCATTGTGTGAAATCAAATCCGACAGGTAAAGATTTTAAGTATTCTGAGGAATTCAAAAAACTTGATTATAAAGCCCTGAAAAAAGACCTACAAAAAGTGATGACGAAATCTCAGAGCTGGTGGCCTGCGGACTTCGGCCACTATGGACCCTTGTTCATTAGAATGGCGTGGCATAGCGCTGGTACTTATCGTACAGGCGATGGTCGTGGCGGAGGAGGCAGTGGTAACCAACGTTTTCCACCTCTCAGCAGTTGGCCAGATAACGTGAATTTAGATAAAGCAAGAAGATTACTTTGGCCAATAAAACAAAAATACGGACGGAAAATATCTTGGGCAGATTTGTTGATTCTCGCTGGAAATGTTGCATTAGAATCAATGGGTTTTAAGACTTTTGGGTTTGCTGGAGGTCGTGAAGACATCTGGGAATCTGAGAAAGATGTTTATTGGGGAAGCTCTTCTGAATGGAAAGAAGACTTACGTGACAAAGAAGATCGAAAGTTGGATAATCCGCTAGCTGCAATCCAAATGGGTCTAATATATGTAAATCCTGAGGGTCCAGATGGATTACCAGATCCCGTTGCTGCAGCTAAAGATATCAGAGAGTCTTTTGCACGAATGGCTATGAATGACGAGGAGACAGTTGCGCTAATCGCAGGAGGTCATACTTTTGGAAAATGCCACGGTGCTGGACCAGCAGAGAAAGTTGGACCGGAACCGGAAGCAGCTTGCATCGAGGAACAAGGTTTAGGATGGAAGAGCAGCCATGGGTCTGGGAAAGGTGGAGATACAATCAGTAGCGGTTTAGAAGTGACTTGGACGGTAACTCCTACAAAATGGAGTAATAATTTCCTGTGGAATATTTTTAATTACGAATGGGAAAAAGTTAAATCACCTGCAGGTGCTTGGCAGTGGATTCCAAAAGATGGTGCGGGTGCTGGATTAGTTCCAGATGCACATGATCCATCAAAAAAACATGCACCATCTATGTTGACCACTGATTTATCCCTTCGATTCGATCCAGCCTATGAAAAAATTGCGAGACGTTTCTTAGAGCATCCTGATGAACTCGCTGCAGCATTCGCCAAGGCATGGTTTAAATTAACCCACCGTGATATGGGACCCCGTACTCGTTATATTGGTCCTGAAGTCCCAGAAGAAGTGCTCATCTGGCAAGATCCAATACCTATAGTTAACCATAAACTAGTGGATGATAACGATATTAAATCTCTTAAAAAAACAATTTTGACTTCGGGTTTATCAGTTTCTGAATTGGTTAGAACAGCTTGGGCATCTGCATTTAGTTTTCGGGGTTCAGATAAACGCGGTGGTGCTAACGGTGCGCGAATCCGCCTTAGTCCACAAAAGGACTGGGAAGTGAATGAACCAGCAAAACTGGAAAAGGTGCTTAAAACTCTTATTACTATTCAATCTGAATTCAATAAAAAACAAGCAGATGGTAAAAAGATTTCACTTGCAGATTTAATCGTGTTAGCAGGTTGCGCTGGTGTGGAAAAAGCAGCAAAGGATGCTGGTTTCGAAATAAAAGTTCCATTCACTCCGGGTCGAATGGATGCATCCCAAGAGCAAACCGATGTGCAATCTTTCGAATTTCTCGAATCAACAGCGGATGGTTTTCGAAATTATCAAAAGAAAAAGTATGCTGTATCAAGCGAGGAGATGTTGGTTGATAAAGCACAATTATTAACTCTTACTGCACCAGAGATGACTGTATTGATTGGAGGTATGCGTGTTTTAAATGCCAACTTCGGAGGAGTCCAACATGGAGTTTTCACAAAGCGACCCGAAGTACTAACAAATGATTTCTTTGTGAATCTATTAGATATGAGCACTATGTGGAAACCAACAGCAGAAGATAATGATATATTCATAGGATTGGATCGTGAATCGGGTAAACATAAGTGGACTGCTACTCGAGTTGACCTTATATTCGGCCATAATGCCCAACTCAGAGCATTGGCAGAATTCTACGCATGTGAAGATTCAAAAGAAAAATTCGTGCATGATTTCATCGCTGCTTGGAATAAAGTGATGAATCTTGATCGCTTCGACCTAAAGAGATAAATTTTATCCTAATTTTCTCTTTACACATATCCATTAAGGTTCTCAATTAACAGAAGGTGTAAATAATATAGGGAAGTCCTAAACTATCCAGTGAATTTCCTCGAAATTTAACTTTTTTTTTAAATGAGCAGTAAACAACAACCGATATTGATGTCAATTGAAGAAATCCAACATAAAGATGACTAACCAAAGGCTGGAAATATTAAATTTTCTTAGTCAATCCGCTGGTCATCCTACTGCAGAAGATATTTATGATGCTGTTAAAGCAAAACTCCCAAGAATCAGCAAAGCAACAGTATACAATAATTTGAATTTTTTAATTGAAAATGATAGGGTAAAAATGGTCGATATAAAGGGTGTGTCCCGATTTGAAACAAAAGTTCGACCCCATCATCATGTTATTTGTAAGATGTGTTCTACAATCGAGGATTTTGAATCGGAAAATTTGAATAAGTATGCGATTGAACTTATAAAGGGAAAAACGCAATTTAAAATTGAACACACTACAATGAACTTCCTTGGTTTGTGCAAAAAATGTGCACAGCAATCGCAGAAGTGAAGTTTCAAATAAATTGGTCTTCAAATACAATATTTTTTCGGCAAAATTGTATAATCCTAAAATGATTTACGTGTATTTTTTGGTTTTTCTCTCTTGATTTTAAACAAAAAAATGTTGGCGTTGTTATCAACTAAATTTTAATTGACATTCATCATTCAGTTAATAATTTTTAGTTTCGATGTATTATTTATATGAATATGACTGAAATCACTGTAGAAAAAGAATTTGTTATTGATTTAATTAATTCGAAAATGGAAGTCTTGAGTGAAGAAATAAAAACTATACTCGATAAATGGAATTGTGAATCAATCGATGTATTTCTTGAAGATGCACGTACAAGGAAACTGCGTAATGCAGAAGATGACGCAATTGTGATTCAGAATTTACATGATAGTAAAGAAGAATTGCGTCGAAGAAAAGAAAACCTGAAGTGAAAAAATACTACATGATTCGCTCTGATAAGTTACTGTGGGAAGCAGTTAAATATTTTGAGTCTCATTGTTCAGAGTTGATTTCAAAGCAAAATCTCAATTTGAAACTGAAAAGAGTCGTTTATACTTTAATAGATGGAACGGACTTGTATATTCAATATAACAATTATTCTCAATACTCCTAACAGATTATTTATTCTTCAAAAAGGCAAGATTTTGCTTGTTTTGATAATTGTGACGACCATTGGGATGTGCAGACGAAACCCCACCACTATCATCCTCGATTTAATTATATCCCTAAAAATAGTCCTAAGACAGGAAATCCGGATAATGATATGAAAAAATTATGTGATTTCTTGCGTACTCATATTTAGATCTTTGTTCTACTTCTTATCAATTGTATCGACAAAAAACCATTTTCCCTAAAGAAATTTAAGAGTAAGTTGCCCATACTAGTCTCGAACAATTAGTTATATTTTCTTTTATGACTAAAATCGACTAAAAACAAAAGGTGAAAATTATGTCAAATAGAAAAGGTGTTCTGCGGCATGGTGATGTCGTGGAGTGGAAAAATGCAAGCGCTACAGATATTATGTGGCGATACCCTAACGATAGACTAAAATGGGGCTCAGTAGTGGTTGTAAAAGAGAACCAGTGGGCTATGTTCTATAAAGGAGGGAAAGCTCTTGATCTTTTACCCCCTGGTCGAAAAATGATCCAAACTATGGATCTGCCGCTTTTAGGAGGAATTATTAAACTTTTTGCGGGAGATATCTTCCAAGCGGAGATTATTTACATCAGTAAAAGTAAGTTTGAGGGAAAATTCGGAGGAAGAACGCAAACCCAAGAATTAGCACCTCTTATGTATCATGGTAATTATAATTACCGAGTCAAGGATCCCCAGTTATTTGTCAATGATATTTGTGGAAACAACAACCTATTCACAACTGAAGCTGTGAATAATTACATTCGCGGCTATTTCAATGAAAATATCATCGGTCTTCTCTCGCAACATACACTTCGAGATGTCTACGGGAAATTGAAAGGAACTTCAAAAGCTGTAGAAGATGATGTGAAATCCGCGTTTGAAAAGATTGGGTTAGAGTTAGGTGATGTTAACTTCCTAAAAATTGACACAGAGGAAAAATACCGTGACCGTTTGTTCTACATGCAAACTGGAGGAGTAGGCGCAGGATCTGTATTGGCATCTGAAACTCAGAAAGAAGTTGCCAAGGAAATTGGAAAATCCACAGGAGGAGCGTCCACAGCTTTCGTGATGAGTGGAGGCATGAATACTCAAGGAATCGCGGCATCTGGGGGAGATTTCATTACATGTCCGCATTGTGGAAGTCAAAATAAGAAAGGTGTAAAGCATTGTTCGAATTGTGGAAAAGAGCCTACAATACCCCCTGTACCCAAACCAACAGGCGATGGTGGAGTTTGTAGGAAATGCGGTGATCCATTGGACGAAAGTCAGAAGTTTTGTGAGGTTTGTGGTACCCCCGCCGCAGAGACATGTAAAAAATGTGGTGACCCCCTCGAACCAGGTCAGAAATTCTGCGAAATGTGCGGACAACCACGGAATGATAGTCTCCGCTGTTATAAATGTGGTAACAGATTAGATCCAAATCAGCGTTTTTGTGAAAAATGCGGTACACAAGTTTGATTCAATTTTTATTTCTTTTTTCATTTAAAATTCTATTTGGTGAAATATACTGTCAGGGGATAAATTAACTCACACATGTACGAATTGCGGTGCTTCCATTAAAATTAGCCCGGAGGATGTAATTGTTCAATGTGAATACTGTGGAGAAGCTTTTAACATAGAACTTAAAAAAAGCCCAAATCATCATTTGATTCCAACCAAATCTCAAAAAGAAGTACGATCCAAAGTGGATGATTTCCTTAGAGAGCAGAAAGTAGATATGAATTCAATCAGCATTGAAGAAGTCAAGGCAATTTACATCCCATTTTGGATTGTCCCGTTTAAATCTCACACTGAATATTATGGTGTCGAACGGGGGAGTGTAACACGTTATCGAACACGGACAAGAACTGTTAGAGATTCGGATGGAAAAACCAGAACTGAAACCTATCAAGAAGCATATCAAGTCACAGTGTATCGTCCAGTGGAGAGTCAATTTGACCGAACGGGACGACACAGTATATTAGCTCGAAAACATGCAGTGTTTTATGGTTTTTATGAATTTGTTTCGACACTTTCACTTGAAAATCTGGTTGATTTTGATTTTGAGCTTACCAGAAAGGACAATTGCGAATTTATCAACGCAGAAATTGAAGAACATGAATCTCAAATGCAAACTTATGGAGATATTGAGAATCAAAACCGCTCCAAAGCGGGTTCAGGATTACACCGGCTCGTTAGATGTGATTCAGATGTCGATGTTGGAGAGCCGTTGTATGTTCATGCACCACTTTGGTTAGTTAGATACAGTTACAACGATAAAAATTACAAAGTAGCAATAGCGGGAGATTCTGGGAACGTATTGAAGGGTGAAATCCCCATTTCTACGAAAAAGCGAATAATTAATTACGTAGTAGCAATAGCGATGTTGCTCGCAGGAGCAGTCCTCGGGAATTTTGGATTACCCTTGTTAGAAAATGAAGCTAGCCAAGTCTGGGGAATTATCATGCTTATAATTGCGATAGTTGGAATCGGGTTGACAGCATTACCAATCCGTATGGCAATGAAAATGCAATTAGAAAAGTCTAGTCTAAAAAATGCACGAAGAGTAAAAAGAAAAGGGAGGAATGCATGAAGTGTTAGAAATCGTATGCCCAAATTGCGCTGCTAATATTAAATTACCTTCCATTGCACCTGTTCATACATGTGGATTCTGCGGGACGGCTATTCAAGTTGACCAAATAGCAGGACCCGATGGTAAAAGCATTACTGGGGAGGAATTGCCCGAGGAAACAAAGAGAACGCTAATATTCAAAGACCACTACATCGTGAGGGCAAATTACACAGGAAATGAAGCTCGAACAATTATGCAAGATTGGATAAAAAAACTCCCTCAAGCACCTCAAGATTTTGAAAACTCTGCAACAATTACCAAGCAAGAGTTGAAATTTTATCCTATATGGGTCGGAGAATTCACCGCATCTAGTAGATACGCAGGACTAGATGATTGGCCCGAATTTCATCGTCCAGCATATGATCGAGCAGGTTGGTATGAACACGTATCCTATACTCGAAGAACGGAAACGGGTTTCGTACTTCGAGAATATAATATCCCTCTTCTAGGGATGAAAAACATCCCGAATCATTTGAGAAATTTTATCGTTCCAACAACGAGCAAAGAATATTTCGACATTACCCATGTAAAAGAACTTGGAGGGATTGTTGAAGATTCACAATATAGTGTTGAAGATGCTCAACGAACACTCCGTCTTGCAGTATTTAACAGACAAATGAATGAGATGCGCAAAGAAGTTCACACTATCACAAATCGGGAGGATGATTTAGAAGAAGGCGACATCTTTTATATTCAGTTTCCCGTTTACGAGATCGAATTCAATTACAATAAGAAGAAATACCAAGCGTTTATTGACGGTTCAACCGGAAGAATTATTCATATAGATGTGCCCATTTCCAGAAAATTCAAATTATTCTCATTAATTGCAGGATTGGGTCAAATCGGGTTGGGAGTTGGTCTTGGGATTTTTGGGATAGTGTTCCCTGACAAGTTTATTTTTGGGGGCTTATCTGCTGGTGCAGGATTAATCGTATTCGGAAGCCTTTTGCTATCAATGAGTGCGAAGAAAGGTGCTCAAGAAAAACAAGCTTAAATTTTTATTTCTTTATCTCCAACCAATTTTTTACGATTTTGATGATGTACTTTGATGCATCCTCTCATTTTGAGAGATATAATGATAAAGATTGCCTTCAAATTAGTGGATTGCTCTCAAGATCGTAAATTGGATTATAAAGAAAAAATAAAAGGATAAAAATTCGACCCATTATACTGATTAATTTTATCGTATAGCCTCTTGTTTTGGCTGTTTGATAAAGAATGTCAAGACAACTCCGATTGCTAATAGTGCTCCAGAAATAATAAATGCAACAATTATTATACCAGAATCGTCAAACATTCCGGCCAAAGGTGGACCAATCAATGCCCCAATACCAAAGGAGAAGAACACCCATCCGTAGTTAGAAGAGAGATTTTTCCGACCAAATACCCCTCCTGTAGCCATCGGAAATACTGTAAAATTTGCCCCGTAATTAAATGCAATAATTGCTACACCGATGTATAAGGTTATTGGATTCCGAACAAGCAGAACCAATAGAAATATTGTAATTGCTTGCACTGAATCCATGATAATGATGGATAATTTCCATCCAATCTTGTCTGAAAACCATCCCCACAGAATCCTCCCTAATCCATTAAATATCGGCAATATGACTGCGGCAGCAACCAGTGCTATATTAGCTGCATTAGCATAACCCAGACTCGTTAGTACATCTTGTGAATAGAACTTTACTATACCAATTACCATCAATCCTGCACCAGATCCGACCATCAGTGCATAGAATAGGAAGTAGAATTGACGCATTCTTAGAATTTGTTTTGTGTCGAAATTCACTTCATCTGTAGTATCGCTTTTGTTTTTGATTACACTGGGATCATATCCACTGACAGTATATCCTTCAGGAGGATTATAGATGAAGAAATAGGCGCTTCCAATCATTACCATAAAGCAAAATCCGTATATTATAAACGTATTAGAGATACCAACAGTATTATTAAACACTCCTGTTAGTAAATATTGCCAGATAAGCGAGCCTGCTCCAAATCCCGCCATCCCTAGTCCTGTTACAAGTCCCTTTTTGTCCGGGTACCATTTGGAACAAACACTAATAGGGATTGCATAAGCAATACCAATTCCTGCTCCACCAATTAGCCCTACAGTTAAACTTGTCCATACCCACTGTAAAGGTAATATCCCGCCTAATATATATCCTGATCCAGTAACTATAGCACTTATTAATATCAGTTTTTGTGGTCCAATTTTTTCATTCAATCTTCCTGCAAAAATCACAG
Organism: Promethearchaeota archaeon; assembly: GCA_004524545.1. GTDB lineage: Archaea > Asgardarchaeota > Lokiarchaeia > Sigyniarchaeales > Promethearchaeaceae > AMARA-1. The sequence goes on from SDNX01000056.1 coordinate 12,901, forward strand.
CAACTGCAAGAGCTAATGTCCCCGCAGAGAAGACCCATTGGGTTTGTCCACTAGTCCATGGTTCTGGTAGATCTTTTAAAATTTTCGCAAAAGTTGACCAAGCATATAACGCTCCAAGAGCCAATTCCATGAAAACAGCCGCAATTACTACGAAGATTCGATTCCGAGCCGTTATTTTATATTTAATATCATTCATTTTTGGTATTTCCATTAAGTCTTATTCCCTATTACATGTGATTAGATTTAACTGTGTTGAACTTTTTTTTGTGGATCGATCTCATTATAATCGGGGGGAATCCATCATATGAGTAGGAAATAAAATTTTGTTCCCATGTTCGGTAGTAGATAAATATAAAGATTAACGTAACTAATGAATCTTGGATGAAAGAAATGGAATTAGAGGAAATAGAAGAATTCTACCGCATATATCAAGAAATTAAAGAGAAATATGCTCATTTCATTCGGAAATTTAAATTAAAACCCATTATTCACAATCTCAAACTGGATAAAAATCTGTCAGATGAACAGTATGAAGAATTATTTAGTTCCTACGCAACAGATATGATACTAGCAAACGAATTTTGTGAAGGAAATAAATTCTCCATATCAGATTTTGCAGATTACGATAAGGATTTTCTTGAAGCATTTAATGGTGAAACGCGCAGACTGAAAATACGGCTTCAAAAATATGAGTTCTGTATGGAGGAGCATTGTGAAAAAGAATTATGCATAACACCTTTAATTTTTCATGATCTTGGAGAAAAATTAGTTCGTAAAGCAATAGTAGACTCTGGCACGGTATTTACACCCTCAGGTGTCGTCAAGCTCCTAACCATGCAGACTTTATTTTTTTTCCTAAAGAAGGCTACTAATTTTCCCTCTGAAACGATCTTGAACATATTAATTGATCCATATCCCAATTTGCTTGATAATTTTCCTAAAGAAGATATAAAAAAGCTCTATTCTTCGCTGAAAAATATCCGTGTAATGGATCCCGCATGCGGTACGGGTCTTTTTTTCTTTGAAATAGCATCCCTTTTATTCCGAATGTATGAAATATTTCCTCCTGGGTTTGAAAAAGTCAGTTTAAAGGATATATTCAAACAGAATCTCTTTGGTATTGATATAAACCCACATATTTTATTCAAACTGCGATTTTTAATTCAGATCTTTCTCTATAGGTCCGATGGGGGCATTCCAAACGACCCCAATTTTCTTTTTGCAAATTTTGTTTGCGAAGATAGTCTTCTAGTGGAATCGGATAATCCCGAAAATTACGACATTATATTGGGTAATCCTCCCTATGTTCGCCAGGAGAATATCCGTCCGCAAGGTATCTTGAATTTAAGAATGAATAGGTTCGAGTTGTTTCCGTATAAAAGTGCCATTATCGAAAATATTACAAAAACAAAAGATGAAGATTTTCGGATCAATAAGCGTTCGGATCTCTATATTTACTTTTTTTATTATGCTTTAAATCATTTAAGAGAGAATGGAATAGTCAGCTTTTTGACTTCTAATTCCTGGCTTAATATTGGGTTTGGTTTTGAGTTTCAAGACTTCATTCTCAGTAATTCAGAATTATGTTCAATTATTGATTTTGATCACCGTTCGTTTTCCTCCGCTGAGATCAACACAGTAATCACTACCTTGTATAATTCTCCCCCTTCAGCTGAAAAGGAGACGATTAATCGATTTATCAATATTAGAAAGTCAATTAATCCTGAAAATATTTCAGAAATTCTTCAAAAAGTGTATCAAGATTGCACTCCGTCAGAACTCAAGAAATTCAGTGGGATGTCAGAATACTCTACCACCGAATTTCAATTAAGAAAGATGGATCAAAAACTCATTCCTTCTGGTAGCCGATGGGGGAATGAACTCCTGCTGGCCCCACGAATTTATTATGCAATTAAAGAAAAATTAGGTAGTCAAATGATGAAACTGGGGGATATTGCATCAATAACAAGAGGGATCACAACTGGTTTAAACGACTATTTCATCTTTGAGAAAATTGAAGGATTCAATGGAATCATGAAAGTTAGAAATGGGTATGACTATGAGTGCGAGATCGAAAGCATATATCTAAAACCATTTCTCGTTGGACCAAAACGAATGCTGAATTCTATTTTAAATCAAGAAGAAATTCATCAGTATGTGTTGCATATTCCTGATGATTTCAATGTAAAAATCCCTTCCCTTGCGGCAAATTATATTCAATACGGAAAAACCATATCTTTTGATCAGACCAAAGGGAAAATGAAGGGAAAATCAATCTATGGAGCACATAATGTGCCAACCCTTAAGGGTAAAAAAAAGTTTTATGCTATAAAATTACCCCAAAATAGTATTGGGACCCAAATTTTCATCCAAAAAATCTTTAGTTCAAAATATAAAGTGTATTACTCTCCATCGGATGACACTATCTGGGCGAACAATACATTTTACAACATAAATATCAAACCAGAATTCAAAGAGTATTTCTCTGTAATAGTAGCATCTCTACTATCTTCGATTACATATTTATCAATCGAATTGAATGGTAGAAGGAGTTTTGGAATGGGAGCACTTGATACCGCTACATTTGATATTGAAAACATTATGGTGGTAGACCCACGCCTATTGGGAAGTTTTGAGTTAAATGAAGTGAAAAAATGTCTAAAATCTATCTCTTCTCGTGAATTTCTGGAGGTCGCTGAAGAATTCGAAATGGAAGATAGGAAGAAATTAGATAAAATTTTGCTCGAACAATTGAATTTAGTTAACTTTCAACAAGAATTATACAATGGGGTTTTAAATCTCGTAGAACAGCGAATCTCAAAATCTCAGACATATAGGAAAAAATAAGAGATTCCAACTCCTTTTCAATAATGTGAATGAGATAACTATAAAATCTTGGAAATATTGCTCATTTTTATGGATGTTCCAGTTTTTATGGAGCTAATGAAAAAGCATGGGATTTCGTTCTATACAGGTGTTCCAGACACGAATCTGAAGTATTTTGTAAATTTTCTGAACCAAGATACAAAA
>SDNX01000150.1 GCA_004524545.1 Promethearchaeota archaeon
GATTTCATCCTTATTTCTCGGATGCGTGAAGACCAGTATCCGTTATTGGAGGATTTCATTGCAAGTAATCCAAATTATAAAATAAGCATCAATAAAAAAGGGAATATCACCAAAATCTATACACCTTCTAAGGCAAAATTGAGCACAATAGGAAAAATTGGGCTGATTACAGCGGGGACTTCCGATATTGCGATTGCAGAAGAGATCAAAATGATTGCCGAAGCAATGCATTGTGAAGTTTATACGGCATATGATGTCGGAATTGCAGGATTCCATCGAATATTTGAACCCCTAAAAACTATGATTGATAATGAAGTAGATGTTATTGTTGTCGCTGCAGGCATGGAAGGAACCCTACCTGGGATTGTATCAGCTTTAGTTGACATACCCGTGATCGGAGTTCCTACTTCTAATGGATACGGATATGGCGGTAAGGGAGAGGGAGCATTAACAACCATGCTTCAAAGCTGTGCTCCAGGATTAACAGTAGTAAATATTGATAATGGGGTTGGAGCAGCCGCTTCTGCTATCCTTATTGCAAAAAGAAAACATAAAGAAAAGAATTAGGAATTAGTGGATCTAATCTAACTTAATATCAATGAAGAATTTCTGTAATTTTTTTACTTCTTCCTTAGTCATTACATATCCTTTTTCATCAAAAATTACGTGATATAACTCATCTTCTGAAGTAGGACTACCTTTTTCAATAATGAATTTCGCTTTATTACCCAAAATTGAGTTTATTTGAATTTTCTCCTTCATATGCATCAATGGGATCAATGTATTGAATGTATCTCGATAACATGCTCGGAAGCACTTATAAATATTATAGCAAATATGTATTGAAGTCTATTATCCGAGTAATAATACCGACTTAATTCATAATTTTGACCTTTAAAAAATGTTGTTTATTGATACTTAAATGCAATATGAAGTATTTGATAGCTGCTTTTTCCTAGTAGTTCGATAGAAATTTTTATTTATTATGAAGAATTAAAGACATTCACCACATTAACACGTATTCTTATTACCACAAAATGTGGGATCGTGGTCTAGTGGTGATGACGCCTGCCTGACATGCAGGAGGTCGGGAGTTCAATTCTCCCCGGTCCCATTTCTTTTCCTTTTCCGATTTTGGTTATTTTCTTAATATTTTTACATGGTGAACGAAGTTTATTTAGATCATCGTATTATGTAGAGTATGGATAAAATGGGTTGGACTACGACTGTGGTTGGCAGTTTCCCTTTGAAAGATAATCTTGAAAACATGGAAATAGGATTAAAAGCACAAATTGATACAGGAATCGAATATCCATGTTATCCTCAATTAGTACCTATGATAGATCAATTCTTGGACCCGATAGTTGCGATGGATATTGGATTAGTAAAACGAAAAGGACGATTCTATCTAGAATCGGATCAGTTAGAGTTGCCTAAAGATCCCTTTGCATTAGAGTATGGGAAATTCATTATTGAATTTTTTAAAAACAACCCGGATTACCGAAATAGGATTAAAGGATGGAAAGCATGTTTAACAGGTCCATTTACACTAGCCAGCGAGATAATTATCCCCGAAGATAGTGTTCCAAAACCTCAAATATCGTTATTCAAAGATACTACTGCAATTCTAAGTTATGAAATGGTCATGCAACTAGCAAAAATGATGAGTAGGATTGCCGCTGAATATAATAAAATGGGTGCCGACATAATTTCGATGGATGAACCCATGCTTGGTATAATTGTTGGAAGAAAAATGTATTATCATTCAGAAGAAGAAGCTTTGAGTATAATTAATGAAGCTGTATCCTCCATTTCATGCAATTCCTCCGTTCATGTATGCGGTAGAATCGCTCCTAAATTGCGAGATATATTACTCCAATCAAATGTGAACATTATGGACCATGAAATGACGAGTGGGCATAACAAGAAATTATTTGATAAGGAAACACTCGAGCAATATAACAAATCTCTCGCATGGGGGGTTCTCCAAACGCAAATACAATGGGCACCCGATAGTACCCCTGACACCTATATAGAATCTGTTACCCAAATCAAAGATTCCATTCAAGAAGCTGTAGATCAAGTGGGAAAAGAAAACCTAATTCTCAAACCAGATTGTGGGTTTGCTCCATTACTCAGTATCTTTGGTGAAGAAATGGGCATGAAAATTGTTAATGGAAAATTGAGAAATTTAGTGCAAGCAAAAAAAGAAATAGAATAAATTTCTGACTTTTTTTAAAGATTTTCTTTGGTAATTCTCTGCAATTCTTTAAGTAGCGATTCGTTTATTGGTTGTTTTGAGGGTTTCTCTAATAATTCGACCGCTTTATCTTTGGCTCGTTGCCGAATACTTTTACTTCCTTTCTTAATCCACATTTCTTTAGAAGATCGATCAACGATTTCGGTGATGAATAACTCCTTTTTAAAGAGTTTCAGCGTAGTAGGATGTGAGAGTAATTCTTCATTGTCATTATAATCTAATAAAATATCCGCAGCGAATGGTGGATCATATTTATTTATTCCACGAATTAGGTGTTTTGCCATCCCTACAACTTCGTTGTCGATGATGAGTTTTTCGATACTTTGAGTGGATTCGAAATTTAACATGCCCGGACCAGCCACCATATTGACACCAGCTAATGCAGCAAGAGTTGCCCCCATTCCAACTTCAAAACCTGCTTGGGCATCAGGGATTTTACCATCCCCTAAACTCATATATGCTTGAGTTGGAAGACCAAGGAATTTACCCATTTCAACATCTCCTAAATTAACCATCATAGTGCCGACTGCACCCATAGGAGTAGTTCCCGCTCTCATATCCATGACTGCCGGAGATCCGCCCCACAATATTGGAGCTCCTTTTTTACCAAGTTGCGTAATAACAACTCCAGCTAGAGTTTCAGCACAGTGTTGAGTGATGCTTCCGAGAAGCGTTATTGGAGCACTCGCACCAGACATAGGCATGGAGATAAATTCCGAAGGAATCATACTTTCGGCACAATCTAGCAATGATTGAGTAGTGAGGTCAGACCATTTTAGAGGAGGTGATGGGCATGCTGAGAAAATTGACATAGGTTTTTCTGCTAGATCTTTTTCGTCTTTACGGCAAGCAAGCAATAACTCTCGCATAATCTTGAAGTTCCCTTTATGAAATGTCCCGGTGACTACAGGTTTGTTACTGTTGGATAAGCAAATGAATAGGCGGTGCCAATCTTGAGCGATCATTGGAACATCCCCATACATTAGGCTGGTACTTTGCGCATCCAAATATTTTAGCTGATCAACAATTTTTATGAAACGAGTGAAATCTTTACTCGTAGCTTCCCGAATAACGCCCGTATTTTCATCTAATATAGTAACTGCTACAGATCCAGGATTAAAATGTACTCTATCACCAGAAAGAAGAAGAGGATTATTTCCTTCTCTATCATATAACGTTATATTTGGAGGAGCACTTTCAACACATTTTTCTACAAAGTCTGCAGGTATCATCCATCGTGTTTTGGTGTGATTAAATCCTTGAGCCTTAAACAATTCAACTGCGTTATCATTTTCAAGGAAAATCCCTTGAGTCTCTAATATTTCTTTCGCTTCAGCATAAATCAGCTTTTTATGCGCCTCATCCAACACTTGGATTTTCGGTCTTAATATTCCCATACCATTTTTTCATTCGTGGAGTAGTATAAAAGTTTCTATAATACATCTATTTGAAGGAAAATTTTATCCAATTTGGGGAGTATTTTGATTGTATTTTTGATTTTTGCGCATATTTCTAAAAATTCATTAAGTTCATCAGTCGTGATTGGTCGCAAAAGTCCAATGTGACGC
>SDNX01000151.1 GCA_004524545.1 Promethearchaeota archaeon
TGATGAATAGGGAATATACTGGTAAAATTATAATAATGTGAAATTGAATGAAACTGATCATCAATGATACAAAACATAGTGAACATTCACACAATGAGATCGATTACACAAAACTATTACGAATACGATTTTTAATATTTTTTAAGTTCATTTTCTAAAATCGCCTTAATGAAAGTATTGATCTCATTAGCGACCCAATATTCATTCCCTTCAAAACAATGACCTCCTTTTTCAAAAATAGAATAATTCTCTGGAGGAAGATTTAGTGATTGAATTGCTTTTAAGGTATTTTCATACCTTACTACGGGGTCATTCTTATTTGCCATTATAAATACACGCGCACTATTTGGAGTTGGCTCGACATCATCTCGTAAACAGATACCTTCTGCTCTAAAATAATTCACTGCACTGTATTTTTTCAGTTCCTTTTCATCGTTAGGAAATTTAAAACCGTTCCACTTAAAAAGAAGATATTCCAATTTACTCATCCTATTCTTTGTGTAAACTAAGTCATAAGCACCTGACATCATTATGATTCCTCGCACATCAGGATGAGGATACGCAACTACGGCAGCTTTCATGGCTCCAAGACTCATTCCGACAACCACAATTTTTTTTCGATCAATATACGGCAAAGCTGCTATAGTGTCAATAAAATCCTGGCAATCATTAATTTGACGAAAATCGCTCTTGTCTCCCGGAGTCAATCCCTGACCCACAGAATCATATGTATAATATATGCATTGATTTTTTTGGACGATCGGAAGACAGTATCTATCCATTTCTCGATGGTGGGATCCCCATCCGTGTAAACCAATAACCGCAGGGAGTTTTTTAGAAGTATTTTCTAAATTTATGCTTTCAGGTATGTATATGTACGCAAACTGCTTCATTCCATCTTTTGCTTTGAAATTGAATGGTTGTTTTACTAGTTTTTTATATTCGAAATCATCCCACAGCGTTGCAATCTTATATCTGTTTAAGTCCACATAAATTAATATGAAGTCCATCACCAACAATAGCACTAAAAAGAGATTTATCCACCCCCAATAGGATTCGGGAAAAATACTGGAAATAACGCACATGACTAAAATTACCAACACAAGGAATACCCCACTCATTTTCTTTTTTCGGAGTTTTCTTTGATAATCTTGCAGTGGAAAAATTTGAGGAAAATCATTTTTACTGTTCATATCTATGAGGATCGTTTTTGATTGTATAATTCTTTTGTTACTCTCAGTTTTTTTCCTTCATCAAGTTTAAATTTCTATGTATCAAAATCAGTAGTACCATAAATAAAAATGGATAGATTGTGATGAGTGAAGAAAATCGTAAATCTCCAGAACTGGTTATCGAACGAGTACCTTGGAAAAGTCGGATCTGGGTAAGTGCAGCAGATGGTTTTGTGGGTGTTCTACAATCCCTGGTGGGAGGTGGAGTATTAACCTATTATTTTACCGAAAATCGTGGATTAAATCCATATTATGCGTCAATTGTATGGATCATTTTTATGATTTGGAATGCTCTGAACGATCCTCTTTATGGGTATATTACGGATAGAACAAAATCCCGATTAGGAAGACGAATACCCTATATTCGATATGGAGCGCCTCTATTAGCGATATCCTATATCCTATGTTGGATTAACTGGCCGGGTTCTCATTCGCAGACATTACTATTTGTGGAATTATTGGTGTTCTTATTTTTTTATGATACTTTTTACACAGCAGTGGCATCTGCTATCTATGTCATGCCCTTCGAAATGGCAATCTCGAATAAAGCCCGGGGAACGATTCTTGTGTGGAAAATTGTCTTTAGTTTGCTCGGAATTATTGTCCCTTTCATTATGCCTTATCTCAATCCAAATCAAGGATATGTGAATATACTTGGGTATCAAATATTCCATATAACTCTGGGAATAGTAGTTGGACTGATAACATTCTTCAGTACGTTCTTTTACAAGGAAAAATTTAGCACTCAAGATCAAGATCAACCATCAATATGGAAAGCACTCTTGTATACATTTAAAAATCCCGCGTTCTGGATTTTTGAAGTCATAAGTTTTACTGTTATTTATGCTCAAACGGGATTAATGACAGGATTGCAATATTACACTGCAGAATTGACCGATAAAGTAAACCTTATACCTGCATATATTGCCATTGCCGTAGGGATCCTTGGAGGATTGATTTTATTGATTCTGCAAAATGAGAGGTGGGGGGTCAAAATCTGTATGATGCTGGTATTAGGTTGTTTTTCATTAGGGTGCTTTATTATCTTATTTATGGGTAAAACTACTATACTTACAGCTATTGGGTTCTTTGGAATAGGTATTGGAGTTGCGGGAGGATATTTCACCCTACAACTGCAATTCGGTGATGTGATGGATTATGATGAATCAAAAACTGGTTTAAGAAGGGAAGGAATGTATGCTGGAGTCAATTCCTTAATCACCAAACCTGCAATCAGCATCGCGCAAGCGGTTTTTCTTGTAATTATTAAAGCATTTGGGTATATTGAAAATTCTCCAATACCCCAGTCCGATAGAGCTGAATGGGGTATTATAATCGGCTGGATGGCAATCCCTGCGGTTTTATTATTAATATGTTTTGTGACAATGATTTTTTATCCATTAGCCGGGAAAAAATGGATGGAAACGAAAAAGGAATTAGCAGCAAAACGTAGCGATAAAGAAAGAGAATACCTGGAGAAACATGGATTCAAGTACATGGAATAATTGGTTCATTTTTTTATAGTTCTATGTGGTCTTAAAAATGACTTTATTGAAGGTACAAGTAGAACTAGAGGAGGAAAAACTATTATTGCCATTCCCAGTACAACAAGCGACGAAAAGAAATCACATTTAGTTCCAATAATTTCTCGAAAAGAGATATTTGCGCTGATTAGAGAATTCATGAAGATAAATATTGACGTTTCCTTCTTAAATCGACCATTTTTCTATACTGTGTGGAAGTTCGTCTCCTTAACAAGGATTTGAAAGGATTTATTATGGGAAGCAATCCAATTCATGCAAAATACGGAAGAAAAAACCGTTTCTTTTAGAGTTTCATCCATAGTTATGAAATAATCTGCAAAGCCTACAGCCAAGTATAATAATATACAATCAAATGTGTCTGTGTGAATCTTACGTAATTCCTGTAGGAACTCTTGATCAATACTATTGGGCAAAAATTGAATCTGCGTAAATCTTTTCGATCTTGATAAAGACACTAAATTTGATTGAATATCCTCTAAATTAGCACTCAATTGCCCTTTAATTGATAATTTTAAGCATTTTGCATAGATTTCGAAAAGAGATAAATCGCAGTATAATAGTTTGTGTTCTAGGCTCATAAGATTTTCTAAATCTTCCGCATCCCATACTTTTTGACCATTATTGTATAAATCTACACCTGCATAGGGGAATATATATGTAGTGTCCAAAAAAAGTATCATATTTTCTAACTCCTCTCAAGTGCACGCTATAATTCGTTTTCCAATTCGGAATCCATGTTTTTTAACACATGATAAGATACTTTCACGTTTTTTGTCTTGTTTATCTTCAGAATTTCTTCATCTGTTCTGATTTTGGAGACAAAAATGCCATTTTTCTTCACAATGATGGAAATAGGTTGGTTGGCGTGAAAATCGAGCTGATCTCGTACCGCTTTCGGGGTAAAAATTTCTCCCTTAGAGCCGATTTTTGATATATATTCCATAAGTATTATTTACTCGAATCATTTAAAAAACTGTCGAGTGATTTGATAAGGATATTTGAAATCTTGTTGTATTTTCAA
>SDNX01000057.1 GCA_004524545.1 Promethearchaeota archaeon
ATCATCGTATCCCAACTTGATTTAGATGAAAGCTTGATGCATTGCTGACATTCTGGAAACACTCTTCAAGGATTGGCCAACAATTGATAAAACAATGCGGAATGGACACAATTCACCTGGTCCAATTTCAATATTGGTTGACAGAAATCATGAAAAATGGAATTCTTTGTTAGAGGAATTTGCTCAGAAAACAAAAAAGGAATATTTACAATTCTTAACATGATGCTCTGAAATTAAAAATCTGAGAGATACTAAATGAAAGAATACAATATAGAACGTAAAAAAAGAACGCGATCCAAAGAAGAAAAAGCGCTTCAGATGGAAAAAATCCTAACTGCAAGCCTCGAACTTATAAAAACTAAAGGATTTCATGGATTTGGGATGCGAGCATTAGCAAGACATATTAATATGTCGCAAGGAAACTTGTATCATTATATTTCTAGTAAACGAGAACTATGGATTGCTGTACGAATCAAAACCATGCGGCATTTCAAAGAACTCTTAGAAGAAATTGCTTTTTCAAAATCGGAAAACACGCTAGAGACTCTTAGAAAAATCGGCAATTTTGTGTTTACCTTTGCCTCTGAAGATTATAACCGATGGAAATTAATGACAGTTATCAAACCTCCCGAACCTCCAATGAAAGACGGAAAGCCAGTCATTGGCGAAATTGAGAAGAATTATGAATCCACACGCGTCTTAGATGTTGTTTTCGAGATTTTACGGGGAGGGTTTAAACAAGGGGAACTAAAAAATTTGGATTTCAAACTAATTGGAATCTATCTATATAGTACGATTTTAGGAGTAACTTACTCCGAGTATGATTTACTGACCGATGATTTAATGCGTGAGGCCACAGTTCATGATGGTATAAAATTTGATAAAAAAGAATTACGGGAATTCTTTTATAGCCAAATGGAACAATTATTGCGGAAGAAGGACGAGATATAGAACCTACAAAATTTATTTTTTCAACTTTTCCTTTGATTTTAAAACATTCAAGTACTAATGAATAGAAATGAAGAATCCTACCGAAAAATCCAAGAAAAAAAGATCGAGATCTAAAGAAGATAAAGCAAAACAGATGGAAAACATACTCGAAGGATGTTTAAAACTTATACGAGAAAAAGGTTTTTTCGGATTTGAGATGCGTGCATTAGCCAAACACATCGGTATGTCAAAAGCGAACCTTTATAATTACGTTTCTAGCAAGCGTGAATTATGGATTGCTGTTCGGATAAGAACTATGAGAGAATTTAAGGCAGGGATTGAAAATACTGCATTTTCCAATGGAGAAGATAATTCGCTGGAAGTTTTAAAAAAAGTTGGGAGGTTCGTATTTGATTTCGCAGCAGAAGACTCCAACCGATGGAAATTGATGACATCGACTCGTCCTCCAGATCCACCGATTAAGGATGGAAAACCGTTCATTGGAGAGATTGAAAAAGGCTATAAATCCTCACAAGTTTTAGATGTCATATTCAAAATCCTCCAAGATGGCTATTCCAAGGGTCAAATCCAAAATTTGGATATGAAGCTTGTTGGGTTTTATCTGTATAGTATTGTCCTTGGCGTAACTTATCTTGAATATGATATTCTCACTGATGACATTGTGCGGGATTCAGAATTTCATGAAGACCTAAAGTTCGACAAAGAAAAATTACGGGAATTGGCATTCAGTCAAATGGAAATGTTACTCCAAAAAAAGTGAAGTTGATCTTTTCGAAAAAACACGGGATAATAAATTATTGAATATTTAACTATTGAACCATATTTTTGTGGCAATACTTTCATTTTTTCTTATAATCTGCTATATCTAAATTTATGTCAAATGGATCAACATTCAAGATATAATGTCAACAGACTTAAGAATTGAAGACAACAAGAAAAAAATTTTGATCTGGCAGATCATAGGTGCATTCGTAATTTTTGGAGGGATAAGCGAGCTCTTAGTATCACTCTTTCAATAGTAGGAATAGTACTTTTAGGGGTATTTTTAACATTATGGACATATCTACCACCACATATTCCTCTTTTTGAACATTCGGGCACTGGGCTTTATGGAATTATCCACCATTCCCATTAATTTTCTTTACGTCGGTATTCGATTGTTTCCGTAATAAAATATGTGCGTAGTCTCAATATATAAAAGAGAAAGAAAAGAAATTATTTTTCCAACATGGTGGATAGAATAGTTGGGAACATTCATGAAAAATCAACACCAGGTGAGAAACGCCTTCATAGATATTTTAATATTCTTTTACACAACTATCAAAACTCAAGGGACTTTCGATGTTACTACGATCAAGTCTTGCGAACTGAGCATAGACCCGATTTTACCCTCATAACTAGGAAAAACGGTGTCTTTATATTAGAAGTTAAAGATTATTCAGCAGAAAGTCTATTATATGCATATCCAGATGACCAATGGGTAATAAAAACCATTGGAATGGTTCCAAATCCTTATCAGCAGCTGCATAAATATAAAATTCAGTGCCAATCTATCATCGATATAAAAGGCTATAAGGATTTACACATCCCCATTCATCAAATTCTTGCTTTCCCAAATCTTACCAAACAATCCCCAATTGCTGAAGAAATTTTAAGAAGACCTCAAAACCACATTATTGTCCTCTTTAATGAAGATCTCAGCACGTATAAGCTGTTTCTTGAATATATTAAGACTTTATTCCAAGAAACAACAAAATTGACAGAACATCAAATGGATCATTTGACAGCGGGATTTTTCCCGACTTCTAAACTCCCTACCTATTCTCAAGCGAAAATATTTGATATACATCCAGAGTACGAAAAAATTAAACTTCTTGATGACAAACAAAATTCCTATGCACATTCATTGAATTCGGGTCATCGATTAGTATTTGGATGCGCTGGTTCTGGTAAGACAGTAATTTTAATCGCTAGAGCCCGATACATAGCTCAAAATAATCCAAATAGCAAAATACTAGTTTTATGTTTTAATAAATTACTATCTCAAATGATTAAAAATCTCATACTTCCCAATAAATTTAAAGCTCATATCGAAGTGAAAACATTTCATTTGTGGGCAAAACACATGATTATAAACATTGATTCGCGTTTTCAAAGTTTGTATGAATTGAAACAGAGAGAATCGGAGTCAATTGCTTTAAACAATGGATTGAACACTTTTTTCACGGTAGATGTTCCAAATATCCTTCATCAAGCAATAGAATATCAAAAAAATATTAAGAAGGACCTTGATTCCATCATGTATGATGCAATTTTGATTGATGAAGCTCAAGATTTCGATGAATCTTGGTTTAAATTGGTCTTACAAGTGCTTAAGGATGGAGAAAATGGGTCTTTATTCATTGCATGCGACGGAATGCAAGGGATCTACGCAAGAAAACGTTTTTCGTGGAGTTCTGTAGGTGTTCGTGCTCGTGGTCGAAGATCTACTTTCACAAAATCCTATAGGAATTCTCGAAATGTCGGATTATGCGCACAATCGATCATCACGACTGAAATGAGGGCATTAGCAGCTCATGAAGATGAATTTACTCTCCCTGAAGAATATAATGGACTTCTTGGTGAAATTACATTGATTACGAAATCCACGCGTGAAGACGAATATCGCGCTATTTGTGAAATTCTAAAGGAATCTCAACTTACATCTATCCTTGTCATATTTCGAAAAAATCTATGGAAAAAAGAAAATTCAGATCATCCATTTATGAAAGCATTAGAAGAAGCGGGAATTAAAGATAGAGTACATAAGACTTGGACAGCTAATTCGAAGGAAATTGTGTTAACTACACTTTATGCTGCTAAAGGCTTGGAAGCCGATATGGTAATAATTCCCGAATTGGATACATTCTCTAATAAAACAGAAGACCGTCAATTATTATATGTGGGTATGACCCGCACCATTAATAGATTAATTCTCACCACAATTTCCAATACAAGTATTGTGGAGAAAATAAAAGAAATCTCAAAAGATTTAACATGGTCCAATCTATAGGTTTTTTCGTTTCCGCAATTTGATAACCAGGAAGATAACTCCTCCTAATACAACTATACCTATTGGAATTACATAATAAAAGTACCTTGGAAAATATGGTGATTTTGTATCACTAAGTTCCAATATCATCAATCCTCCCCCTAATGCGACGTACACATAATCATTGTCAATATCAAGATCATGGGCTGCTCCAATTCCATTTGTTACTTCAGCAATCTCAATGGGTGATGAAGGGTTACTAATGTTATAAGCCTCGACTCCATAATTATCTGCAACATAGAGAAAATCATCGTCTGCAACAACACCTTGTGCTTCTCCTCCATCGTCTTCAATTAAGCTCCGAAGTAATGATGGATTAGATGGATTGCTAAGGCTATAAATCCGTATTCCTGCTCCATGGCGCCCTACATACATTAAATTATCATGAATATGCATATCCCATACACTTGTAGAAGTGCTCACAGTTCTTACATAAACAGGAGAACTGATCGCAGATATTTTGAAGACTTTAATTCCAGAATTCGGGTTCCCAAAATAGAGCATATCATCCTGAATAGCTAATGATTCCCCACCAGAGTCGGAATAGAAATATAATAAATCCAAATCTGTGGATGTGAAATTAAATATTCTGAATCCAACATCGCGATAGCTAACAAACACAAAAGTTCCAACTACATCAATTTTAGTAGGCACTCCTGACCCCCCACTTGGAAAAAATTCAGTCTGAGGGTTTATAGGATCGCTGATATTGCTAATAAAGAATGTTCCGCTACTATATCCGACATAACAATTTCCTCCACTAACCGAAACGGTAAAAGGGGCTTGTTCCGTCAAAATTTCGGATGCTACTTTTGGATTTGAAGGGTTCGATACATCCACTACCATAACTCCATCATTATTAGTCACATAGGCATACCCTCCATAAACCTGTACATCATACCCGACTACAAAAGAACATTCTCCAATTTTATTGAGATACATCGAATGTTGAGTTTGAGCTAAACCTGTCGAACTCAACAAAAATGAAGAAAAAATGAAGAAAATAAAGAAAAGGGGAATACTACTGCGGAGTAGGGACGTTTCATACTAGTCATTACTATTAATCATATTTAACTTACACATTAATAAATCTATTGACACAAATAGAAATTAAGATGATTATTATTGTTTTCTTTTGCGTATTTTTGGAAATAAAGCCCCAGTTCGCTTTTGATAGACCCTGTATTCATCTCCATACCTCTTAATCAAGTCATCTTCCTCTTTTTTAATCATAATTGGGGTATACACGACTATAAAGAGCAATGTGATATCTAATAGCACCCATGAATTAGAAATAAACGCAAATCCTATGAACATCAGCCAATCTGAAATAATTTGAGGATGTCTAATGTATTCATAGATGCCGGTGTTCATCTTCTTCTCTTTATTAGGACGCATGGTCTCTTTCCCTGTACTTTTTACACCAAAGTAAAAGAGCGGAATTGAACTAATTAAGAAAATCAGACCAATGATGAGAGAGATATAATACTGGTTAGTAATTGTGAATTGTAAGGACTCAATAGGAAACCAAATCCACAAGAAATAATTTGCCCAAGTGATGTAATAAATAAGTCCTGCAATTATTCTCACATCTCCGCATTGCTTCCAGCCTTTTTCTCCCACCTTTTCAACTCGTTTCATGGGTTGGAGGCTAAAAAGATATAATCCACCCCAAAGTGGTAAACATATTAGGAATATTATAAAATTGATCCATGCGATCATAAAGGACATATCTCAAGTTTTCCCACTTAAATTCTTGGGTTCGGAGATCAATGTTTCCATGTTACCTGTATAAGGTCGACAAAATATGTCATAGAATGATATGTATACTTAAATACAACTTCGATTCTTTCCTCGGTATGGTTAATCCAGATGTTTTGTTTCCAATGATTTATGAATTTTCCATCTATGCGGGGTGTCTATTGATGGTTATTATCATTGGACAGAGGTATAGGGAAAGAAAAAAACCCGTAATTAAGTACATGTTCTATTTCTCATTTTTTATGAGTTTAGCGATACTTTTAGCCGCTTTTTCAAGAGTCCTAAGATATACGGAGCTTTGGATAATTCAAATATATCCGGAAGTGAAGCTTGAATTTCTTGCATTTACAATATGCTTTATCGCTATTGGGAATATATTCATGCTTGCATTCTGTTTGGAAGTTTTTACGAAGAAAGGCGTCAAAAGTACAGTCGGAATTGCATTTTTAACAGTGTATTCAGTATTGATTGCAGGATTTTGTGTATATTCAATTTGGACCGGATTATTTGTTGTAGATCTAACAGAAATGATTTGGGGAATCGCAATCGTTTTGTCATTATTCGTATATGGTTGGACGATGGTTGCAGCTCTCGCATTAGCATTTAAGTTGGAAAAAGGTCCTGACCGAGTAGGAACATTGTTTATCAGCATAAGTCCCATAAGCATTATGATGGTTTTTGTTATGTTCTTCTTAGACCGTATGTTTGGTGGAAACTTCACGGTGTTTTATTATATTGGATGGGTTTTTGTCATCATATCAATGTTTTTCATGTACTTGGGAGTAATTCGACCAAAATGGGTTTTTAAAGAAAGAAAAATTGAAAATTAAAAACAAGAAAGTGAGTATATAACCTCATTATTTCTTCTTCTTTTTGATCTTGTTACAATTTACAGAGTAACTTCAAATGGTTCCTTATTTATTTCAGGTGTATTTTCAAATGCTTTGGGATATTTTCGTATATCTCGAATTATAAGTAGCAATAAAATAACACCGATCACAACAGCCAGAATTCCCAACGTCCAGTATTCATTGAGAGAAATTGGACCAACGTTTATTCCATCAATTTCTAAAATACCGGTTGCTACTAGTGGCAGTAATGTTTGTGCAATGGATTGAGTGGTAGTGGACCATCCTGATACTTCTCCCTGTCGGGTAGCATCCACTGCTTTCATAGTGTTTACGTTAATGATAGGTCTCCCGAAGCTCATATATATTGTGTAAAATGGTAAAAAGATGCTTATTTTCCACATAACGTCCATAAAAGGGAACCATATGAACGCTGCGATAATGCATAACATCGCAAATAAGCTTAAGTATTTAATTCCAAATTTTCTCCGAAGGGGTCTGAATACTATGATTGCGAAGAACACCATCATCAGAATCATAGCAGCTGTTAACAAACCAATTGTTAAAGGCCCCTTATCCTCTAATATCGGATTACCTAAAATATAACGATCTGTAATAACCAATGGCGATGCAGAATTAAACATCACCAAAATCGCGTTGAAGAAAAATGTTTGGAACAAGCGTAAATTTAATTCTTTGGAGAAAATGGATTTCCTTAATAAATGTTGGTTCTGTTCTTTTGCCCGTTTAAGATCCTCTCGCCTTTTTTTAGGCATAGTTTCTTTTAGTACCTTTAAAGTTATCAGAATGGATGCGAGGGATAAAACTGCCGTTACAATTGGGGGATATCGCCAATTTAATTGACCAAGTAATCCCCCAAGTAAAGGACCTGCCAAAGCCCCCAGTGATACACCTGCCATGACCTTACTCATCTTATCTGGTCTGGTGTAGGGAGTTGTTATATCTGAGATTATAGCCTGAATAATGGGTAATTGTCCTCCAAAAACTCCATCTAGTAACCTTGCTGCAATTACCATGTAAACAGACCTTGAACTAGCTAGAAGAATAAATGCAACAAACGTTCCTGCTTGAGAAATGATGAGAATCGGTCTTCTACCATATTTATCACTTAAACCACCCCAAATCGGACCAAATAATAAAGAGGTTAAGGAATTTGCACTAATTATAATACCCACCATAAAAGGTCCTGCATTAAAATCTTCAGCTATCGTGGGTAAAAGCGGAAGAGTTAAGGTAAAACCTAGTACATCTACCAGAATCGAAAGAAAGAGAGCTAACATCAGAGGTTTTTCTTTGAGGTTATATTGATTTAGAACTTCTTGCATTTCCTCATCTGTTGTGATGTGAAGCTTATGATTGTAGTTCTCATCTTCCATTTTTCTTACTTATTGCCACCTCTATAACAAGATTATGGGAAGAAAAAATTAAAGAAAATCACAGCAATTCTAACCAACATAAGGGTAGTATGAGCTGTTGGTCTATTTTTTCTTGATGTTTGTTTTCAATGATGCTGGGTTCCAATTTCCAACTATTCGGCCAGACAAACTCATATTCGTACTCCACTCCATCTTTATAACTAATTAACCATATTGCATAGAATGCTCCCAGTGCTACTTTAATATCACTTATTGTATTCCATTCAATATTTCCCTCGATTTTCTTTTTATTCCTTTTATAGAACGTTATCCTTTGAGGGTTTATCTCAAAACTTTTAAAACTCATTTTTTTCTTGAAATTTACCCCTTCTGGGGAATGGAATCGTCTCAGGACCTCTTGCGTAAATTCTTGATTGATTGGGTGATGAAGAAGTACTTTTTTATCCTTGTTACTCATGGAGATTCCCAATTTTTCGGATCGAACACGATTATAATACAAAGCAAACAGTTCTCCTGCTTTTTCTTGATCTTTGGATTCTTGGTAAGTCATTTTCAAACCCATCCTCCCTCCAAATTCAAAGAAATTTATTGCACCTGCATTAAAATTGAATCCCTCTTCCTCTCCAAATCCTAGATAGATGTCATATACATAACCGCTTTGATTGGGATTAGCTTGATTATTGATATACGTTGCAGTTACTTTACAAGAGGTAATCTGATTCCATATATACTGTTTGGTATGATCTTCATACAGTAAAAGAATTCCCGTATGACTTATTGCCCCTCCCAAAATCTTACCGCGTTTCCCTCGGAACAATCCTTTATATCGGAATGGGAAAATACGATTAGCATACACTGCTTTTGCAGTTGCTCCGACTCCAGTGATCTGTTGGGTAGGATACTCTTTATCTTTATTCACAACCATTCGAGTTGCCTTTTCCATAAGTTCGAATGAGGCTTCTTCTCCCTCGGGAGGATATAACCAATTTTTTTCCATAATTCAAGTAAAAAATATCATGTATTTAATCTTTCATTCAATTATACCAAGAAAAAAAGGGACATCGTTCTGGTAACTTGTTTTTTCAATTCATGATTTTTCATAAGCGGAAAAAATGAAAAGAAACTCAATATTTAACTTTGAATGGGCTTACAAAATGAGTTATATCTATATTAATCTCACATAAATAAGAACAAAGCTCAGCCATATTATTCCACGGAGGTAGTAAAAGTTCTGTTCTCTTCATGGCAAATCAGTTGAATAACATCACGAGAAGTTTTTACACCACATGGTAATCCACCGGGTGGCATGAGCCACATTCCTGAGAAATAGAGGTTTTTGATGTCGGGAAGTTGATAAGGAATCATTCGCAATTTATTGAAGTTTTCAGGAGTTTGCACCCACGTCATATACGATCCTTTCCATACATGAGTATATCTTTGATAGGTTAGGGGAGTTGCCACGTCACTCACTTCAATATCTTCCATTATTCCAGGAAAATACTCTTCTAAAGCTTGGATTGTTTGATGCAGAATATTTTGTTTCTCCCTTTTGTAAGCGTCTTTATCTTGTTTTAATTTTTCCCAATAACCGAAGTCTTGTGCGCTATGAAATACAATGAATGTGGACTTTCCTTTTGGAGCAAGGGTAGGGTCTAAATTATAACTTTTGAACCCTATGGTTTTTATTTCCTCGCCAGCGATTGTAATAGAATTCTTCAAGGGTAAGTGCTGAATAATTGTATTTGGTTGGTCACTAAAGTCTCTGTTTGCCCCAAATGAAACTTGAACTGCAGATGGAAATGATACTTCATCCTTGAATAAATTTTCATAAGGAGATCCTTCTAATCGACCATCTAATAATTTTTCTAACGCTAAATACAAATCTCCTGCACTAATAACATAATCTGCACCAAATTCTTCACCTTTTTTCAATTGGATTCCAGTAGTCTTACCGTTTTTGACATTGATCTTTTCTACAAAACTATTGTAGCGAACCTTTCCACCTAATTCTACATATTTTTTTTCGATAGATCGAGCAAATTCTAACGAACCCCCAATAGGATATCCTGCACTTTTATTATGACATGCTGAAAGAGTAAAAACTATTCCTGAAAGCGAAAAATCCTCCATGTAAAGTAATTGTCTTAGACTTTCTCTGATATATTTATTCTGAAAGGTGTTTGCAAAGTCTTTCACTGAAGTAGAATTGAGATATTTGAATAATCTCATATACGGGAGCATTGTAAAGATCATCTTGAAAATATCCTTGAATTTCATCAAAGAATAGGGTTTATCAAGCGGAGACTTCATCCTTGACATCTTCTTAACCATTCTGCATAATTTCTTAATTTGCTTGGCATCTTCTGGAGCGATTTCTAAGAGATGCGCTTGCAGTTTATTCATGTTAGTGTAATACTTCACCACAGTTCCATCAGGATGAGCAAACCTCATAAACTCATCCGGATCGATAATTTTCTTACCTTCTAAAGCACCTATTTCATTCCAAAATTTGTAAAATGAATCTTTCTCACCAGAACCGGTTAACCAATGGATACATCCATCAAATGTATATTCTCCTCGTTTCCAGGAAGTGCAAAGACCTCCAGGTAAATTGTGGCTCTCGTAAATTTCTGAATCGAATCCATTCATTTGGGCGTAGATTCCAGCAGACAATCCCGCTATTCCCGCACCAATTATGGCAATCTTCTTTTTCATCGTCTTATCACTTATCAGTAATTCTTTGGGTTTTTTTACTATGGTTAAACGTTTCAAAACCACATCATACCAAAAAGTAGGTTCATTTCGTATAAAAACAATGAAAAGTCCATTTTTTATAGAGAAGCTAGTGCACAGATTAAGGGTTAAGAGAGGATAATTGCCTAGTAAATTCAACCTTATTTCTCATAATTGTATAATCAGGCCGTTTCAATAATTTGGCAATATTAGTTACCATGCGTTCAAAGAACCTAAATTCGTGCGATTCTGATGCAATTTAACCTTATACTGAGTCATAATATGGTGAAATTATACTCCACAACCTTGATATCTCATTTATAAGGAAGAACTACAAATAGAAATCATGGATTATGCGAATTTGAAGAAAAATTGGAAAAATCTTAATGAAACTAATTTGATTGATTACTTAAATGGAATTAGGGATTGTTTCTTACACTCTGAGCCCATTCGAGATTTTTCAACAAATCTCCATAAATTGCGGCAACATTTTTTAGTAGTTAATAAGACGCATCCCAATAAGCTTCAAGCATTACAATTTATTATTTCTAAGGAATCTGGTAAAGATACTATTGATTTCTGGCTTGAATTCAAATTGCATAAAGATGTTTTTGACATTTTTCTAGGGATAAATCCCAAACCCCTATTGATTATTCGAATTACAGATTTTCAAACTGTACTTGAATTACTTTATGGCACTGTTTGGAAAATACAAGCACTCCTTGACGAGAACGATCCGAAGATTTCACTTGAAATCGAAAATAACTCAAATTTTGAATTGAAAAAAATATGTTCCAAAATGATCTTAGATTATTCAGGAATGTTGGGTGATTGTGCTAGGTATTTGTGGTCTGATCCCCGTTAATTTTATAAATTCGAATGATTTCTTACTTGATTCTCGTTGAGTTAGTTTGAAACCACTTTGTAATTTCTTTTAGAGTCAGAGTTCCAGCTGATACAGACATAGGAAATCGAAACATTTCTTCGGGGTCATTAAGTTCTATTAACCACCCATTTTTTCTCAGAAAAATATATGCAACATGGATTCCTATTCGCTTACATCCATCAACAAAAACATGAAATTGGACAATATTCCTCATCAGAATTGCAGCTTTTTCCCATATCGACATTTCGGAATCTTTGAATGGATAACCCCATTTAACAAGATCTAAAGCAGATTCTAAATATTGCTTATTTGAGTAACGAACTTTCATACCCAGTTGTTGTTCATAGATGATTTCAATTATTTCGATCGATGGAATCCAAGTCACTCATCTTCACCCAAACGACGCCATTGGTCTCCATATTTATCCATGAAGTCTTCCAACATGGGTTTGATTTCTTTTTCATATTCATCTTTAGCATCCCGACGTTTTTTTGAGTATCTTTCATCAATTTTGTCTGTATAGAAATTTGAGATGAGAAAGCGGATTACTTCTCCATCGTTTTTTAATCCTAAATGTGATTTAATCAAATCGAAACGTAAAGCAATCTTGTCATCTAACTCTGTATGTACAATTTTCGATGCCATTTTATTTCCCTACATTCTATTATAATTTCTAAGAATTTATATTAATTTCCTATTTTTTATAGAAAAAGTAAATATAATTAAGCATAATTGAAATAATCTAGAATTTCTGACATGAGAATAATATTTAAATATAATACTCAGTGGAATCTTTTGGCCACTATGTCTTACAATGATAGTTCTTGGATTATCTATTATCGATTAAGGAATTTACAGATGATGATATGAAGAAAATAAAGTAGAATGAAGTGTGTAGGGGATTATTTGGATTTCATGCTCAGGAAAACTAATTGTTCTTCGCCAACTACAATGCGATATTTCAGTATTTAAAGTGAAGCATTTCAGTTTTGCATTCGAGACTATTTTGTCACCACAATAAAATGTACAAAAATTACTGTGCAGAAGAGATTTTAATAATGTATCGTACTATCTATAGTAAGGATGACAGAATCAGTTAAAGAAGAACTAATAAAATTCATAAAAACTCTTCCAGATGATGTATCTATTGAAGATGTAATGTATCACCTTTATATTAGGGAAACTATATTGAAAAGAGCTGAAGACATCAAGAATAATAAAGCTAAGTTGATATCTCAAAAAGATGCTGAGGATCAAATAGAAAAATGGTTAAACTAAATTATGACTCTCGAGCATTGGAAGATCTAAATCTTATCTATCACTATTTAAAGCGAAATTCACCTAATTATGCAAAAACTATTATTACGAAGATAAAGGAACGGATAAGAACATTAAAGGATTTTCCAAAAATGGGCAGAATTGTGCCTGAAATAGAAAAAACTGAATTTCGAGAACTAATAGAACAGGGTTATCGAATTGTCTATCAATTAAATGGCACCATTATAATATTAACAATTTTTCATAGCAGAGAGCGATTTCCTCTGGATCTCTGATTTTTATGATAAAAAAATAAACACAAATTAGCTCAATTGCTCGTACAATTGAATTAATCGGTCTTTAACGATTTCACTACGATATTCTGGTAGTAGAATTGGTGTATAATTCTTGGATTTGAGATATAATGCATCTAATGCTTTTATCGTGTTATGCACATAGTTGAGAGTCAGTTTGTCAGGTTTAGTGTTCTTCTTATATTCATTTGCTGCAGTAATTCCGACTCTTCGGCCGAACACAATGTTTTTTCTATTCTGTTTTTAATAGATGAGTTTTTCACTTTTTACAAACAGCGTCTCTCAAATATAATACACCATATCATTTGGGTAAAATAGACGCATTTCGTAAAAAAACAGTGAAAAAACCAAATGTTATTGAATGAAGGATCTTCGCGCATCGATATCGGACAGAATTGAAAAAAGATACAAAAACATCTATTAATTTAAATGGACGAATGAATAATATAGTTGATTGAAAGTAAGTCAACTTCAATTTTTGCTCTTCCATTCATTCACATACTTCATAGCATCTTGAATGTATGATTGCATTTTTTTTGGGGTGATCTTTGAAGGTTGCTCGGTTAAAATATCTTCTTTTTGCTCATGAATTTGTTTCAATTTTGCTTCAAATCCCATCCTCTCACTCAATTTTAATGCATCATCTATAAATTGAATCGATTGCCTAAAATCTTCAGAAATTACTGCAAGTTGGGCTTTAATTATCAAGATATTTACATGAAATATTGATGTTTGTCCTTTATTCAGTTTATCAATGGATTTAATTAGTTCTTCAATTTCATTCCATATATCTTCATCTTCTGAAAATTCTAATTCTTTTAATAAAAATTCGCATAACGTTAACCTGATATACATTTTAAACTCAAAATTAAAATTAGAATCTTCTTGTAGTAATTTTCGAAGGATTTCTTGAGCTTCAACTATTTCCTTGAATTTCTTTGATGTTTTGAGTAACGATACTTTTGCATATTTGAGAAAATCTTGCACATGCTCTATCTGGCTATTTTTACCACGTTCTTCGAGTAATCGATATATTTCTTCAGCTTTATCTGCCTTCTCTTGATTCATAAAAAAAGCAATTATGTCCGAAAAAGCGAAAACCAAATCATAAGAGCCTGCTACTACGAAATTAGAGTTTGATTTAACAGTTTCTACCGCGTTCAAAAAGTATTTTTCACTTGTTTCCGTATCACCCAGTTCTAAATATATTTTTCCAATCTGTAACTGACTACTTAAAATACCCACATCATAAGATATTTTTTCATTATTTTCTAAAACAGTCTTGTAAACCTCTAACGCGTTCTTATACTCTCCCTGTATATAATAAATACTGCCCATAATTCCCATAGTAAAGTCGTACAACCACTTATTTTGGATTTTTTCATGAATATTAATCGCTTTCTTGAGACAATCCAAACTTTTCTTAAGATTCCCTCGTTCAAAGTAATAATTACCCATATGCATTCCAAGAACGAATGCCATATACTGATACTCTATTTCTTCAGCGAGTTTTAAACCTTTTTCAAAATAGAAAAGTTCTCCTGACACATCTCCAGAAATTTTCGCATGCATTCCAAAGAAATAATAGGTGTTCGTTAAATGATACTTAGACCCATTCTTTTCTACAATTTTAAGTGCTTCCTGACCATGTTGGAAACTTTTTTCATGATTATTATTCAACATATCAAACCATGCATAAATGAGAAACAATCGAGAACGAGTCAAATCTTGCTTAATCTTTTTACTAACTTCTTCCATTTTGCTAAGGATTTTCGTTGCTAGATCTGAGTTTCTCATAAAAAAAATAATGTGATTACAATATTGAGAAAGAACTTTAAAATAGAGTTGATTTAGCCTTTTATCTTTATGATCTAGGTTTTGATAGGAATCTTCAAACTCATGAATACACTTCTGAAATTTTGTATAGTCACCTTGCATAAACCAATGATGTGCAACACAGGCATGATAATGAAATTTTGTATCATTATTCGTATCTAAATGAACTCGAGATAAGGTTCCATTGAAGGAGGGTAAGTCTCCAACAAAAGAAAATGCATCACTTTGATAAAGGAATATCTCGTTTCGTTCTTTCTCATTAAGTTTTTCAAGTGAAATTCCTTGTGAAAGTGCAATTACTCCTCGAAAATCTCCATACATTAGCAAATCATGCAATTTTGTGACAAAATTTGTTAATTTCAAAATAAATCCCTCTCTGGAATATCTTTTTGTCTCACTGATATTAAAAACCAGTGAAGGAAAAAGAGACTGAAAAAATAAAAAACGAAAAGAA
>SDNX01000058.1 GCA_004524545.1 Promethearchaeota archaeon
GAAATATTAGGAGAAAGTTTAGGAAAACGGACCAAAATTATGTGCATTGGTCCCGGTGGAGAAAATCTTGTAAAATTTGCCATGATTGGAGGAGATACTCGTGCTTTTGGTCGAACGGGAATGGGTGCGGTCATGGGTTCCAAAAAGCTAAAAGCAATTGTAGCTGTCGGAACGAAAAAGGTGGAACTAGCAAAACCAGAAGAATTCAAGGAATATGTCAAGGAAGTCAATGAAACCTTGATGGGTATCTATACATCTCAAGTATTTCAAGAGCTCGGTACTGCATCAAATATGAATTTATATTCCATTACAGGGGAACTTCCTATTAAATATTGGAGAGGAACGGATTTCCCTGAGGAAGATAATATTTCGGGAGCCACTATGCGTGAAAAGTATTTTAAACGTCGTAGACACTGTTATTCGTGCCCAATCGGATGTGGTAAGGTCATTACATTCGGGGAAAATGAATTAGGGCTTCCTAAGGGAGATATCTCCGGTCCAGAGTATGAAACTATTGCTAGTTTTGGATCGCTAATGGACAATCCCGATTTACAGAAAATAACCAAAGCAAATTATATGTGTAATGATTTGGGTATTGACACCGTATCTACAGGTGGGACCATAGCATTCTTAATGGACCTTGTTAACCAAGGGAAAATTACTGCATCTGATTTAGATGGCGTTGATCTGAAATTCCGGAATATGGAAGCTGTGTTCCAATTGATCGATAAAATTGCGAAAAAAGAAGGAATTGGAGAAATTCTGTCAAAAGGTTCGAATGCTGTTGGAGAACACTTTGGGGTAGATAAGGAACAAATTGCGACCATAAATAATTCTGAAGTTATCCTTCATGATATGCGAGCTACTCATGGTATGGCAATTGCATATGGACTATCTCCTCATTATGGAGGGTCTCATAATAGTTGCGACATGTATATGGTCAGTTTAGGAGGTTCTAATGAAGCTGTGGGTATGGATATGGTTCTACCACATGAAAATTCACCCGAAATGGCAATAAGTGCAGCAAATACCATGGCGTATCGAGCATTTTATTCAGCTTATGGGATGTGTGTATTTGCAAATCCACCATCTGAAACTATTGCACGAACCATTGAGTTAGGGACAGGGTTGCATTTTGATATTGAACGAATTAAATCTACTGGAAAACGAGTATTAGCACTGAAGCGATTATTCAATTTGAAAATGGGATTTACTCGTGATATGGAACATATTCCAAAAATCCTTTTGACCCCATTAGAAGGAGGGTCAGAGGGAAATGTACCGGATGTCAATGTTTTATATCCGGAATTCTACAAATACCTAGACTGGAATCCTGAAACTGGTAAACCATCTAAAGAGGTAATTAAAGAATTAGAATTGGAGGATTACTCCAACTTTTAATTTCACTTTCTTTTTTTACTAACTATACACTAATAGATTTGCAATAAATAAGGATGTAAATGGATAACGTAGTAAATTTTTGATTTTCCATTTCCCTGTAAGGAGCATGTTGAGTATACTATACTCTTTGCTCACAAATCCTACCAAATGCACCGGATCAGCCACAATTTCAATAGTATAGTCTTCTATTCTTTCTTTATTTATGGAATATTGTCCTTTATTGATGATTAGGTTAACATAAGCAGTATCTTCTTCACTAACCAATAACACAAAACTTACCCTTACGTCTGCAGCATCCAGTTTTTTCTTCCATTTAGGAATTTTTTCTTTTTCCTGTATTGCAGTAACGACCACATCTTTGAATAATTGAAATGAATTTTCTTCTTCTTCGGGATTCAAACTAGTTTCCTCATTATTTGATATTCTTTCTTTCCATTAAGATGAATATAAAGATTTATCTTGTTTTCATGTGAAAGGATCAAATAATTAAGTCAACAAAATGAGGAAAAAACTATGTGGTATTTTTATGCACCAAAAACGGTATTTGGTGAAGATGCTCTTGATTATCTTGACAGTATGGATGAAAAACGATGTTTTATTGTTACGGATGAAGGGATAATCAAGTTTGGTATGTTGGAAATTTTAACTAAGAAAATAACCCCTCTTGAGATGGATTATAAGGTATTTAGTGGGGTTGAGCCCGACCCACGCGAGGAAACCATCCTCGAAGCGACAAAGATTTGTCAAGACTACAAACCTGACTTAATCATTGCGTTAGGCGGTGGTTCTTCTATGGATGTTGCGAAAGCGGTATGGGTATTATATGAACGCCCTGATTTAGGTATTGACGATTTGTATCCATTCATCGATTTGAAATTAGGTAAAAAAGCGAAATTAGTAGCGATTCCTACTACTTCTGGAACAGGCGCTGAAACAACTTGGGCTAGTATCATCACTCGAAAGACAGATAAGGGAGATATAAAGCTTGAACAAGTGCACAAGGAAATGATCCCTACAGTCGCAATCTTGGATCCCGTTTTTGTGAAATCAATGCCCAAGGGATTAACTGCATCCACGGGATTTGATGCATTAGCTCATCTCTCTGAATGCATTATTTCAGTTTGGAAGAACGACTACAGCGAGGCAATGGCGCTAAAAGCATTTGAACTAGTGCAAAAATACTTGCCTATTGCATATGAAGATGGCACAAACATCGAAGCACGTGAGAAAATGCACGCTGCGGCAAATATGGCAGGTCTAGCATTCGGAAATGCACAAGTCCATCTCGGACACGCATTAGGTCATGTGTTGGGTGCAACTTTTCATAAACCGCATGGATTCACAGTTGGGGTTTTCTTACCATATGTGCTCCAATACTGCTTACATGGCGATGAGGCTGAGGAAACTGTCAATATCTTAGGGACCTTTGCAAAACGCACTGGAGTTGCAAAATGGGATGATGCCAATCTGGATGCTGCACATAAGTATGTTGCAGAAATTAAACGATTACAAAAAGTAGTGAATCATCCAACATTAAGTGAAATGATTACACGAGAGGAATTGGATGAGAAAATCGATATGATGGCGGAATGGTGTTTAGAGTCTCCGAGTGCGGCGATGAGTCCACGTAGTGCTGGTTCCCAAGAGTTCAAAAAAATATATGAATATGCATTTGAAAACAAGGACATCGATTTTTAACCTTTATTTAATAACTTTTTTCTAATTTTGGGATTATTATTTGCATGGCTAGAGTGGGAATAACGGTTTTGAACTTTTTTAATGAAATGAAGATTTTTATACGACCTTAAACAAGAGAAAAACGGTGATATCATAAATGGGATTATTATTCGCGAGCCCAGAATGGGTTAATGCTTACGTAGAAACTGTAAATGGAAGCAAGGCTTATGAAGATGCAGCCAAAACATGGGAGGGGGATTTCGTATTTGTCATTACCCCTGCTGACAATTTAGATCATGAAATTCGAATGTATATAGATCTTTACCACGGTAAGATAGGGCCAAAAGGAGCTCGGATTTTAAATGAAGGTGAGGAAGTAGAGTCAGAATTCGTTTATTCAGGACCCTATAATAACTGGGTAAAATTAATTGAGAAAAAGGTCGATCCTATCCAAGGTTTGATGCAAGGTAAATTCAAACTAAAGGGAAACATGGGTAAGGTTATGCGAGCTGTAAAAGCGGCCCAAGAGTTAGTTAACTGTGTAATTGCAACAGATACAGACCTCTATTAATTCATATTATTTCAACCTCTTCTTTTTTTATTCATTTGAGAACAGCTTTTTAAAGTTCAACATCAATAAGTATATTCTATGCAATATCGGATGGTTTTCGATGCGGGAAGTAGAGCGTTAAAATGTGCAATTGCGGATGGGTCAAACAAATTAATTAGAATTGAGAAAATTTTCCCCGAAGTAAATGTGACTGACGATGGGTTCGGACGTTCTTGTAACGTTTCTACATTTTGGGATGATTTGTTAGAACTAACAAAGAGAACCATCAAAAATGCTGGGATTGAAGCGAAACTTATCCGTTATATCAGTGCATGTGGAATTCGTCCTAGCTGTGTATTTACAGACGAGCAAAACAAAAGCCTCTTTATCGCGAGCGCCTTTGATGGGAGAGGTATCGATGTCGCAGATGAAATTGATCTAGAATTTGAGGAAAGATCAGGTAAAAACTATTATGAAAGTTCAGGGCATTTCCCCTCTTTACTATTTCCTCACGCAAAATACGGATGGATAAAGAAAAACCCCGAATGTATTGAAGAAGGTAGAATTATCACTCAGTACTTGCCTATGGGTAGTTGGATTTTAGTGAGACTTGGTGGCGAACCTCATGCGAGTTATACTAGTGCGGCAGAAAGTGGTTTTTTTGATTTAGAAACCAGATTATGGCACGATGCGTGGTATGATGTATTGGATCTTCCTGAAGGATTCTTTCCACCTCCAGTTGCATCAGGAGAAATCATCGGAAATGTTTCAGATGAGGTTCAAACTAAACTTGGATTATCTGCTGAAACTGAATTAGTAGCTGGCTTGCCTGATACCCAAGCTGCTTTACTAGCATCAGGATGTGTAAGGAAAGGATCTATTGGAGCAGTTTTAGGTAGTACTGCTCCTGTTCAAGGGATTACGGACGGGTTATTCATTGACCCCGAACAACGAACCTGGTCATCTCTTTATGTTGTTAAAAATATCTGTGATACGTATATTATCGAACCGAACTCAGGAATGACAGGACAAATACTGACTTGGGCAGCAAATCTCTATTCTCCAGCGAAAACTACCACTTTAGATGAAAAGTTTACCTACATTCAAGATCAATATGCAAAATTAGATACCCATGAGAATTTCATTTCAGAGGATGAAGTTAATGAACAAGCAGTATATGCCTTTCTGGGACCTTCTCCTTTAGCACAAAGCAAAACTGAGCTAGGAGATGGGCAATTTCATCTCCCCACACCTGGAGGAGTAGATGAAATACACACCTCACTAAGTGCATTTATTGGAGCAGTATACGATAACATCTTATTTGCGGTAATGAGGAACATTGAATATGCAAAAGAAATTGGTAAAATTGAGAATCCTTATTATTCAGTCACGGGGGGAGCATCCCGTTCTGAAACATTATGCCAGAGATTTGCAGATTTAGCAGGTTCTCCATTTTCACGTTTAGAAACTTATGAAGCAAGTATTCAAGGTCTATTTATCTTGTGTGATATCGCAGAAGGAAAAATTTCCTCATTAGATACTTTGGAGGATTATTATAGCACTCAGTTACAGAAAATACATCCCCGAGAGAATATGAAAGGAAAATTGGAGTTAAAATATAAAACGTGGGATAGAATTCGAGTAAATAAATAAATAGAAATTAGAAATTCATATCTTTCATGATATCATATATTTCTTTTTCGGACTCTTCTGCTTCCTCAGGAATGGCGTACATGGTACCTAGGGTGGCAGCACGATATTGAATTTTCGCAGCGAATTCTACTAGTTGGCAAGTAAACCATGCTTGTTCGAGATCTTTACCACACCCTACGTTACCGTGATTTGCAATCATCACCGTCATATTATTCCCTAATGCTTTTACAGCATTCTCTGCTAATTCGTCAGTTCCCGCCATCCCAAATTCAGATACTTCACATCCTCCAATAAAAGGAATTATTTCATCCACAAAGGGTCCTAATGGCATTTTTGCAATGGATAAAGTAGTACTGAAAGGAGCGTGTGAATGGATAATAGCTTTCACATCATCTCGTTCTCGATATATGGCTAAATGTAGTCTGCGTTCTGATGAAGGATTCCGTATTCCTGCAAGTTTTTCTCCATTTTCATCAATCAACACAAGATCTTCTAATTGAAGATTGGTATAATCAACTGAACTGGGAGTGATAATTACGGCATTATCACCGTTAGGTAATTTTACTCGAACAGATACATTTCCCGCTGTTCCGAGTATAAATCCCTTCTCTAGCATCATTTTGCAAGTGCGGATGATCTCATAAATTTGAGGAGAATATCGTTCTAATGTAATGGGAATATCAGATATTTCATCCCCTGCATCGGCAGGCACTTCTGTATAACCAGTTAATACTTCGGGGTTTTTTAGATTAAATGGAATTTTATGGTCTAGAATGTGTTTTATCCCTTCGATAATCATCATTGCACCTCGATGATTGGTTTCGTAGGTATCTCCACCGATGTGTGGAGTAACAATAACGTTATCTAGAGAAATGAATGCATTATCTTGGTCTACTGGTTCGCTCAAAAATACATCTAGAGCTGCACCTGCGATTTTTTTATCCTTCAAAGCATTAAATAGTGCAGACTCATCAGTCACAGAAGCTCGAGCGAGATTTATGAAAAGTGCAGAAGGTTTCATTAATTTAATTTCATCCGCACCAATTAAGTCATCTGTTTCATCGGTCGGAGGGCAATGTAAGGTAACAATATCGGAATTTTTCAGCAATGTAGGTAAATCTACGGACTCCCCATTGATTGCTGTTAATCTTTGTGGGGATACATAGGGATCAAAAACGAGGAACTTGACATTGAATGGTACAAGAAATTTAGCAACTTGAAATCCAATTCTTCCTAATCCAACAATTCCAATGGTTTTTCCTGTAATCTCGAATCCCATGAATTTATTATAAAACGTTACATAATCGGAGAACTCATTCACTTGAAATTCTTTTGAATGTACCGTTCTCTCTACCGTGTGAAGTTTTTTGGCTAACGCTAAAATCGAAGCAAGAGTAAGTTCTGCAACCGCGAGAGTATTACGATTTGGACCATATAGAATGGGGATCTTCTTTGAAGTGGCAATTTTTATATCAACATTGTTTGGATCTCCACGAATAGAGCCAATAATTTTCAGATTTGTATTTTCCAACACTTTTTTCTTAACATTGTCCCCCTCACAGATGAGGATCTCCACTCCCAAATCGTTAATCTTCTTGATAAGTATCTCCGGGTCAAAGTGCATGAGCTTTGTCTCGCGCCAACTTTCATATATGACTTCATCATCAAGCAATTCACGTAGTTTTTGAAGCGCCTCATCTGAAAATTGCGCTGTTACCAGAGCTTTCATTTTATTTTCCTTAGTTTAGTTTAATTTCAGAACATTAGTTTCCTCAGTTTCAGCATATTCTTCATCTGTCCAGAAACATTCATTTTTCCTGAACTATATGCCTTTATTGCATTCACTTGTTTCGCAATAAGTTTTTGAAAGAGAGTTGAATCCATTTCTACTTGTACGGCAGCTTCGGGGTCATCTCCTTCTTTGAATTCAAGCCCCTCAGAACCATTTATGATATACATATAACTTTTTCCAAGATCCGGAAACCGCATCACTAAGGTTTCATTCCATCCTTTAAAAGACGTTTTCACTTTATCCGTGTTATAATTCGTGATGATTGTATTCAAAGCATCGTCTAGTGAAAGTGTAGGAACTTCTTCCCATGAAGATTCTGTGTCTTTGGGTTTAGTGGGGGGTGTAGGAGATTTTAGCTGTGAGGTTCCCGAACTTATTTGTTTCGGGTTAGCTTTAGGTTTTGGTATTTGATCATCCGCTATGGGTTTGGGCATTTGTTGACGGATTACTTTAGTGGTTTTTGAGCTAGCATAAGTGGGGGATTCCTCAATCGAGTATCCTCCTTCATCAGCGAGGGTTCTAATCTGCTTAACAATACCCATTATTCCAAATAATCCAATTAAAATTAATAAAGTCCCAAATCCTAATATTCCATAAGAGATATAATAAAATGGAGTTGTATTAATTATATTTACACCGATTACCATCGAAGTAATTATCAAACCAAGCCCAGTAAACATAATTGATGTTAGTGCCATTAATAATGCTAATAGGGGTTTTGCTCGTTTTCCCATATTCTTAAAGTAGGGCTATGATCAATATAAAATTTCCATTATATATTAACTAATTTCCACCCAAATGGGACCGATATAGGAATGCCGTTTATTTTCTCCCACCACACGAATAATATAGAAATCAGCACCACCAGTGTTTAATAGATTAGGATCTTCTATCGGATTATCACTGTAGTCATTCAAGTAGTATTCTCCGTCGCGATAGACACAACTTTCATTTCCGTAACTAGTTCCAGTAATTTCAGAAGTATCATTATAGGTGAAATAACTTAGTGGAGATGAAGTGTGAAATTTATGCAGAAGTACACCATTTTTAAGTATTTCAACATCCGCGTTCCAAATTGGGATCCAATTTGGATTAACAGAAGCAGCAGTCAGGTAATCACTTGCAGGGGAACCATCTTGCATTAGTGTTATTTTAAGCAAACGGGAAACGGATGAATTAGACACAAAAACTGTTGAATTCCCTCCAATACCTACTCCATTCACATTGAAGTTGAGTATGGGTCTTCCATGATCGGAATTTGCGAATATATTACGATTCTCTAATTGGGTAAATATCGTTTCTCTTGTTAGTGAGTCTGAATAAACTGCCGTGAGTCCTCCGGGATAGGGTTTATCTTGTCGTGTCCACCAGAAAGTTACAGGATATTGAATTGCTTTGTAAGCATTTGTATGAGCAATTGTATGACCAGGATGCCCGTCATGACAATCACTCGATGCATATAAACTGATTCGGTGCCCCATTCTAATGGCATCCGTGATTGATGAACCATTTGTGGGATCTGGGGGAGGGCCATGTACTCCACGATAACTTAGTGGATGATGATGATCATATAAGTTATCGCCATGATTAGATGTCACTTCAGCGATTTTAACGTATTTAGGGTTCAAATAGGACCAATCTTGCATAAATGAGGCTTTTACTGTGTGATGAGGAAGTGCTAGTGCCCTAGATCCAGTAGAAGCCGTAAAATTATCTAATGCATCCCATAAATCGTTGGGAGTTTTCATCTCATAGTAGGTCAGGATCGGGGAAGTAGGTAAAACAGGTTTATCAAAAATACAGGAGTAATGACCAGTTTTATGTTGTGTCCATTCCATACCATAGAAATTAACAAATTCTCCAGGAGCATACGCTGCATCCGTTGCAGATTTATATTTTTGTAAGGAATTTTTATTAATCGTCAAAATTTCCCCGTGATCTGTTAATGCATAAAATTCGATGTGAGCCACATTTCGAGCATAATCATAGGCATGCTCTGCTGTCCCACTGCCATCAGATAATATGGAATGTGTGTGTATATCACCCCAATAAATTTGATTCGAGTGGTTTGCTACATGAATTGGATTACTATAGTAAGTGTTTTGCGTGATTGAATCAATAACTTTAATGTAATGAATGCCTTCCGTGTGGATAGTTGTGGTGAAGATATGTTGTCCATTATCTTTCCCATTATCTAAGGTATATGCATGATCATTTGGCCAAAACCGCCCCGTGAATGTATAAATTAACGGTAGCTCAGCAATTGGAGCAGATA
Organism: Promethearchaeota archaeon; assembly: GCA_004524545.1. Taxonomy (GTDB): domain Archaea; phylum Asgardarchaeota; class Lokiarchaeia; order Sigyniarchaeales; family Promethearchaeaceae; genus AMARA-1. Next base: position 9,349 of record SDNX01000058.1, read on the forward strand.
ATGAAGCAAAATCTGTCGAATTATAAGATTCAATAGAAAATTCCACGGTTCCATCATACTGTGCGCTAAGTCGCTCAAATCTATCCCAACATTGTACTGCAATTTCAAATTCTGAACTGGTGTTCACTGTTGATGGACCATGCACCCATAATAGCCTAGGACTATTGTCGAACAAGACTAAAAAATCAATGCTAACCCAAGACCAAAAGGTTGCAGGAAGAAGGATTAATCCAAATATCATGAAGAAATTCCCCTTTTTAGAGGGTTTTTTAAAAATTTGCACGATTTTTTCCAGTTTTGGGTGGCTTTTTGTTCGGGGATGATATTTTTCAACAAGATAATTGACTAATCGGATAAGAAAATACAATCCCATTATACCCCAACCACATGTTACTACTAAGTAAAGAGGATACATTCCAGTGAGTTCAACACCACCCACTTGAACAAATAACGTGGAAAAAGCGATCCCTAGGGCTAGTGAGAATCCGTGAAAACGCCATTTATTCTTAAAAATAATGATGTAGAGGATTCCAATAGCTAAACCGATTAAGTTAAATAAATAAAACGGCACTGTGAGTGTACCAACAACATATATAAGAACCCGAGCTACTTTTAGAAGTACGGTTGCTATCTTGGATACCTTACGTTCTTCCATTTTCTTAATTCCGTTTTCTGGATTTATAAAACTATATAGATTTAATTTATTGTAACATGAATTATCAGTAATGAAACCACCGAAGAGTAAAATTTTTGCATTGATAATTGTATCTGTGTTTCTTACTAGTATTCTTTCTGGAGGTGTGTGGTTTTTGGTAAGGCAAAAATATCCGAAAATTATTAAAAGTTTACCTGACCCGTTTATTCTAAACAATGGAACCCGAGTATCAACCGCACAAGATTGGGAAATTAGAAGAATTGAAATAAAGGAATTGCTCCAATCAAGCGAATATGGGACAATTCCAGGTCGCCCGGACAGAGTTGTTGCGAATGAGATTCAAAGTGAAGTCTTGGAAAACGGCACGAAGAAGACTGTAGTTTTATCTATTACACCGTTTAATTCGACCCCTTCAGTTACGTTTAATATGATGATATGGGTGTACACTCCTAATATTCCTGGTCCTCTTCCAGTAGTAGTTAAAGTTAGTCCAGACAGCACCGGAAGTCAAGAAATGGCTTCAGATATAATATTGAATCGAGGATACATGTATGTATGTTATAATCATACGGAATTAGATCCAGATACTAAAGGACACGATATAGAAGGAGCGGCACAATCTGCATATCCGAGTTATTCGTGGGGGAGTTTGGGTGTATGGGCTTGGGGTGGTAGTCGTGTGGTTGATTATCTGGTTGGGGAGAGTTGGGTAGAAGCACCGGATGGTATACCTGAAGCAGACCCAACAAAATTAATTATTACGGGACATTCCCGACGTGGAAAAACCGCGCTTTTAGCAGGGGCAATGGATGAACGATTTGCTATGGTAGTACCAAATGGAAGTGGTTGTGGAGGAACAGGCTCATTTCTTGTTCAAGGATCAGCTTGTGAAACTATTCAAGTTATCACGTCGCCTAAAAATTACAAATCTTGGTTCAAAGAGGATTTTAATCGATTTGGTCGAAATGAAATGAATCTAACTTTTGATCAGCACTTTTTATGTGCTCTTGTTGCACCCCGTGTTTTGATTACCACAAATGCGTTGCAAGATTATTGGGCAAATCCATCTGGAACTCAAACAATATATAAAGCCACTGATATTGTGTATGAATTCTTAGGAGTCAAAGAGAGAAATGGAATTCATTACCGAAAAGGAAAACATGCCTTTAAGGAAGAAGATTTCGGTGTCTTACTTGACTTTGCTGACTTACATTTGTTAGGAAAAAATATAACAGGAGATTTCTGCAAGACACCTTATCCCTATGAATCTCCTATTGAATTTGCCGCACCGTGATTTTTTATTAGCGAGGTTGTAAACCTAGTGCGTCAAGTAATGGTGGAAATATCTTCGGGTAATGAACAGCCATAATATGGCATCCTGCAACTAAATTCTTCTTTTTTAGTTCTTTCAACATAGGAACATAAAAATCGATATTCAATTTGCGATAGGCTTCATTCTTCTCTTTTTTCTCGAAACCACTTTTCTTTACAGCTTTAAATTTCGCGAGTAAATCCTTAGGTACACTAACTCCTGGAACCATTTCATCAAATCCCTTTGCAACCCCATATCCTCTCATGGGAAATATCCCTAATAACACCGGGACTCCAGTTTTATCCTTTATTTCCTTGAGAAAAGGTTCTGCAATATCAATATCATATACTACTTGGGTTTGTAAGAATTCCACTCCAGCCATTGCTTTACGTTGGATATGCATGATTTCGGGACCCATTGGATTTGCATTTGGATTTGCGGCACCACCGACATGAATGGTTATATCAGGACAGTCATCATCTAAAGCAAGGCCCTCAATACTGCGTTTATCTGCCATTTCTCGTACTAATTTAACAAGGTGGGTAGAATCGTAATCAAATACAGGTTTAGACTTGGGCATATCGCCACACGCGTTATGATCTCCAGTAAGAGCAAGAATATTTTTTAATCCGAGAGCATTGGCTCCAAGAATGGCTGCTCCTAATCCCATTCGATTCTGATCTCGACATGTAAGTTGATAGACTATCTCCAGACCTGATTTTTCTTGAGTAAGGTAAGATCCTGCCAATGAGCTTAAACATACAGTAGATTTCGGATTATCTGTAACATTTGCTGCAACACAGTATTTCTTAATTTCTATTGCTTCGTGAACTGTAGGTTCAATATTTGAGGTTCGTTCTGGCTCTAGTTCACCAGTTATTACAAATTCTCCTGAACGGATTGCTTTCATCAAATTGGAATGTGTTTTCAATTCAGTCATGGATATCTCCTCCTTCTTCTTTCGCTGGTTTATCACGCATGTTCAATTCTCGCTGATGCCCTGATTCTGACCAATTTCGTGGTTCTCTCACTTTCAAAAATAAATCCAGACGATCTATAGATTCAAGAGCCTCATAAATTTCAATCCAACCACAGGGTCGAGTATAGTCTCCTACTTCACACTTTCCATCTACTGAACCCCCACACGGCCCATTGAGCATAGATTTTGCACAGTGGGTGATTGGGCAAACTCCACCTGTTTCATTCAATATGCAATCACCACAAGCACGACATCCCTCTTTATAGACACCGAAACGTTCAGTTTCTCCCATGAATACTGTGTTTAATGCTGTTAATGCTACTTTTTTCGGAAACTTTTCACGCATTACGGTATTCATAGCTTGAGTACCTAATCCACATGTAAGAGAAACGACAGCATCTACTTCGTTAATTTCATCCTTAATTTTACGAAATGCCTGCTTTGTCATTCGTTCATCACAGGGTTCGTCTACTACCGCAGTTGTTACCACATTGAATCCATGCTCTACTAACTGGGATTTCATTTTTGCAGCACCTTCGGTGCCACCCGTTCCTACTTTCGCAGCACAAATGCCACACGCTACAATTACAACATTTTTTACGTGATGAAGTTCAAGGGCTTGTTTAACCTCTTCCCAAGGTTTGTTTTCTGTAATGATCATTAAAATCGCTTATGTTTTATTCTATGCAAAACTTGGGGAAATCTATAAAAAACCTATGTTAATTTTTTCATCATAAACTCAAAAAAGGGGTTTTCATATATTTGACTCTGGTAATACCCTAAACTTAATAATATGAACAGAAACGATTCTAAATTTAAAAAATGATATGCTAATTAAAGAACAAATACACTTGAACTAAATTCTATTATAAATGGACAAGGGAGTCTATGGAAAAAGTGAGCGCATGGAAAATAACTATCGAAGGAATAACGCAAGGCGTCGGATTTCGTCCTTTTTTGTTTAATTTGGCAGATCATTTTGAATTGACTGGTACAATTATCAATAGAGGAAATGTTGGGGTAGAGTTGATGGTCTATTCCAAGAAAATGGTAACTATTGATCAATTTATTTCTGCGATTCAATCAGAAAAACCGTCCATTTCCTATATTGAAAGTATAACCTCTCATAAGCTCAGTGATGCAGAAATAAGAAGATTGAAACAAAAGGAATTATTTAAGACCTTAAGGATTATGCCTAGTGAGGGGGGAGTCGGTCCTAGTGTTACATCCCCTCCAGACATAGCGATTTGTTCTGATTGTATCAAAGATATTAACAATCCTGAAAATGAACGGTTTTATCAATATCCGTTTACTGCATGTGCAGTGTGTGGCCCACGATTTACTACAATAAAGGAACTACCCTATGATCGGGAACGCACAACAATGCAAGAATTCCCATTTTGCTCATCTGCTAATAAAAATGGGTCTTCTTGTTTAAGCGATTATGATAATCATAATAATCGCCGATTTCATGCTCAAACTTATAGTTGTAATCAATGTGGTCCAAATTATTTCTTCTTATATAATCCAGATTTTGTTTCTCATCCAACCTTGAATGAGAGTAGTGTGAGCAAGATTCATGAAATTCTTGGTGATATGTCAAAAATTTCTCAAAACGCATTAGAAAGCATCCAAATTGCCTCCAAGTATATCCTGTCGGGAAAAATTATAGCAATAATGGGCATCGGGGGAGTCCATATTGTAGGAGATGCCCGTGATCTTGAGGTCATAGAGAAAATTAGAACCCGAAAACGGAAAAGAAAGACAAAACCGTTTGCATTAATGGTAAAAGATATACATTCTGCTAGAAAATATGTTCATATCTCAAAGAAAGAAGAAATGGAGCTATTATCCTATCGAAGACCGATTGTTCTTCTACCTAAAAGAAAAGGAGTTCTAAATGAGTCAATAGCACCCGGATTGCACAATATAGGAATAATGCTTCCCTATGCAGGAATTCATCATTTAATGTTTCAATTGATAGGAGATATTCCATTGATATTCACAAGCGGAAATTTTTCTGATTTACCTATGGCAATTTCTCCTGATGATGTTATAGGTCAACTGAACCAAATTGCAGATGGATATCTACTGCATAACAGGACAATTTACCAGCGTGCTGATGATAGTGTGTTGCGTGTGTATGAAAATCACACAAAAATTATCCGAAGATCACGAGGGTACGTTCCCGAATATTTTTCCCTCCCGTTTGAGACAAATATAAAGGGAGGTATTGCAGTCGGCCCAGAATTAAGCTCCACAGGACTTCTAGCTAGAGGATACAGATTATTTCCAACACAGCACATTGGTAATGTTAACAACTTAGAAACTTATGATTTCTTAAAAGACGCAATTCTCCATATGAAATCACTATTAAAATTAACCAATTCAGATATTGACTTCATCGCTATGGATTTACACCCCCAATTCCAATCCACACGATTAGCTAAACATTTTCAAAACGAAATGGGGATAGATAATGTTTTTGCAATTCAACACCATTTTGCTCATGCTGCAAGCTTGATGGTTGACAATAATATTGGTGAGGATATACCCGTAATCGTTTCAGCATTGGATGGGGTGGGTTATGGGTCTGATGGCAATGTATGGGGAGGAGAAATTATTCGAGGAACTTATAAAGAAATGCATCGCACTCATCATTTATCCCATATTCCAATGGTTGGAGGGGACTTATGTGTTACGTATCCTGCACGAATGGTAACTGGTTTTTTGCTAAAATCATATGAAACACCCAAAGCCCTCGAATATGCTAAAAAATTAGGTGTTGCTCAAAACCTTCCTGGAAAAATAAATGAATTGGAAACTCTAATCTCAAGTTATAAACTAAGAGAAAACATTGCATATTCTAGTAGCTGTGGCAGGCTTATTGATGCTATTTCCAATCTTTTAGGAGTTTGTAACCAGAAATTTTATAGAGGGGAACCAGCAATGCGACTCGAAGGAACTGCATTTGGAGGAAACCCTCGTGTCTTTGATTTTTCTACGCAAGTTATCGATTCCATGAAGGATGATATTATTCCCTCTGAGAAAATTATACAAGAGATTGCCGAACTGGTTATTTCCA
>SDNX01000059.1 GCA_004524545.1 Promethearchaeota archaeon
AGATAACTTATCAAAGGAACTCGTGCCTAATCCTTCCCTGATTTTGAAAAAAAACCTGATATTGTTCTTAGTAAATAATATTATTGCAGCAACTGGAGGGAGTAGTGCCATATACGAACATTCAGTGTATCCAGAGAGTCAATGGGGAAGTTTGGGATTACTAATCGATTATGGATGTGAAACCCAGAATTTGACGGAATCTCAGTTTGGATTAGCTTCAACGGATTTTCGATGGAATGTTAGTGGAACCTACCAGCAAGTTATACCAACTTATCTCTCCTGTGCACAAAATGAGGATATTTCTGAAGCTACTGAGTTCCTAAATGAACATTTTCCTTCCAAAACTGCTCTGTTAAATGCAATTTTTCTAAAAGGATATCAATGGCCATTTAACGCAGATTACATAAAAAATTATGGTTCGTCCTTAATCGATTTTCTAGTGTTTAAAGAAACAACCGATAAAGGTCGCAAAGTGTTTTTAGATTATACTAGAAATCCATTTCAACTTTCTATCGCGGATATTCTGGGATTTCTTGATAAGGAATATTCATTGTATTTAACTAAATCTGGAATTGAAATTAATATACAACTGGAAACCCCGGTAGAACGATTGAAATTTATCAATCCGAAAGCATATCATTTGTATCTCTCTCATGACATTGATTTAGTGAAAGATCCGTTAGCAATTTCAGTATGCGCACAACATTGTAATGGTGGTATTTCAGGTGATATCTGGTGGGAATCTTCTAAACAAGGAATTTTTGTAATTGGTGAAGCCAACGGAAATCATGGAGTACATCGACCAGGAGGAGCCGCATTGAACTCAGGGCAAGTAGGTGGATTACGTGCGAGTTTGAAAATAATTCATGGACGTTATAAGACCCAGATAAATAATTCCAAATCGATACCCTCCAAAAAAATTACAAGGATTGCATCTGATTATATTGATCAAATTTCTCAAATCTTTTTTAAAAGTAGTGGGGTCAAGAAGAACCCTTCTCTGGTCCTTCAGAACATTAAAAAACACATGTCAGAATATGGTACTATTATCCGAAAATCTCAGAATTTACATAAGGTGTTAAACGGTCTCAGTAATAAAGTATTGACATTCTTCCAAGATATGTCTGTGCAATCAGAAACAATAGCAGAATTATTGCATGCTTTACGAGCCTATGATGCTTTTTTGACTCATCTTGCATATCTTCAATCAATAAATCTGTATTTGATCGAAAATGGGGGTAGTAGGGGCAGTTATTTAGTACAAAAATCAGAGGAGTATATTGATGAAAATCCTCAATTCAGACAATATATAATAAAAACTCGGTGGGATGGGAAGAACTTCATATCTCGTCTTGAGAAGACTAGGGATATTCCTCGAGATGAAAATTGGTTTGAATCAATTTGGAATGCTTATGAAAACGGTTCATGGATCGATTAGTTCATATCTACACAAAACCACATAGGGAAATTTTCCTTTCTTTTTTTTGGAGATCTGCGATGATTAAGACTGATCCAAATATGCTAAAAGTCTGTGTGATGGGAGAAGGTGGTGTAGGAAAGACCACCTTGGCAAATCGAATAATTACCGGTGTTTTTAATCCTGCTACTAAGATGACGATTGGGATTGATTTCCATCTATTTCAGATGCAGATTTTAGATCCTCGTAAAACTGATGAGAGCTTATTACCTATTTCACTTGCAATTTGGGATTTCGGTGGAGAAGATCGATTCAGATTCATGCTTCCAAGGTTTGTGAAAGGTGCAAATGGGGGATTGTTATTATTTGATTTAACTAGATTTAGCACCACTAAGTATTTGAAGGAATGGCTCTCAATATGGAGGGAAAACGCAGAACCACAGACTCCTCTCTATATTGTTGCCACGAAATATGATAAAGTCAGCATTGCTGCCCAAGAAATATTGGAATCTCAACTAAATGAGTTGAAAAAGGAACTCAATATCCAAAAACACTATTTTATCAGTTCCAAAAGCGGGTACATGATCGATAATCTAATTCAAGATATTGCATGTGACATGTGGCTACATAAAAACAACGTCAAAATCTCCTTAGCAGAATAAATTTATTTTCTTTTTAGACTTAGTAATTATTATTATCAACTTGTAGATGCTTCAATCATGGGAAAGGACTTAACTCTAGAAGAGAAGGAAATTACCAAGCGGCAAAAACTGATCGAAGGATGGGATCAATTAGCCCTAAAAAATAGCACGGTATTTATTGCGGGTGTTGGAGCACTTGGATGTGAAATCGCAAAAGATTTGGCACTATGCGGAATTGGAAAATTAATTCTTTGCGACTTGGATACCATTGAAACCTCAAATTTGTCGCGTCAAATGCTTTTTTATAAGGGAGATGAAGGTCGCCCTAAAGCAGAAGTTGCAGCAGAACGAGTTAAACGAATGAATCCGTTCATGGAAATTGAATTTTATTTTAAGCGTATACAAGATCTACCTATGGAACTCTACCAATCTTGTGATTTGATAATTGCAGCTCTCGATAATTTCAAAGCGCGCATCGATCTAAATAAAATCTGTTTAAACCTAAAAAAACCAATGATTGACGGAGGAACTATGGGGATGGAAGGTCATGTGCAAGTGATCATTCCTGAAGGGACAGTAGACAATTCAGGTAATCTCTTGGAATATGGAAATGAATCCCAGATGATAGAGAGCATAACCGAAATGAAGATATGGGAATTAGATGAAACCAAACACCCCGGATATTTTGCAGCTAAAAAACAAATTGAAGAATTGGAAAACAAAATTGAGAGATTGACGAGTGTATTTATTGATCCCGTAGTAGCTAAAATACGTGCTCAAGCCACTGAAGAAGTAAAAAAGCAACCCCGCAATTTCACTCCATGCTATCGGTGTGCAGTTCCAATACCACCTCCCATGGGAAAAACTGCAGCAGCTTGTACTTTGAAAGGTATCCCTAGAAATAGGACTCATTGCGCGCTCCGAGCAGAGGTATTGTATTACAATCAAGAAGATAAAGATGTGGATTTTTCCAACCCAGAGGATGTAAAAAAACTTACCAAAATCGCGCAGAATGAGTTAAATGAATTGAGGAATAGGGTAGTAGAAGAAGGAATCAGCCCTGAAGAAAAAAATCAACTGAGTGCTGAGGAAATAGAAGAACGTAGGAAAAATGTAATTCTTACTTTCGGACCTGATTTCTCTCCAGAAGACATGGAAAATATAATTCAAAATAAAATGCCTGCAATCCAAACCGTAAGTTCAGTAATATCTTCAATCGAATCACAAGAAGCATTAAAAATATTATTTAGGATGAAAGGAATTAACGTGGGACAAATCATGGATCCTCCATACGTTAACTATAACGGAGTATTTGGTCAATTTGATGCAGTTCCGTTATCCAGACGTGAAGATTGTGTGGCATGTGGAACTATCGAAGGAGTAGAAAACCTTAGTCTTCTTCTTCCGAGGGATGCAACTTTTGGAATCCTTTTTGAATTAATCAAATCACAAAAATACAAAATGGACCCTGAAAAATGGTCGATCAGCAATCCCTTAACTAAGGCCTACATATTCCTTCCAGGAAATCCCAAATCCCCACAATTAGAGGATGAATTGGGTAAAAACGGGGTTGAGTCTGGAACATTTTATCGCTTTTCTACTGCTCCAGCCAATGCTATCGATGGGATTCATACCTTTAATATCAGAATTGAGTTTGCAGAATAGCCATGGTAACGTTTAGTGATATATCAAAAAATTTGCGTACAAAGCGCTTATTTATATTTGATTTTGATGAGACCGTAGTGAATTTGAATTTGAACTGGCAAGAGCTCAAGGAGAACCTTAGTGCAATAGTGAAAGAACGATTCGCTATCAAAATGACGTTTACTCCTATATTGGAAAAATTAGAATATCTAAAATCCAAACTAACACAAGAGGAATTTACTCCCATTCTTTCTTATCTTATCCAAGGTGAAATTCATGCTTTACAAGAGCATTCAACCATTCAGACTGTTGGGTTTACTCTTCTAAAGGAAATTTATGAAAATATTGTAAAGAAATCCGAGGGAAAATGTCATATTGCTCTTCTATCAAATAATTTCACCAAAACCATTACATTAGGGGCTAAACAATATGGGATTGACTCATACATCTCTTATTATGTGGGACGAGATCTGGTTAAGAACATTAAACCAGATGTTGAAGGAATAAAAAAAATCCATGAACAATTTTCCCACATTAAAAAGTCTGAAATTGTATATTTTGGAGACAGTGAGGAATATGATAAAATTGTTGCTACATCTTATGGTATTGAGTTTTATTTAATTAAGCACCCAGAATAAATTCCTTTTTTTTCTAATCACCAACAAATAAATTTTTCCGTCAATTACAATATGTAAGAGAATTCATGACAGATAAGAATGAAAAAAAGAAACGCAGGAAAGATAAAAAATCCCGAAAATCACCAATAGATGACATTATTGATGATGACGAGGAACCTGAAGGGAAAGAATTCAATCAGATGGATATCTTTCAGAAAATGATGGAAAATTTTGGTAAGCAAATGGGAGGAGATTTTTATAAAATGGTTAATGCTTTAATGCGTCAATTCGATCCAAACATGAAAGAAATGAGTCCTGAAGAAATACAGAAGATGATGAAAGAAAATTTGAAACATTTTAAGATAAGTCCTTTTGTGTTTGGAGGAACAATGACTCCTGGAGCAGATGGTAAACCGAAATTTGAGCGTTTCAACACAACCAGATCTTCGAATCAACAAGAACCCGAAAATGATGAAGGTAGGGAACCTCTAGTAGACATCATGGAGGAGGAGGAAGAAATAATAGTTGTTGCGGAAATTCCTGGATGTGCTAAAGAAAATATAGAACTCGATACTACGGATATGTCCTTGACCATAACCGCTTGTGACGAAGATAATGAACGAAAATATAAAACTACCGTTGATCTACCCTCTAAAATCAATCCAGACCATGCTCGGGCACGCTATAGAAATGGTATTTTGGAAGTTAAATTGGAAAAAGTAAAAGGTAGAAATAAAAGCAAGAAAATTTCTATAGAATAGATCCGTAACATCCCCAAAATATACCAATACTACCTATTTTTATTTTGGAAAGATCATAGTTAGGCGTATATTTATAGCGTACAAATTTCTATTATCTTTTTGTAAAGACTGTAAAGACATAAAATTAAAGACTGATTTATCATGTCATACGAGAACTCTATTTCAGAGGAAGAAAAAGAACTCTACCTCGAGGTTTTAAGGGAAGGAGCCACGCCATTCGACAGGTTTGTAAGCCGTGGGGATATTGAAGATGTCATTGATATTCCTAGAACCCGTCAAACCATCGATCGGAATGTATTCCGAGCAGTACAGCAAACTCAATTAGATCAATCAACTCGTTTAATCCCAATCCTTGGGTCAGCTGGGACTGGTAAAACTCATGCGTACTGGGCTTACAAGGATCGGGAACGAAAAATGCTTCAATCAAACGAATCCCCCGAGGAACTTGTCTATGAAGGACCAAGTGGCTGGACAATTGTATATGTACCAAGCCCACCCGCTTCAATTCGCATCTTATTACATGTTTATTCTTGCATCATCGATGAAATGGGAGCAGATATCCTCAAAATCGTGTCCAGTAAATTAGTAAAAAAATGGGGCGGTAAAAAGAAAAAACATTTGGGTTTATTCGGTTCCGCTGATATTGAAGAAGTTATTCAAGCTGGAATTCGAAATTACCCAGGTGTTTTTGCTGATTGTGTGAAAGCTCTAGTTGTCTATGAAATGGATAAAGACAGAAAAGTGCTTGCTGAGAGATGGCTACTCGGAGAGGATTTAGATGAAGAAGAATTAGATATATTAGGCATAAATTCGGTAATTGAAGAGGATGACATCTGTTTAGCAATGATTAAGCTCCTTACAGAGCACACCGATAAGACAATTGTGCTATATTTTGATGAATTAGAATCTCCTTATCGAATGCATGGTGCAGAGGCAGAGCAAAAATTCTTGGAAATCCTCAAACGGTTATATAACGAAGTAAAAAATCTAGTTATAATCATCGCTGTTCTCAAAGAAATCTGGCCGCGTATATTAGAGATCGCAGATATGCCGTTACGCTCAAGGATGGAACCAGAACACGAACTTCAAAATTGGACTATGGATGATTTGAAATTATATTTTGCAAAATCTATGCTTCATTTCTGGAATCAAAATAATCTCAATCCCCCAACTTATCCACTATTTCCATTAAATGATCAAATATTAAATTCTATTTACCATAAAACCGATGGGAATCAACGTTCAATAATTAAACTGATTCGGATCTTCGTGGATAAAATCATCTCTGGTGAAATGACACTTGAGGAACTCATGAAAGATGAATCTATTGTTCCTGTTGCGAAACCGGAATTGGTCAAGAGCGAAATTGATGAAGAAATCAAAAAACTAGCTGCAGAAGCAAAAACATCTGGTTCGAAAATCTCTCTTGCTGCAACAATTGAGAAAATGATGCAAGAAGAAGATTTCATTATCGAGGTGAACCAGCCTTCCGTGGCAGGGGCCGCTCTCAAGTGTATCAAAATCCTAGGTGGTCAACAAAATTATGAATATAAAGTGGATTTAGAGTTTAAATTCCCATTAGGCAAACGTAAGGTGACTCTTGCAGGATTAGTCACGTATAATCACCGTAGAATTGCACTTGAAGTTCCGGCTGTTAAAGATTTTGATCGATCTGGTGGTGTAGCTGCTTTTTACGCCGCTCAACGTATCCAAAATGCTCTCGATCAGAACCAAATTGATGAAGCGATATTGATTGTTCCTGCTGAAACAAAAGGTCAAAAATATCAATCCATACTCAATCAATATAACCAAATCAATGTTGTGGAACTAGACAATGAATCTGGAGAGACTTTATTACGTGGAGCAGGTAGCAATAACCCCTCTGAAGAAGGATATGCAATTGCTAAAATTATTTTCCCGGATTTACCGGAATACACCCCAAAAGAAAATCCAGAATAAATTTTTTTACTTCTATTTTTCTTTCGCAAAGATTCGATGTACTAATTTTGCTAAACCCGTTTCTTCATCATAAGTGATGAGGTTTGCCTTTCTTAAGTCAAAAATTGCGTGGAGAACCATCGCCCCTGTGATTCCTGTCGCTCCTTTTATGTCATCCTTGGTCATCTCTTCTTTATCTCCATGTAATAAATCCAATATCCTATAATGGGCCGTTGCATCATAAATGTCCTTGATTAATACTCCATAGATTTTCAATAAATTCTTAATCTCTTCAAAATCAAATTCCTTTCTACGTGCAGCGGTAGCAATCTCTTGAAATGATTTTAATTCTTCTTTGAGTAATTCATATTCTTTAAGAAGATCTTTTTGATTTGAGGTCAATTCACCGATTTTATCTTCTTTTTCTTTAGATTGGAGAACAAGATCCTGTTTCTCTAAACTTAATCGACCAATTTCTACAGCAAGATGATTTTTCTCCTCTTCTAATTCCATTTTTTTTTGTTCCAAGTTCTTTAAATTTTCCTTAGTATCGGATAGAATTCCCGCGATTTCTTTGAATACTCCACTAAGTTTTTCTTCTGTGCTATTCAAGGTAATAAGTGCTCGTTCAATCTTCTCAATGTCTTGTTTAATTTTCCTGATCTCCCATTAGTTAATTTGGAGTTATACTCCCATTAGTAATTACTAGCTTAAAACGATGTTATATTTGTTGCGCTTTTTCTGAGTGACTCATAATTAATGAAGAGATATTACGGGAGAAAAGCTTTTTTAATACAAGATATCAATGGTATTATTGAGAATTTCTGCGAAACCTTCTGTCGAATACGACAAAAATAACAGAATCATACCAATCACTGAAAAAATCCGACAAAAATTATTTTGTAGTTATTCTGGAATAGTGTACCAAAATGAAACCCAATCTTTATGGAAGTTTGAATGCATTTTCGAATAAATCTCGAATGGAAATCATAAGGCTCTTGGCTGAACGAGGGAATCCCGTAGTTTTTAATACTTTGTTAAAAGGACTTGGTTATACACCAGTAAATTCCTCAAAACTTGCCAACCACCTTAAAAAACTCGTTGAATGGAGGCTTGTGGATAAGGATTCGAGTTCCTATACTTTGACCAAACTAGGAAAACAGCTTTATGATCAAATTGATGGAATAGAAAAAACAATAGATGAATATAATAGAGATATTTTTGTACGGACAAGTGATTTTTGCCTAGAACCATTCGATGAGACAAAAATAGCCATTAATCTAATGCGTGAAGCTGATATTGCTGAAGGGGAAGCATATGAACTTGCGAGAATGGCAAAACATAAGCTTCTAAATGCAAAAATTGAATATCTTACTGCCCCTCTTATTCGAGAGTCTATGAATTTCATTTTATTAGAATCTGGGAAAGAAGAAGCTAGACATAAACTCACGCGGCTTGGTTTACCTCCGTATGATGTTAAGCAATTACTTCTCCATGGCAACTTCGAAAATAGTAATATGTTGTATAACGAACTTGGGAAGAACATTATGGAGCAATTTCTTTTATTGAATTTGTTACCACAGAGATTTGCAGATTTTTATCTTTCAGGGAAACTTTTTTTTCTGCATCCAGAAAGCTGGGGTTTAAATCCATTAGAAGTCGTGATTTCGGGTGAAAAATTTTCCAAAATATTGTATCAGATGTGTAAAGAGTACGAAATTGCGATTCCAAAAGCCAATTACGCTTTAAATCAATTCCTCCCCCTAGTAATCAACAACCTGATTGAATATCTGAAGAATTTTTTCAGTGGTGGAGTTGTTATTACTGAATTAGAACGAGTTCTACGGAATCTCTGTTTTGATTTTGATCAACCAGCAGAGAAAATCCTCAATTTGATATTTGAAATGGTCCCCTCCGCAAAAATTCATCATTCTCATGATGAGCGAAATATTCATAGCCGAATATGGGAAATTTGGTTTGAAATTGATCTGAACAATATGGATGAATATGGAGAGGAAATTGAATTGATTATTTCAAAATACTATAACGACACTCAACAAGTTATAAATGGAGAACTTACAACTACTTTGATTTCTAAACCTAATATTCTCATGAATTGTTCCCCACAATTTCGCACTACGCTGCTCAATGCAAAAAGTTACAGAGACTTATCTGATTTTCAGAAGAAAATTGTCGAAATTGCTCTGATCCATAATATTTCATTTATTTCCCCCTTACTACCAAAAAATCCGAAAAATATCAAACGACTAATTACTCCACATCTAAATCCAATCACAATTGATAAAGATGAAAAGAAATCTATCCTAATCTTGGATAAAATCTATGTGAACCTTCCGAAAATCATCGAAATTTCAGAAGGATTCTTTCAAACGAAAACTACACTAAATTACCGTGATTCTGAAAATGATCAACGCGTTTTTACTGCAAATTCAAAATCAAAATCTGGTAACAAAGATTCCGAAAAATTTCTCGAAATTTTAACTGAATGGATCTGTCATGCGATTAATCTTTTTGATGAGAAGATGGGCATCCTCTCAAAAAACACGAGTAAGCTTACTAATTGGGGGAGTATATCAAAAATGTTGTTTGATATCGATCTTTTTGAAAAACGCACTGACTTAATTGATTATCAAGGGAGTACACCGATAGTTTGCAGCATAAGTTTGAATGGTCTGAAAGAAGCAGTGCATTATTTCACATCTTTTCCCCCCGAAATGCATTCTGATTCTTTTAATTTTCTTCTAAGAATCTTATTTACAGTTTCTAATATCTTGAAAAGTAATTCAAAAGAGAATGGAGTAAGTTATGTATTGAGTCAAAACCAGCTTGACAATTATCTTCAAATGAGATATAATCAAGATCTCGTTCTATTGAAACATATGGAAGAAAAAACTCTGCATACAGAAAATGATATCTTAATTTTAGATCCTACTAATGCCATTTACAATTACACCGTTTTTAACGACCACAACATTGGTAATGTGAAGAAACTAGCCCACAATTTCAAAAGATATCAACAAGATATAAATCTAGCATTTTTGAATATTTTTATCCGGGAAACGATCCAAAAAAACAAATTACATGACGCCTTCAAAATCATGTTTAAAAATAATATTCATTCATTTGGATTCTCCCAGATATTGAAATTGTCAGGTAATGAGTATTTCAGATATGCTGGTCCCTACAAACCTCTTTCATATTATGATAAAACTATCCGAAACTTGATTCAAGAATAATGGTGTTATACCATTTTCTTAAGATTTTTTATGCATAGATAAAACACATCCCAAGCTATGAGTTTTTTTTGATTAATTGACATACCTGAGTGCAATTTATATTGAAAACTATATGTTTGGAATTTCTCCATCAATCGATAACATAATGTGTCTTGAAAATATTTCTGATTGAGATGAATTTCTTCCTTCATCCCATTGCTGTATTTTACTAGAGCTTTTGCTATTTTTAAATAGAATTTTCGATTTTTTTTCTCGGATAGGAGCTCAAGTGGATATAAATATGGCCGTATTGTCTTATGATCTTGGAAAAATGAATGCATTTCAAGATATAGCTCTGGTGGATTCGCTTTAATGTGATTCCAAATGATTTCATTTTCTAAAGGCATCGATTGATTTTCGTGAAAATGCGAAAAAAATAGATTTTCCCGATTTGCATTGACCATATTCATACCTTGCACCATGCCATCCGGATTTTGGAAGAAAATAAATTCCAACGAGAACTTAGTTGTAAAATTATCCCAGAAAACTGCACCCATGTCCAAAAAACCTTGCAAAATTACTATAGCTGCATAATCTCCAAATTCATTTGCTTGTGATGTTCCTCCAACGAGTATTTTGAATAAATTGTCTGATTCACCTTGAGGATTGACTCGGATTGAATACATTTTATTTCCCAAAGGAGACTGCCCAATTTCATTTAATTTTAAAAAGGTGGGGTATGTTTCTGCTAAATCATGTAATTCTTGGACTAATTCTGAATAGGGGGGAGTAAACATATTAGAAATGATAATTTTCTCAAAGGGTTGCAACGTTAAATTTATGGACATGCTACGAGGTGTAGATTTTACCCTATCTTGAGTTAAAATTTCTGGAATTTTTAACCGATTAGGGGAGAATATCCAAATTTTTGGATTTAGAGATGGTTGCCATCCTTTCCATATCTCATCATAATCAGCAATCGCTGTGATGGTAACATTTGCAATATCCTTCTGGAGATTCTCGACTTGGAGTTTAAAATAATATACTTGACCTGAGTAGTTTTCACCTGGATCTCTTCTGGGTGTGAAACTATAGATGTTTCCCGGATATTTCTTGAAGTCATAAGCATTTCCTCCTTCAATATCTGAAGTGATCGCGATTTGCCTGTCTCGAAATTCTTGATTGAACTTTTCCATCTTCTTGGAGTCTCCTTAGGTCACCATATAATTTCTAGATATAAAGTATTTAATTGTATCAAAGTATTATTTGTACTATGGTTACGAAAGGAACTGCTGCAAAAAAAGACGCTGCAATGAGACGTATTGCATATTTTTCGATGGAAATTGGAGCACATAGTGATATCCCGACATATTCTGGTGGATTAGGTGTTTTAGCGGGGGACACCATACGCAGTGCTGCAGATTTAGAGATCCCGATGGTTGCTGTCACTCTATGCTATGATAAAGGATATTTCTTCCAAATTATCAATGGAGATGGATATCAAGTAGAGCACGAAATTCGTTGGGACTTTTCCGATGCATTTGAATTATTACCTTGTGTGATTGAACTTGAAATTCAAGGGAAAACGGTAAAAGTTGGAGCATGGAAATACGAAGTCCATGGGGAATCTGGTTGGACAATACCGATTTATCTACTTGATACTGATATTGAAGGAAATGAACAATGGCAACGTAACTTTACTCATGTTCTATATGATAGCACCCCTTTCCAACGTGTTGTCCAAGAAGTAATATTGGGTATTGGTGGAGGTAAACTTCTAGACTGTCTCGGGTATAAAAATCTGACAACCTATCATATGAATGAGGGGCATGCTGCATTCCTCACCCTGTATTTATTCAAAAAATACAAAGAAAATCAGAAACTGGTGCGAGACAAGACGATTTTTACTACTCACACCCCCGTGCCTGCTGGACATGATAAATTTGATTATAGTTTAGTCTATGATGTTCTCCGAGATTATGTTCCTCAAGAGATTAAAGATTTTGCAGGAAAAGATAATCTAAATATGACGAATCTTGCAATCTCAATGTCTCGTTATATTAATGGAGTATCAATGAAACACGGAGAAATTTCTACTGCAATGTTTCCTGGAGCCAAGATTGATTATATAACAAATGGTGTTCACACACGATATTGGACAAACCGTCATTTGACAAAATTATTTGATAATTTCGAAACTGATGAGATACCACGAACTGCAAGTTTTTTTGAGAAAGTGTGGAAAATTGATGATGACGATTTATGGAGGAGTCATAATCGTGCAAAATGTGACTTATTGGACTACGAAAAATCGAACCATTACGTTCTCATGGATCAGAATGTACTGACAATCGGATTTGCACGAAGATTTACCGGATATAAACGTGCTACACTAATTTTCTCTGATCTTGAACGATTAGCAAGGGTTTCTCAAGGAAAAATACAATTTCTCTTTGCTGGAAAAGCCCATCCTCGTGATGAATGGGGAAAATCACTTATCAAAAAAATTAATGATCATTCTGAGTATTTATGGAATAGCTATCGCATAAAACTCGCGTTTTTGCAGAATTATGATATGGATCTTTCAAAATTAATGATTAGCGGGTGTGATGTGTGGTTAAATAATCCCATTCGGTACCGGGAAGCATCTGGAACAAGTGGAATGAAAGCGACCCACAATGGGGTGTTAAATCTAAGTATTCTAGATGGATGGTGGATTGAAGGATACAAAATGGATCCTCTTGCTGGATGGGCAATAGGGGTAGCACCTGGAGAACCTGGTTGCGATGTTAACGATGATGCATTAGAAGCTAGTAACATCTATACTTTACTGGAAAATGATGTTGTGCCAATGTATTACAAGAAAAAACAAGAATGGATTAATAGAATGAGACATGCAATTGCCTTGGGTTCGTATTTCAACACACACAGAATGGTTAGAGAATACGCAGATAAAGCCTATAATTTGATGGAACAAGCACGTTGGTCAAGTACAAATTTCCTTTAATTTCTCCTTTTCTTCACGATCAAATTTTTATAGTTCCACCGCAAATCCAATAACCATGGCAGATCTTGAACTAATCTCAACAATTTTCGAAGGAAGTTTAATTTTCCTAATTGCTATCTTTTTACTCTTGATTTTAATTAAACTTGCTAAGGGAAAGAGTAAATTGAAAATATTGGTGTTTTGGATATTTTTCTTCATTTTCTTGGCATTTTTATTAGTGTTTACTTCTCGTCTCACTTATTATAGATTAAATGTTGAAACATATCCCGATCTTATTGCACGTTGGTTCTTATTACGTATTGGATGGTATCGATTCTCATTTGCTCTTATAATAATATCTTCATATTTTTCCTATCTGTTAAAAGAAGCAATCTTTGATTCCAATCGCAATAAGGGCATGTATTCTTTTTTAATTCTATTTGGGATAGGTGGAATAACATTTGCCTTAGCAACTCCATCAACTGAAGCAGCTTCAGACACATATTATCATCTCGGCATATTTCTTATCGTTTTCCTCTTTGTTTTTATAGTTTACATAGAGTTTATAATTAAATCAACAAAATTATTTAGACATATTGAGCGAACGGATAAAACGTATAGGAGTGCGATCCTCTCTCTTATAATTATGGCGTATTGCTTCATTTCCGCAATGTTAATGTTTGTGTTTGATCGAGTACTCATTACTGAACCGTATTCAGTATTTTATTATCTTGCTGATGTTTCAATTTTGGTTGGAATCATTTTTGCATACTTTGGTTATGTAAAACCAAAAGCGTAAAAAGATTATTCGAGGATAAAATCCTCATTTTTTTATCTAGTCTGTTGTTTTTGTACCTTCATGACAAAATCGAACAGTTTTTTCGCAGTTTCATTTTGTTCGAAATATTTTCTTATAGGAATAAGGAATTCATTCAACATTCGTGCTACATTAGGTTTTAAATCCATCGGAGACAATTTACCTGATTTGTAATCCTCTTCTAAATCATCATAATTCGAGTAGGATAAGTTTCCTCCATATTTCTCAGGTCTTTCAATGATAAATTCATCCACTTTTTCAAAAATTAGATATTTTGTATACTCTAAGATAGGATTACCTTCAACTACTTCAGTAGGACACCACGCTTTTTTGATTTTTTTTTCAATTTCTTCTTTTGTGTCCAACATGAAAATAGCAGAATTCGGATCCGATTTCGACATTTTCCTTTCTATAGCTTTATCTATTGCATTTAATTCAGAATCGGGAGGAGGTTGATTCAGACCCGCGACCATATGATGATGAACTGCTACTGGTTTTGGTTTATTAAGATATTTAGCAACTTCTCTAGATAGCATATTCACCTTACGTTGATCCATACCCAGTTGACAAACATCAATATTCATAAAGAAAATATCAGCACATTGCATCATAGGGTAAAGAATTTGAGAAGTTAATAAATTATCGGTGGATTTTCTACCCATAATTTGTGTGCATCTCATAGTTCGATTTAATGATGTATTAATACTTATTTTTAAAACCATTTCCCAGTATTTTGGTTTTTTCACTAAGTCAGATGCCCACATGAACTCAACATTGGATAAATCCATGCCGCAAGCTTTCCATACTTGTACAAAATATTTTCCAACTTTCTTTATAGTCTGTATATTTCCACCAAACTTATTATTCGCTGCAGCATGCCAGTCTGCAACAAGAAATTTAAATTTAATTCCCGCTTTGATGAGTTTATTGACATTTATTGCCCGAAGAAGACCTTGCGCGATATGAATTCTACCACTGGGTTCAAATCCATCATACGCCCAGATTTCATCCCCTGATTTTTCTTTTGCAATCAACAGTTCTCGGAGCTCTTTTTCATTGATCAATTCTTCAGCAACTTCTTTGATCAGATCAATACGTTCATCAATCGATAGTGCCATATGCAATCAGAATACATCAAAATACTAAAACACTACTAAACGATGGAAAAAAAGAGAAATAAGGTCTTACAATTTGTTAGAGAGGTTCTTCAATATATCGGATATGTCTTTTAACTTATCTTTGCACATCTTCAATTGATCGAATGGGTCGTTATCTTTTACTGAATTATCAGCAGGGCTCTCTCCCCTG
>SDNX01000060.1 GCA_004524545.1 Promethearchaeota archaeon
TCGAAGTATATTTCTATAGATGAGTTTTTTCGGGGATTTTTAGGGTGGAATTTATATTCCTCTCTTTTTACGGAGCTATTAATAAAATTTTCTGCATAATTTTTCTCCCAAATTGCCAATCCACCCTTGAATCCAATATTTTTACCGACATCCATTTCTATTTCTTGGTTCATAATTTCTGTATAGAATTTCTTCGATACTGCTACATTCTTGACAAGTAAAACTGTATTCTTATAGCTTAATTCTGAGTCATCAAAAGCCATAAAATTGACTTAGTATGTGTTCTTTAAAAATAGTGTGATATCAGTTGTTTTTTTCAAAACTCCAAATAAAAGAAAAAAACTTCTAAAAATTAGTTTTAAAAAAAAACTAAAGCATTTTTTATGTGCCTTCGCTGTAGTCTTCGTTATACTTGCGTTGTTCTTCGGTCCATTCATCAATTTCTATTCCCATGGATTTCAATTTAAGAAAACCAACTTTGTTATCAATATCCTCAGGAACCTTAATCAGTCCAGCCTTAAACTTACCTTTGTTTTCCACAATGTATTGGGAAACAAGTGCTTGTAACGCAAAACTCTGATCCATTACTTCAGCGGGATGACCTTCAGACAAGACAAGATTAGCGAGACGACCTTGGCCTAATAGATAAACCTTGTTTCCATTTGGCAATGTTATTTCTTCTACGTCCTTTCGAATGGGTTTAATATCCTTAGCGTATGCGTACAGATCTTTCGTGGCTATCTCTATATCAAAATGACCAAGATTGCCGAGAATACAGCCGTCTTTTAGCTTTCCGAAGTGTTTTTTAGCTACTACATCATTGCATCCCGTTGCTGTGAAGATTACGTCTGCTTGATCAATGATATCATCCATTTTAGCTACTTCGAAACCTGAATAGACTGCTTTCAATGCCGCAATAGGATCTATTTCAGTCACAATGACACGCGCGCCTAATCCTCGGGCACGTAAAGCCATTCCACTAGAACAATGTCCATAGCCTGCAATCACTACAGTCTTGCCAGCAAATAAAATATGCATTCCATATATTGCAGAAACGATTCCCTGACCAGTCCCAAGCTCATTATCAAATTCATTTTTACATCTTGCATCATTAACTGGGAATAAGGGAACTAATAGGTCTCCTGCAGCTTCCATAGATTCAAAACGTTTTACACCAGTTGTAGTTTCTTCTTGACATGCAATAATACCGCTCTTAATCAATTCTGGATACTCTTTGTGAGCTGTAACGATAAGATCTGCACCATCGTCAATCAAAATGTGTGGTTTGGCATCTAGAACTTGTCTGATTGCCCAATAGAATTCCTCATCCGTGTTCCCGTGCCATGCGTAAACGTGAGCACCGTCTTCTACCATTGCAGCTGCTGCGTCATCTTGTGTGGATAATGGGTTAGAACCACACATGTATACCTCTGCTCCACCAGCGATAAGCGTTCGTGCTAAATTACCAGTTTCCTTAGTCACATGTAAGCATGCTCCAATTCGAATTCCTTTAAGAGGTTTGGTCTTTTCAAACTCGTCTCGGATAATTCCTGCAGTTACCGGCATTTTTCGACCAGCTACATAGAGACCTTCTCTTCCTTTCTCTGCTAACGTAATGTCAGCAACTTTATAACCTTCGGTCATACCTATTGATCTCACCCACTTTCATTTATAGTTAATCATTGTATGCCAAAATAATTACATTTTCAGACCTCTTAAGCCATTTTTAGCATAAGTGTTAAATATTTATGAAAAAAATCTAACATACGGTGAAAATATCAAAAGAACAAAAAAGACTCCTTAACCTTAAGTATTCAAACTCGAGGATCACAAATACAGAACTAGGACAGGTGTTAGGTAAAACTCGCCAAACAATTGGTCATTTCATTAAAATTTTTAATGATAATGGTGCTAGTTCCGAAAAAATTCTGATTATGCATCCTAATCGAGAAGATAATCGTCTTTTTTTCATAGAAATTAAGACAAATCCTGAAGAACCTGAGATAGTCTCAAAATTAAGGAGAATTCCTCACACAAAATCTATAGATGGTATTATTGGTAATACTTCTTTAATGGTAAAATTCCAAGTAAGGACCAATGACGAATTTCAACAAGTATTGAGAAGAGTTGATAGTATTATTGCGAACACCCGTTTCCAATTTTACCGTGTCATTAATGTGTTAACCGTATTTAAGGAAGCGGGGCATACTTTTTCAAATGACCTTGATGAGGTTTTTTCGTCAATCAAACTATATCCTGAATTCATTCCATTCACTGATTATCCATTAAAATGGTATTTACAGTTAAAACCAAATAATCTAACCGAATATTCATTGATAGCGGAACAAATTCTCGCCCCTAGAAAGGAAATTATTAATCTTTATCGAACAGGTCAGGAATTTGGATTATTTGCCGTTGTTAGGACTAAAACAAAGGAAGAGTACAGCTCTTTCATCCAAAATTTGTATGATACCAAGAAGTTTCAAGATTCAAACACGATTTTTGTTTTAGATGAAAGATTACCCTCAACCTTTCTACCGTTTAGATTTTAATTCATCTAAACAAAGTTTAACTTTTTTCTACGCTTTACATCGGTATGAGTTTTAGATTGGATATACTTGCAGAAGATGGAGTAGCACGTCTATGTTCGCTAAACAATAAGGCAATGGAAATAAAGGTAAAAACCCCTATTGCAGTTTTACCAATAATAGACTATCTCTTGGACAATGACCATTATGCATACCTCCTAAAACAGCAAAATATTGTGTACATGACCAGTTCTCCTGACCAAACCATACCAATTAGTCAAGAAAATCATTTAATTTTCCAATATTCAAAAACAAATTATTATACATCCGATTTAAGACCTGAACCTTTACTTCCCGCTCAAGTTTCAGAGAATACTACCCATTTCTTCTCGAAAACCTGTCCTTCAAGCATGTTGCATGATGAATTTGCAGTGGAATGGTATACCCAATTTTTCCAAGAGATTATCAAAGAAATTGAGGAAGAACCACAAAAAATCGAAAAAATGAATGGCTTTGGTGTTGTAATGAACTTTCATGATCTGAGAAATCCGGATATTCTTCTAAATCTCATAGAATCGTTCGTGTCCAATCCATTAATTTACAACAATATCGTTGCACTAAAAATCGACGGATTATTTGATAAGAAAATGGATTATACCTCTTCTGTAGACACCTTTTTGCGATTAAAGAAATTATTCCCAGCGGATTTACTGTATATTGCATCCGGTTTAATCTTACCCTACGAGTACGCTTTCCTTATTAATTTGGGATTTGATGCAATTGACCTGTCTTATCTTCTTCATACAGGATATTTCGGATTATACTATCGCCATGAAGAAGGTATGGAATGGGTCAGAAAACTCCACTCGATTGAAGAATTTGCGTGTAATTGTGAGGAGTGTGATGTTGTGCGAGAATTACTAACCGAATTTTCCGTTATTTCTGATATTCCTTCATTTTATACTAATTTTGCTTTACATAATTTACGATGTGGATTAATGGAAATAGAACGGGTTCGGAAAAACATTCAACGAGGGTCGCTTAGCACATATTTAGAAAGGAAATCACAATTATCCCTTTTACTTCTCAGTGCTTTACGTCACATTCAAAAGAACTATCCTAGCATATTTAACTCGACCCAAAGCTTAAATAAAGAGACCTCTCTTCCATGCACAACCCCATTATCGTATCATAATCCCAACGTGGAACAATATAGACAAAAACTGAGACATAATGTTGAACCTCGACCTAACACAAAAATATGCATTTTCCTGCCCTGTAGCATGGGGAAGCCGTATTCAAAATCGAAATCTCATAGAAATTTTATCAAAATAATAAAAAATGCTGCCAAGAAATGGTACAAATACATTTCAGAAGTAATTATTACCTCTCCTCTTGGGATCGTACCTCGTGAAATAGAAGAAGTGTTTCCTGCAGCGCATTATGACATCTCAGTGACAGGAGATTGGGATGCGGAAGAACTGCAACTTACATCACGTGAGATTGTTGATTGGATTAAGAAACTTCCACATAATGTAAAAATTATTGCATATTTGCATGGGGGCTATCAAAAAGCATTTGAGCTAGCTATGCAGATTATTGAATCTGAGGAAAAATCAACTATTACGTATTCAATTCCCTCAAATATAGATGAATTTTCAGATGCCATCATCCATTCTCTAGAAGAACTGACCAAGCAAGAAACTTCTGGAAGAATTGGAGACTCTCTTTCGAACGAAGAACAATCCATAAAAATGATAGCTGATTTCCAATTTGGAACAGGAGCGGGTACAGCATTAATTGGGAGTGCAGCTCGTTTTCTTCAAAGCCGAAATGATAATATTAAAACGATTAACGGATTCGAAAGTCATGGGAAACTCCAATTGGGTCGATATTTACGCAGTTCGGGCCATATCACATTGAATTATCAAGGCGGAGAACGACTAAGTGAACAACCCGGAATTGCCGTTACTCTGAATACAGCAGATATTTCAGGTACTACAATATTTAAACCTGGCATTGAACACGTCGATGAGGGTTTGTGTGCTGGAGATGAATGCGTTATTCTCGGTCCAAATAGTGAGTATTTAGGTGTGGGTTCTTTAGTCGTGAGGAGCGAAACCTATTCACGTATGCGGAGAGGAGCAGTAGTGAAAATTCGAAAATTGAAAAAGGAGGGCGAATAAGATGTCCGAGAAAATTGCATTAATGATAAAAAAACAAACGCGCATGTTACGGGATAGAGCAAAGGAACGAATTAATAAGCATACAAATTGGAATCTCCAAAAACCCGTTACCTCATGGATAGCTGAGGATCGACTGCATGATGAAATGGGGTACGAATTTACAATCATCTTTCGAACTTGTGCATGTAGCTGGGCCCGTTCCGATGATGCAGGATGCACTATGTGCGGATATTTCAATGATAAAGGTCCAGATTCCATTCTGCAATCCCAAATACTCGATCAATTACAATATGCAATCAGTAAACATTTAAAGAAATTGGATGAAATCCAAAAAGAAGGGAAAAAAACTACTATCAAATTCTTCTCTTCTGGAAGTTTTTTAGATAATGAAGAATTCCGACCTGAAACTCGAATTGAAATTATAAAACAAGTTGTCAATTTACCTTCTATACATAATATCCTTGCAGAAACGCGTCCTGAGTTTGTAAAAGAGGATTCTTTGAAATCCCTAATGGCTGTATGTAATGAGAAACCACTAGAATTAGGAATTGGTATGGAGTCATCGAATGACTATGTTCGAGAAATACTGATTAACAAAGGATTTTCATCCCAAAATCTTAAAGATTCCATTAAAATTGCGCATAAGTGCGGAGTTCTTGTAAAAACTTATCTGTTACTGAAACCTCCTTTCCTCAATGAAAAAACCGCGATACGGGATGCAGTTCAGAGTATAAAAGATGCAGTAACTTGGGGTGCGGATTCCATTTCGTTAAATCCGGTTAATATTCAGGCTTTCACTCTTGCTGAACTTCTATTTAATCATCAAAAATATCGTTCTCCTTGGATCTATTCGGTCATCTCAGTATTCCAAAAAGCACTAACTCAAGAAATTCTTGACAGGGTCTTGATTCTATGTTCTCCAAGTGCTGCAGGTAAAGAACGTGGAGTACATAATTGTCATGATAAGGCATGCAATTCCACCTGGCTGAAAATAATGAACGAGTTTATATCCACCCAAAATATGGATATAATTGACCCTAAAAACCTTCCCTATGAGGAATGCAGTTGTTGGGGGGAATACAATCTTTTTTTGGAGAGATCCCCCATCTAAGGGATATTTTTTCCATTCTATTAATTTGGAATGCACAAAAACAAATATACGTTTAAGTTGATATTTGCACATATACGAATGGTAATTACAAAGGACTTTTAACATCCATCGCAACTAACTTCAAGTGAACGCAAATCATGAGTTTAACTATAGACACGCTACTCAAAAGTCAAGGAGAAGTACATTTAACGGAAATTGAACTAAAATGGTATTTCACTCCTCAAAATGATGAAGAAAATACGTTAGAAATACAAGGAACCTATAATATTGATTCATATTATGATTCACATACCACGGAAATTCAGCATCCTCGAACTCAGGTGACCGGGTTTTATGAAATATTCAACAAACTTCGATTCACGAATATTGCAACGCAATCGACATTCATTTTAGGAATAAACCACATCACCGAGTATGAAATAACGGAGGAAAAACTTACAGTGGAATTCGTGTTTCACCGAAGTATTCCTCAAACAGCCTTCGATATCGAACAGTTAGT
The DNA here is from genome assembly GCA_004524545.1 of Promethearchaeota archaeon. Classification (GTDB taxonomy): domain Archaea; phylum Asgardarchaeota; class Lokiarchaeia; order Sigyniarchaeales; family Promethearchaeaceae; genus AMARA-1. Next base: position 6,325 of record SDNX01000060.1, read on the forward strand.
TATTGCAGGAGTAGCGGAGATTTACTCTCCCAGTGAAAATTTGCAAATGTTACACAGTTTAATTCATAAGAACCTACATTTACATTTCAGCGACCATGTTTTTAAGATACCTCGCTGTAATAAATGTTCTAATGCACTCACTATTCATAATCGTGTAGATCTCGAAGATGAGGTGATAAATGAAGATTTTGTCTGTATGGATTGCTACACCGTAATTAATAATTTTTACAACATTCTTGAAAATGAAGTATTCAAAATTACAGAATATGAGCAAATGAAAGAACAGCGGGATACTCTCATAAAATTTTTGATGACAGGCAAGAAAAACGCTGCTCAAATTGAAGAAACTCAGCTGCAACACTTCTATAATCTACTTATTATCTATGTTGAATATCTAAGCGGTAATCTAGATCCAGTGAATGTTTTAGTGAAGATTCAAGCGGTTCAAACCATAGGTGCAAATCAAAATTTACCCTTATTACAACAACAAGCAGAGGAAATGTTAAATAAATTTGATTTTGGCCCACCAGAGGAATCTTTACTAGATGAAGTAGTACCAACAGAACAAGAAACTTGGACTCCACCAGTTGAACCCGAGCCCACACCACCTCCTTTGCCTATGGGAACTCCATCTCCTGCTACGATTCTTCCTCAAGATCCTGTACTAACTGAAGGATTACAGTCTCTCGAAGAAGTACAGGCTGAATTGCAATCCACTCTCGAAGCACTAAGTCAAATTGAGTCAGATCTTAGACCGAGACCTATCACTCCAACCGATAATATGCACGCAGTGAATGTGGAAATGGAAAATGAGGAACCAGATAAAATCCCGACGTATGATGATATTAAAGAAACGTTTTCCGATCTTGAATCCATAGATTTCCCCGACATTCAATTTGGAACAGATTCTTCTACTATTGAAGAATATTCCGAAGAAGATCAAAAATTAAACCAAGTACAACAAAATTTAGAAAGGACACCAACGTTTCTTAATCCACCTCCAAGTTCTACTCAAGACTATCAAGAGGATACAACAACTCCGCCTCTATCAACCATACCTTCAGTGCAAGAATTACCACCAATTCTACCTGAAAGTGAAAAGCCACCAATGACCCAAGGTTTGAATCCTCCACCCAGAGCTATTTCTCCAGAAGAAGAATCTAGTGCTGGTGAAAACTTTACCCCGAATCAAGAAATGGACTTTGGAGATGATTCCGGGTATAATGGGGTAATTGAAGAAGGAGATTTATCTGAAATACCTTTAAACCCACCAATTATTCATCAAACTGATCATTTAAATCCAAAATGGAGGGAATTATCTGAATCTCCACCTCTTCCTCAAGTCACTCCTCCTCCTCGATTGAACTTTCCACCACAAACAACACCCCCAGCTCAGATGAATCCCCCACTACAACCCGTGACCCCTCCACCCCAAATGAATCCTCCACCTCAAGTAGTACCTCCGCTTCAACATGTTATCCCGCCCGTATTGAGCTTTCCTCCAGAAAATCAGCAAATTCAAGAGTCAGAAGAAGAATCGGAACAGGATTCAGAAGTCTTATTTCCCATTGTCACTCCAGAACCCCCCAAGCCTCAAGTTGTAGGAAATTTCTTTAACAATGGAAATAGACCTCCTGTGGCTACACAAAAGGCAATACAACACGTACCTAAAGCGACAAAACGAACGGTGCCTCCCCCCTCTCCAAAACCTTCTCCTAAAGAAACTCGTGCAAAACGGGATAGGCATAGTAAAGATCGAAGAATTATTTGTTCATTTTGTGGACAAACAATGACTCAAGGAAAGAAAAAATGCCCAAATTGTGGGTCATTTGTTAATTAGGAATAAAAGAAAAAGTAAAAAACATATTTTTTGTCTTTACTTTCGGGCGTAGATAAACCGCTCGTAAGATGAGGTATTTGGCATTTGCAAGGGCATACCCTTCCTCTTCCGAATATCCATTATAATTTCTTCTTGCAAGTTCGGTGGAATCGGTTTAAATCCAAGGAATTCATATCCGAAAAATGCTTTTCCTTGGGTCGCTCCACGAAATTCATCAGCAATACCGATTTGTTCAGCTACGGGGAGTTCTCCAATCACACGTTCAAAAGCACCTTCGGCTTTGATTTCCTTAATTGAACCTCGGTGTTGTGACAAGATTTTAACGATTGATCCTGCACTTCCGCTAGGTACCTTGATATCTACTTTTTGGATAGGTTCGAACATTTTAGGGCTAGCCGAGAGGAATCCAAGCGCTAAGTTGGAAAACATCATGCTTGCAATCTCGTTATACCCTGTATGTGCAGGGTCCACATGTACGGTTGCGTCAGAAAACGTGCAGAGTAAACCCAATGCAGGTTCCTTTGCTAAGATACATTCGGATACCCAATCTCGGAAAGCGGAGACACAATAGGATTTGATACGATCTAATCTTTGTAATCCTTTGGTTCCATCAAGCAATATATTACCTTCATATACATCCCAGATCTTTCGGGCTTGTTTATTATCCCAATCTGCCTTATCTCGTAAAATACCTGCACGAACTTTCGGGTTCATTTCAGCATGTACCTCACCAGATTGAATAAGATCAATCGTCTTTTGGTCAAGTGGGGTCATTTGCATGAGGATTCGGTTGTGTCCATTACTCGATTTTGTAAAGAATACCGTACCATCTTTCGTGATCTTTTCACGGTAGACAATAATTGGTTCTCCTACTTTTATTTTGACCTGTTCGTTGATTCTTTTAGTTAAAATTTCGATCTGGAGCGGGTCGATTCCACTTAAGATATACTCTCGGGATTCTTTTTGTAAATGGAATTTTGCAGTGTTGTCTGCCATTAACCATTTCTTAACAACATCACCAAGTTTAGCTAAGTGTTGGGGATCTTCAGGAATTATAGAACGACTCACAACTGCTTCACATGCATACTTTATGGATTCAAATGAGGGTACGATTGTTTCTTCATCACCCCTTTCTGGTATCATCTCAGTTCCTACGAAAGTTTCACCAGCCGGATTAATGAATCCAAACATTGCAAACAAATTTCCTGCAGGTACTTCTTGCATATCAAGGATATCAGTGAGTTCCATGATACCCAAGCGTTTTACTCGTTGTTTCTCCTTTCTACCAACCAAGTAAATGGTCTCTCCTGCTTTCAGAGTTCCAGAATAAATCCTCCCAATCAATGTAGCACGGAAGCTTTTTGGGTCAATGAAAATCTTTGAAATGATCCCCATTAAAGGACCATTTCGATCGCTTGTCATCAATGCTTTACCAAGATCCGAATCCCAATCAACATTGTCAATAAGTTTCTTCACTCGATATGCAGATGCAGTAACTGGATCTGGTAGATGGTCAACTATCATCCGTAAAAGTGTATCATCCAAGGGTAAGTTCTTTCGTAACCATTCAATGTCCCCCTCAGCATATTTCTCAAATACTAGAGTGGGTTTTATTTTCTTCTCGTTTAAAACCTGTAAAGTGAATCCCCATCCGTCTTTTGCACTTCCTAGCGCAACCGAATTCTTTTGGAAAGAACAAACCCAATCCTGATCCTTAGGTTGGATTTCTCGGATGATATCGTTGCATTCATTGATGATTTTATCCACTCTAGCATAGGTGTCCTTGGGCTCTAATCGAAGTTCGGAAATTAATCGATCCACTTTATTGACGAAAATTACGGGTTTGCACATTTCTTCACCTACACTTAATCGCAAATTTGTCTCTGTCTGTGTCATCAATCCTTCAAGCGCGTCCACCAAAACTAAGGCCCCATCTGACGCGCGGAGTGCTCTACTTACTTCTCCAGTGAATGACAAGTGACCGGGGGTGTCATTAATTTGGAAAATATAAGGAGTTTTATCCTCTGTGTCTCTTTTATCCTCAAATGCGAGTAGAACCACAGATGTAAAGATTGTGATACCCCTTGCTTGCTCTTCTTCATCAGTATCCGTCATTTGGATTTTTCCGGCATCCTCCTCTCTCATAAGACCAGCACGCTTTAATAGAAAATCAGCGGTAGTACTTTTTCCGTGGTCAATATGAGCCACAATTGAGAATATTCGCTTTCTATCGTATCTATCGTTAGAAACGAGTTCTCGAATTTCATCTGCGTTCTTTATTTTTACCATTAATAATTCAACTCTAATTAAAACAAAGCTAGCTAAATTCATTGCTAGTATTTACTTTAGCGAACAATCCATAAAATTAAAAATTTGTCAAAATCCTACATAACAGCTGAAAACAGCGAAAAGGGGGGACGTTTCTCCCATAATGGATTATCTTTTTCTTGAAGACTTTTTTGGAATTATATTTCCCAATATTTGTTCCAATTCTTCTTGAAAGGGTAAAATACACTCTTTGAGTACATGAATTGCCATGAGAGATTCTTCGTACTTTGTTGCTCGTGGAAGAGAAATATTCACTAACTCAATTTCTTTAAACATTCGTTCTTTAAACTCCGCTCTAATCATCTCAAGGAAATTCGTGAATTTTCTCTTCTCGGTTACATATCCATAGCCGTCTTTGATTATTAGATCGGGATGTTTTGCTTGGAACTTCTCAAAATTACGTGTTCTATCTTCTTTTGGACCTTGCCGTAAATATTTTTGAGTAATTTGAAATTGGGAGGTATAAAACGCTAATGAAAACCGTTTATTATTTGGATTAAAATATATTGAGTAATTCACATCTGGAAAACGAATCGATTGGTCAAATTCTCTACTTGCTTGAGTTCTCATGGATTCTGCTATGGAATATAGCTTATCTCGGATTTTGGTGTAATGAGAATCCGAAATTTGAATAGATTCCACCACAACAAAGTGTTGATTGATTTCTTCTTGAGAAAGGTCGAACGAAGGAAGTAATTTCTGAGTGAGTATCCTTGCGTCGGGTGTGTTTAGAAATTTATCAATTTGCTTTAAACAATAAATCCAACCCCGTTCTGAAATAGAGGATCCTACATTTCGATTTTCATCCGTGGGATCTATTAATAGAAGAAAATCATTTTGAAATCGTGGAATCTCCCGAAGATTTTCTGAAGATCGATTAAAAAAATCAATTGCAACATATGGCAGGGTTTTAAAATTGCGAAAATATGACCAAATATCTCCGAAGTGGTGTATCCAAAGCTCTGCTGCATATCCAATAAATCCTCCCCGTGCAATAGGCGCCTTATCTCCATACGAATAGTTGTTTTTGAAGAACATCTTCAAAATGCGTACATCATCAATTTGCTCAAGGGAGAGATTTTCTTGAATGAACTTACTATGATAAAATGTCCTATCTACTGCAGTAATCGGTCCTCTTTTTTGAAGATGTTCTTCAGAAAGGATGAATGAGAATACAATATCAATATCATACCCATGCAAAGTAGAGGATACATAAGGATGCTCTGCATACGCAATATAAAATTCGTTAAAGTTCTTCTCAATTAGAGCAGGGATAACCCAATCATCACAGTATTTACGGAATAATTCACTGATTTTTGTGCGATTTTTTTGGCTTGCATTAATAATGTCTCGATAGTCTTCTGGATCAAGAAAAATGAATAGGTCAATATCAGAATCCTCCCGTAAATGGCTTTGTTTAATTCCTGTGGACCCTTGAGGAGAAATAAATGCATATGGATACTGTTCATGGGTGTCATTCCACTTTTTTAAAATGTCAGTTATTTCAGAAATAATAGAAGAAATTCGCTCATTTTCTTCAGGCGTCGGTCTGATTTTTTCTAAAATTTCAGAACGAATTGTTTCAAGGCGTTTTTCCACCATAATCACTTTTCTGGAGTTTTAAACGAGCTTAATAGAATATTCAAATCTCCTTCCCGATGGATTTTTTCTTGATGTAAAACGGGAACTAGTACTTTATTTTCTCCGAGATCTGTATTGGTTTCAATCATAAAGTCTAGACAAGCTACTTTCCCATCTTTAATATAAAGGCGGGATGACATGTTTTCTAAAAAGTAAAACCCATTGGGAAGAATGCCAATTTTGTTCAAAGTGGTTTCTTCTTTAGACTCCGTAATGAATTTTTTCACTATTTTATCTTCATTGTACATACTTCCTGTGATCATAGACATATGACGTTGAAAACCACGTGGATTTTCGAATTCTGCTACTTCTTGAATAATTTCCTTAGCGTGAAGTCCTTGATGTACACACGTTTCTAATCTTCGAGATTCTGCATAGGTCATATTATATTGTCGTTTTGCACTTAATGAATCAACTTCTTCACTTTTGCTCTTTTTACGAATTTCAGAAGCTAATCCTACCCTTACTGAAGCATCCATAACCTCGGTAACCATTTCCGAATTCTGAGAGAATTTATTCAAATCCAAAGCACGATAGGTGGCAGATAAACTCTTCACCATTTTTTCCTGCAGTATTCCACCAATAAATTGCAATAATATGCTTGCTTTATTTCCCTTGTAACTCCAAACGATCTTTTTATCATCATCTATGATTAAATATACTCCATCTGGTTGAAGATTGTCTTTTACAAGATTCTGTGCTCTTATTGAGATTGCCTCTTGGTCTGGTGTAATTCGAAATAGCTGCATCTAGATGTCACCCTTTTCCTTCGTATTATCTCGATAATATTTGAAAATATTATCCTTCTTCCTATTAGAATATACAATCCACAATATTTAATATAATCGCGTGGTTTCAAATGGGAAACGTCATTTTTCAAATAAACGGAGAGAAATATCAGATCGTCAATAAAAACAATATCCTAATTAAGCCGGAAATAATCAAGAAAGTGGAGGATTTTGTGGAGTTTTCGAACTTTATCCGAGAGAAATCTGAAGTGTTAGATAATGAGAAGAAAATAGAAGCACTTTCAGGTGCAATATTAGAACCTTATGTTCTAAAAATTACTTTAGATCTAAAAAGTCACATTATCGAATTGGCTTAAGGAAAAGTCGCAAGTTCTTAATTTAATGACTTATTCTTTTTTATTCGTAAATGATTGATGTAGCTTTGATTAATCCGAGAACTTCTCTTCAACAACCCGCTTCTGAAATAAAATCGACGCAAAACTATATTCGTGAACCCCCAACTGGATTAATGATTTTAGCTGCTATTCTTGAAAATAAGGGATATGCTGTAGAAATCGTTGACTGTTCGATATTTGACAACCCCTTTCAATACATCAGAGAAGAAGCTGAAAATTATCGGATGATTGGGATCACTTGCCTAACAAACACGTATTATCAGGCAATTCAACTGGCAAAAACTGCCAAAAGATTCAATCCATCTGTGTATATCGTGATGGGAGGTCCACACGTTTCTTTTCAATATGAGGAAGCGTTCCAGGACATGCCGTTTCTGGATGCAGTGTGTATCGGAGAATCCGAACATTCTTTTCCAGCGCTTGTTGATATATTCCTTGAGCAATCTGTTTTTGATGTTTTATATGAAGGCGCGGATTTGTCAGGAACAGAAAACACATTCGGAAAAACTCAGAAATTATTAGAAACCTCTTCTTTGCCAAAAGGAATTGTGTATCCTAAAAAAGTAGCTCTGGATGCATTTTCTAAATCCTTATACAACGATAATGAATTTTCCAATGATAAATGGTCATTCAGTTCGGTTGAATTTCCCGACCCTGTTGATGTGAAAACGGTCCCCTTACCTGCAAGACATTTAATTGGCGCATACAATGTCGCCGATGTAATAATCAATCGAGGATGCCCCAATAATTGTTCCTTTTGCTCTCGAACAAAATTGTTTCCTACCGTTCGAGTTCGATCCGTTGCTGATGTAATGGAAGAATTGGACCATGTTTTGACCATTCCCAGTTATCGATTTGTAAACTTCTACGACAATATCAACTTGAACAAGACATTCTACTACAATTTTCTAGATGCCCTCATAGAAAGGAAGTTTAGATTACCATGGGGTGCAGAATTACGAGCGGATGCGCTTGTGGAACGACAAGTGGAGAAAATGGTTAAATGTAATTGTGCAATTATTGCTACTGGAGTTGAATCCGCAGCTCCGGAAGTATTAAAACTGAATGTGAAAAACCAAAATCCTGAGAAAGTAGCAGAAGGCATTCGACTTTTAAAATCGTACGATATCGCGGTTCAAGCGTATTTTATTCTTGGATTACCTGGTGAAACCAAAGAAACTTTTAAACAAACAATAGAATACATCAGGAACCTTCCCCTTCAGAGAGATGTGGATAAAATTGAAATATTTCCCGCAACCCCTTATCCCGGATCAGATTTATATACCAAAAAAGAAGACTTTGGATTGAAAATCTTAAATCATAATTTTAACCAATATGATTGCAAAGAAATCATCATGGAAACAGAGACTTTATCCTTTGAAGATATATCAAATATGATGGAATCGGCAAAGAAATTAAAAAAAGAACTCGGATTATGATTTGGAGCGTAATTTAGCTGAACGTTTAACGGGAGAAAAACAGTTTGAACAGAAAGAACCTACTACCAGAAGTGAAGGATGGATTTTCATTTTCTTGCCAGCAATGTGGTAGATGCTGTTCAGGTACAGGGGAGGGTTTTGTCTTTCTGTACAACAATGAGCTCATCAAGATCGCTAAGAGATTGCGAATCTCAGTTCAAGAGTGTGTTACAAGATATGTTGATATAATCAATTCTGAATACA
>SDNX01000007.1 GCA_004524545.1 Promethearchaeota archaeon
AATATTGTCTTGGGTAGTGTTTTTAGTGCACTCCTAATAATCATCTCGGTATTAATTTTTTTTATTTGCAAAGCCTCATCTAAACCACGTTTGTTTGACCAACGTCTAATCCTAGCTTTGATTATATCTCTCAATGGTTTGTTCACACTATTCATTTCATTCAATTTTGACTTATTTCAACAGCAATTGGTGTTCCTCTTTACATTAGGTGTTGCAAATGCAATAATTTTTGGATTATCTGCTTTATTCCTATTGGATAAAAAGAAGAATCTCATTAGTAGTTTCGTTGGGGGTACTTTTTTTATTTTAGAAGTGGCTTTCACTATGATTATTGGGACATTTCGAGACCTTTACATCCTCGCGGGGATTGTTAATGGAACCTCTACACTATTTTTTATTATATCAGCTCTTATTTCAGCATATAAGAAGAAAAATGGTGGACTTTCTTTCCAAATCGAATTTGGGCTTGTAGGAAATACCATATTATCAAGTGTTAGTGGGATTGCTTTCGCTCGTAGTGTAAACGGCCATTCACTATGGTTTTTACTTTTACTGCTTTCAGGTGCAATTTGCATGCTACTAGCAATAGTGTATTTCCAAAAAGAAAGAGACCGTGAGTATAACTTGGCATTAAGAGTAGCTATGGCCGCAATGTTCACTGCATTAGGCGTAGTATTAAGTTATATTAACCCCTTTGCGTATATTGTACTTGGAGGATTCAAGATTAATCCTTTTGCTCATTTGATCAATTCTATAGTAGGAGTCTTTTTAGGACCTCTATGGGGAGTCATTGTTGCTTGTTTTATTGCAATTATTCGATATAGTGCTGGAATTGGGACTGTTTTTGCTTTTCCAGGAGGAATTCCCGGCGCTCTTGTTGTGGGGATCATTGCAGTTGTTCTAAGCGCAATGAAAAAAGAGAAATACAGATCCTTTGCTGCACTCACTGAAGTGATTGGAACAGTAGGGATTGGTGCTGTAATTTGTTATGCATTTATGGGTGCCGCCTCCACAATTTACCTTTGGGGAGGATTCGCGATGTCTTCTTTACTGGGTTCCACTGTTGGTTTTGTAATTATTCGTATTTTAAAGAAACAAAACATAGATTCTTCCAGTTTTGGTGATAGTATTCTTGTTTAATCATGCTCCATTTTATTCAAAATTCTCAATTTTTCATAAAAATTCCATTATGTTATTTCATGACCCCCGAATGTGTAATTTAGTACAGCCCATATCGTTTTCTCAATGCAAAAATAAGAAAATTCTCATTTTTGGTGATTCTAATGTAGGAAAAACTCACTTAACTTCTCAATTTTTATCCTATTTACGAGATACGAGTAGCTTGAAGAAAATATATGTGGTTGAGATGGGACCTGAACGTTTTCAAGTGGATAATTATTCAGTCGGAGGAAGACTTATTGATTATGATCCGAGTTATCAACATGATCCTTCTGTTTTATATTACAATTATCCTATTACCCCCCCTCGCAGTGCATCAAAAAATGATGCAGAAGTCTATAAAAATTGCTTAAAAAACTACAAGATTATCCATGACGAGTTTACAACTGTTATTGATACCCTCGTAAATTCTTCAAATAATGATTCAGCCCTCATAATTAATGATTTCAGCATTTACATGCACTTAGGATCACACATCCCTTTTCTGAAGCTGTTGAAGTCATCTCATACGGTATTTGTAAATGCATATTTTGGTCAAAAACTAGCTGAAGATTATGGATCTAATATAAGTTGGCGGGAAAGGGTGCTTGTTAAACTATTAATTCGTCGTTTTGATTATGCAATTCATTTGATGAAATAATCTTTATTGGCTCTGCTCAGAATTCAACTTTTTAAGAATGTTCACGACTTCTTCAAACACATTCGAGAGTTTAGATTTTGAGAGTGAATCCTTGTCGGATTCTTCCAAAATTTGTTTTAAATTTCGATATGAACGTTGATAAGCCCATAGAGCCTTATCATCCAGACCAACACTTTCAAAACTTTTACCCAAATAATAAAATGCCAAAGGGTAATTATAATATGTTTTTATCAGACGCATCAAAGTGTTTATGGATAAGTCAAAACGCCCACTAAGAAAGTAAACTTTACCCAAAAGGAATTTTGCATCCACATTATTGGGATCATCATGATCCAGAACATCAAATAGGATGTTCAGGCTAGCGGTGAATTTTTGTTCTAAAAGTAGCTTTTTCGCACGATTTAATTTATCAATGACCACTATACATTCTTCGACTTCTTGCTCGTTATGGGGCTCGTTGGGTGTTAAAATTTCGTCAATTTGTGATTTTTTTGAGTATGTTTCTAAAATATCTGGAGAATACCTAGTATTACACACAGGACATGATTCAGAATTAAGCAACCACATTTTTAAACATGGATCGATATGAAGACAATGTCCATTACTGCATATGACGTAATTCATATTCTCCCGTTTTTCATGCGGAGTGACAAGGATTTTGGTATGGCACACTATGCAACTGATTTCTGAAGACATGTATAGGACATATTTCGCAAGCGATCCAAAATGGTTTTGGAATTGGGTTTGAGAAAATTAGTTTTATTCGAAGAAAGGGGTATAACAACAAGTACATTTTGTCTACTGAATACCACCTCAACACAACAAGAAAAATATTAGGTGGGGATTGATGTGATTTGTGTTTCTCCTGAAATATTCAGATTATTACTCTTTGTCTTTCTTTTTGATTTCGATTTCTATTGAGGAAACGTTTGATACCTTACCATCAGCATTTTTAAGCTGTTCTGTACTCAAACGAATATCCGCATAGAGGGCATCTGTCACAAATTTCTTTTTTAGAATCTCAGCAACGTCAACTGCTCTGCTAATTCGTTTACCACGGGCTTTTATGGTGCAGTGCTTGAAGCCAGATTTTGTATCTGGATCCTCCTCATTTAAAATGACCATTGCGGCCATCACGTAGTTCATAATGGGTCTTGTGCCGATATATACGCTCGAATCGTTATCTTTATCATTTCTGGACATGGGTTTTACCTCGGTAAGTTGATTTTTTTGCTTTTCACTTTATCTGAATTGTATCAATGGAAGTCAATTGTTAATTTTGTCGTTGTACAGCTCTACGACTGTCTTTATTTAATTTACTGACAGTTTTTAAATTTTTTGAAAACTAACGAATGAAAGTAACGGGCGCTAATCGGCGTTTAACTAATTCAAGGTTGGAGTAAAAAAGGAAAAATAGAGGAGATTTTGAATCTATTGAGGTTTTTCCCCATCTTTAGGAATTATAAGATCTATCTCAATTGAACTTACATTTGACGTATGTCCATCAGGGTTAGGTCGTTGTTCGGTATTCAAACGAATTTCTTCGTATACAGCTTCAGGTACAAATTTATTTTTCAGTATTTCTGCTACGTCAACAGCAGCGTTAATCGCTCTTCCTCTCGCTTTCAGACTTACAAATCTATTTTTTTTGATTATAAACATCGATGCGGTGATGTAGTTTATTTTGGGAGAGTTTCCGATGTATACAGAGACGTCGTCTTGTTTCTCGTTCTCATCTGGCATTTTTCATGTATCCTTTGTTTTTTGATAGATATGATAGTAATGATAGATTTTTGTCGATTGTACTATCTGCTAGAAAAAATAGCTATTGCACTATTTAAATGTAAGTAATGGAAGTAGAGAAAAAGTGGCATTATTCTATGTAATACCGGCGTATTACTAGCGTATATTCTTGGAAGACCCATATTATTGCCCGAATTCGATGAAAACAACGTTGTCTCCGCGAATAAGGATTTGACCTAGTTCCTCGCGTTCTTCTACAAGTTCATTTTTCTCGTTCTCAATTTCATAAATCTGGGTACAGTCATCTAAGAACAAGTTCAAATGTTGATCAAAAGATAATAAAACTCCACGAAACAAGCGGTTTTTTTTAATTTTTATTAAGATTACTTTGTTCAAGCTCTTTCGTAGTTCTTCAATAGGATCCCGGTTATATCTCTGTGACATTATATTTCCTCCAAGAGAGTTAATTAAACCATATATGGCGTAAAATTAAAATCTTTTGAATAAAAGACCGTAAAAACGAGTAAAAAAACGCGTTTCAATTATGGATTCATTAAGTTTTTATTTTTTTTGTCTTTCAGGTATTCTTTCAATTCAGAGCCCACGATTTCTCTCACAATTTCATAGAACTCTTTATCACTTACTCCCGAGGTAATTTTTGCCAAATCTTCTTTTATGCGGTCATAAATCTTCCTAATATCATCTTTAGGTGCTTTTTCTTGATGTTCCTTTACTTTTTGCACGATTTCACTCAAAACTTCTTTAGGGAAGTCCATATTAATCAACTTGAGTTTTTCTGATAAAGCGTTAATGATCGCACCACTTCCAGACAATTTACCCAAATAGAATTTCCTTCTCCGCCCTACTACTTTCGGATTAATCGGTTCATACGTTAAAGGATGAGTCAAAATTGCATTAACATGCAATCCACTTTCATGGCTAAATGAAAAGGGTCCCACAACAGGTTTATGCATGTTTAAGGGTAAGCAAAATAATTTTTCCACTAACTGACTCAGTTCAAAGAGTTTATCGAGTTTTATACCAGTGTTTATCCCTAAACGTTCCAAATTCATAACTACTTCTTCAAAAGCAGCATTCCCTGCACGCTCTCCATATCCATTGACGCATGTATGAGGAAATTTCGCTCCATGTAAAACCGCTTCAACTGAGTTAGCAACCGCAAGACCAAAATCGTTATGCATATGCACCCCTAATCCAACAGAGCCGTTTATTCCCTTTATAGCCTCTTTAGTTTTTTGGACTAAATAGGTAACAGAAGAAGGGGTTAGGACCCCAACAGTATCTCCCAGCACAATTCGTTTAACTCCAGATTCCACAGCTGCTCTATGAACATTATTCAAATGAGCCAATTGTGCTCGTGAAGCATCTTCTGACACCCAATTGACTGTTAATCCATGATCCTTCGCATATGTGATCATGTTACGAATGACTTCAATTTCTTTTTCAGGAGTTACCTTCAGGATAGTCATCATTAATTGAGAGGTAGGCATGAATATCACAATTTCATCCACATTTGCTTGAATACATGCATCAATATCTCCTTTACGTGGACGTGCTATTGCGAGAATCTTACTGGTAGTATATCCTTCATTTGTTATGGCTTTTACCGTTTCCAATTCCGTTTGAGACACTGCAGGAAATCCTACAGCAACCAGAGGAACTCCAATTTCGTCTAATGCTTTGGCAATGGTAATTTTATCCTCTTGAGTCAAATACACACCCGGAGATTGTTCTCCATCGCGTAGAGTTTCGTCCCAGATATCCACTTTTGTGGGATGACCTTCGGGTAACACTCCCGCATCAAAATTATAATCGTAAAGCTGATCTCGTACTTCTTTACTTGAGAACCGATATTTCATAAATAGCCTCCTCAGTGTGTTGCCTAAATGATTCTGACCTTTTATCCTTATTAAACAATCTATATGTCGTTTTCGAAAAAGGAAAAAATGAAATGGTACAGAGTACATGTACCATCGTTACAGAAGGAGCACTCTAAAGAGGTATTATTCGTGATATTTAATTATTGTATTGGTCCTGCGGGATCAGGAAAAACTACACTAGTAGCCACTACCTATAACCATTTGAGCACTAATTATCATGGACTACGGGTAATAACCGTGAATTTAGATCCCGGAGTCAGGAACTTACCATATACACCTGATGTTGATATTCGAGATTATATTGTGTTAGAGGAAGTAATGGATAAATACGGACTCGGCCCAAATGGAGGTTTAGTGGCTGCCACTGACTTAATTGTCGAAAGCATTGAAGATTTGAAATTCGAAATCTCCGAATTTAATGATCCCGATGTCGTATTAATCGATACTCCCGGTCAAATGGAATTATTTGCCTTTCGAAACACGGGACCAATGGTTGTGAGTTCTTTGGGATATGGAAATGCACATAAAGTAGTTTCATTTTTATTTGATCCTGCTGTATGCCGACTTCCTAATGGATTTATTTCTACCATGTTTCTTGCGGGTTCGGTGCTATATCGTTTTGCAAACATCCCTCAGATAAACGTGCTATCAAAATCAGATTTACTGGAACCGGATATTTTAGAAACTGTTCTCTCTTGGAGTGAGGATTACAATAAACTTATGGAAGCAACGGATAAAACTGAGCGAGGATTGGTGCGCGAGTTAGACAGCGGAATTTCTGAAATTTTTCAGCGAATGGCGAATTTTCCTCCCTTAATAAGCGTATCAAGTGTAGAGTTTACGGGAATTGAGGATTACTGGGGAACTATCCAAAGAACTCTGAATTTTGATGAATCCCCGTTTTATTGAAGAAAAAATAATGGTGGGACAGGGAAGATTTGAACTCCCGACCACTCGGCCCCCAGCCGAGTATCAATCTGGTTCAGCCTATTTAGGTAACGGGCAGAAATACCAGCTAGACTACTGTCCCACGTTTTTTTATTTTGGATTGATGTATCATATATATCAAGTTAAAAAAATTTTTGTATTAGGTAGTGTTATCAAGAATATCAAGTAGTTGGTTCGAAAAAAGGGCGTGTAGTCTAGCTAGGATAAGGTGCCGGCTTGCGGAGCCGGTGTTCGCAGGTTCAAATCCTGCCACGCCCACGATCTATTATCCATACTTTTATAATTCAGATACTTACCTCCTTCATCCAGTTTCTGTTTTTCGTTTGGTTTAAAATCATCCATGGGAGGATAAACCATGAGAAAAAAACACAGCTTTGTTAGTAGCAACTTAGCGAACAGTTTCAGTCAATTAATCGAAACGGAGCGCGACTGTGAATTTTTGGATGTGTTACGAAAAGTAACGCAACTGATGCAAATCAAAGAAGAAACTCATTACTCCCAAATCTTGTCTAAAAACATCCTAAGTATGGCGGCGGAGATTGAGATGAAGTTTGATGAATATTTAGATAAAAAAGGAATCCCATTTCGTACTGAAGTGTTTTTACTCATAGTTTTTCAAGAATTATTGGATAAATTCGTATTGAGTTAGGTGAGGATATCAGCTTCCAGAAACATCCGAATAATGGGTGAATTATTGCTCAGTTATTAAAATGAAAGTTTAATTGAGCTTACTTCTGGTATATTTATCCATAATTCATATAGAGTACTTGTAGTTAGGATAAGCACTCCGCTAATAAACGGGTTTAAATACCGCGACAAAAATATCTCATTACCGATTTATTGAATCTTGAGATGTTTAGAGATTAATACCTATCTAAACTATCGTGCTTACAACCGAACCTAGCAAACGGGGTAATAGAATTATGGTAATCGACATCGATCAATATCCACAGCAACCGAAACACAATTTTGAAGATTTCTTCAAAAACTATGAAGACAGCCCCAATCATTTCAAATATCGAGAAGAAATACAGAGTGCAGCCTTACGTAAAAAATTTCATGTGGATGTGTTATTCGAAGATATTTTATCATATGATCCGCCATTGGCGGAATTATTACGTGAAGCTCCTGAGGAAACATTGCGTGAAGGAATTGAAGCATTCAAAGATCTCTTGAAATTTTATTCCGGAGGAAAAATTGATGAAGAATTGGATTATTTTATCAGGATTAAAACAGACAATAACTCCAACGAAGTCAATCTACGGAAATTACGGGCAGCACACATAGATAAACTCGTGTACATCTATGGTATTTTAATTCGAGCTTCTCAAATCGTACCACAAATAACCGTAGCCTATTTTGAATGTCCAGTATGCCAGCAAGTGACCAAAGTAGACCAAATTGAAAACGTGTTGATTGTCCCCAAACAATGTTCGAACTGTAAAAATAAAGCAGGATTTATAGTAACTTCCAAAGATTCCAAATTTATCGATTGGCAAAGCATTCAAATTCAAGAATTACCCGAAGAATTGACCCCAGGAAGAGTTCCCTATTCAATAAAAGGAATTTTAACTCATGATTTAGTAGATAAGGCACGACCAGGCGATCGTGTTAAGATCACTGGAATTTTCAAAACTTTTGTGAACGAAAACTCCCGTGGAAGAAAATCGACCTTATTTACTCCGTATTTGAAAATCCTCAGCATTGAAGGGAGAAATGCGGAAGATGAGGAACTCAATATCAGTCCTGAGGATGAAAAAGAATTCCGCCGTCTTGCAGCAAAACCAAACATCCAAGACTTGATTGCAAAATCCATTGCACCATCTATTTTAGGAATGGAACATCTAAAAATGGCAGCAGCGCTTTCCTTGTTCGGTGGTGTAAGGAAGGAAATGAAAGACGGAAGTGCTCGAAGAGGAGATATCCATATCTTATTCGTAGGGGATCCCGGAACGGGGAAGAGTATCCATGGTGCCGAAAAAGTATACATTGGATATCCTACACAGAATAGTCTGCAATGGAATTGTGAAGCAATTGGAGATTTCGTTGACAATTTGATGAATAAAAATAAGGTTTCTATAATATCGAATGATGATACCGAGATTCTCAAATTAGATAAAAACAGTCGATTTCATACAGCTTCAATTGATCCGAATACATTAAAAACCAAAAGGACAAAAATACTCGAGCTTAGTAGACATAATAGTAATAATTTGATAAAGATAACTACAAAATCAGGTCGAAAAATCCTTACGACTCCAGATCATTCATTTAGCACCATTTTAAATGGTCGACTAGAAGTGTTAACAGGAGACCAACTAAATGAAAATTCATATCTTCCTGTAGCTCGAAAACTGGATTTAAATGGTTTTCAACAAATTGATTTTGCGGACATGAGTGAAAATATCCCCGAAGGAGATCTTGTTAGTATAGAAACTATCCGATTGCAAAACTCATTAATCGAATCAAATCAGATAAGTAAAATGGAAGCATATGAAAACGCGAATATCACTCATGGAACTTTTAAAAAATATTCAGAAGAGTTGGATACCCTACCAGAAGGAGATTGGATAAGAACAAAATATGATACATCTTGGTTTCCAAGAAAAATTGAACTTACTAAAGAATTTGGTAGAATAATTGGTTTTTATTTAGCAGAAGGAAATTCAGAAAAAACTACAATACGAATCACTAATACAGATGAGGATATTGTAAATATTATATATGAAGATTTCCAAAAAATCTTTCAAAAAGCAACAATTATCAAGAACGGATGCATTCTTTGCCAATCTACGGTGCATCAGTGGTTTAAACACAATTTTGGAACCGGAGCAGTCAACAAGAAGCTTCCGTTCACTTTTATTACGACACCCAAAGAATTTCGTAAAGGAATTTTGTCTGCTTATTTTTCAGGTGACGGT
This sequence comes from Promethearchaeota archaeon, assembly GCA_004524545.1. Lineage (GTDB taxonomy): Archaea > Asgardarchaeota > Lokiarchaeia > Sigyniarchaeales > Promethearchaeaceae > AMARA-1. Next base: position 9,333 of record SDNX01000007.1, read on the forward strand.
TGGATTGAGGAAAAAAGTGCAACTGTTAATGCACTTACAAAAAGTGAAGACCTAGCTACCTCTCTTCTAGACCTTCTAGCTAGTTTTGGAATTTTCGCCTCTGTTCATGTAAAAGAGATCAAGAAAGGGCAATATAAAGGAAACCACTACTATCAAATCACAATTACAAGTAGTGAGTTATTCAAGTTTGCCAATCTGATAGGATTTACATCCTCTAAAAAGCAAAAAGATCTTGAAAAATTTGTGGAAACTTGGGTAAATAGAAAACATTATCAATCAAATGACATGATTCCAAATTTTGGAACGTTAATCAAAGATGTTGTTAATGATCTTGAACTTGTTGGGAAAAGAGGAAGTTGGGAGAGGTCTTTCAAAGGAGAACTCAGAGGAAAATCCCAAAGACAACGAGTTGGAAGGATGTATTTACAAAACAAAGTACAAACACTTAAAGAACTTTATGATATAAATTACAAAAAGTACACGGACGAATTAAATCGTCTGGAATATTTAGCCAATTCAGACATCTTCTGGGACAAAATTGCCACTATTGAACCGGTAAAAGGGAATTTTAAAGTATATGATATTGGAACAACGGATGGACATTTCATTGTTGCAAATGGAAATTTAATTGTGCATAACAGCCAGATCTTAAAACAGTGTGCGCATATTTCACCGCAAGCAATTTATACTTCGGGCAAGGGGTCTTCTGCAGCGGGGCTAACGGCGGCGGTAGTCAGAGAAAATGATGCAGCTGGATTATCACTCGAAGCGGGAGCTTTAGTTTTAGCAGATGGAGGTAATGCTATAATCGATGAATTTGACAAGATGGATAATCGGGACCGTGTAGCCATACACGAGGCGATGGAACAGCAAACGGTCAGCGTAGCCAAAGCAGGAATAATCGCAACTCTAAGAGCCCGAACATCTATTATAGCTGCTGCAAATCCAAAAATGGGGCGATATTCTATACATGATACTCCTACCGAGAATATTAATTTAAGTCCTCCCATCCTTTCTAGGTTTGATCTCATCTTTGTAGTTCGAGATGAACCCAATGCAACTTTTGATAATGAAATGGCGGATTTCATTTTAGATTTAAACACAACTGGGGGGATGGTTGATACAGGGACAACAAGTGATCCTCTTATTCCAGGTGAAACCCTGCAAAAATACATTAAATATGCTCGAAATAAATTTTCTCCGAAATTATCCCCTGAGGCTAGAAAAGTTATCAAGGATTTTTATGTAGATTTACGGAAAATCAATCAAAACGATAAGAATTCAGCAGTTGCGGTAGTTGCACGAAACCTTGAAGGATATATTCGTATCGCAGAAGCCTACGCAAAGATGGCTTTGCGGAATGTCATCACTAAAGAGGACGCGGAAAAAGCAAGAAAACTAGCAAATAAAAGCTTAGAAGACACCAGCATAGATCCAATTACCGGAAAATTGGATGCAGATCGAATATTAACTGGAATCAGTACCGCTTCACGCCAGATTAACTCATATTTGGATGCGATTAAAAAGAAAATCGATGCAAACGGTGGAAAACCTATTGATGAAGAGGAGTTTATAACGGATTTTGAGTTTAGTAATGAGATCGAACGATCGAAAATTGAAGCGTTCTTAGCGAAATTAAAAGAAGAAGGAGCGATCTTAAGTCCAACTCAAGGTAAAATAATTATTACACCCGATTCAAAAAGCAAAAAAAAATAAAATAATAATAGTTTTTTTAAAGAATGACTGAATATATTCAAGATTAATGGCTATTATTCAAGGGCAATAGCTAGTTTCATATCGTCTTCTGTTAATTTCTTTCTTTGGGCGTGTCGAGAAAGTTCTAAAGCTTTGCTAGTTAATTCTTTAGCAACTGATTCTAAATAAGAGATTAATTCATCTACTGCTTCTCGGCTAACCATTTCTGCCCCACAGCTCTTCATGAGCTCTTTAATTGGGGACCAAGCGAATACTTTTGGCATTTTTTTTTTCCTCTGCATTAAATTTTTGTTTTTAATTTGAAGCCAATTCAATGGCTATCATGAACAATATATCGGATTCCATTAATAAATTTAACGGTAGATATAGTTTCGGTTAAAATTTTAAGAGTTCGACAAAAATTGGAGAAATATTAATTTCTGCCAGATCTAAAGGACCGAGGCACCATCTCGGAGATCATTTTTAAAAATACGCTGATATTAGGCAAAATAAGAAATGTAATTGTAATTGACACTAAAAAGATGAAATATCAGAAATATTCACTGATTTTAGTAGTTTAGATTCATTAATTAATGTAATACAGCCTAGTGGTTTCTTATTTTCTATATGTAATCATGAGCAATCATTTATCTTAGAGGAGTATCTAGAATGAAATAATGACTCCAATATCAATCGCGTTAATTGAAGGAGATGGAGTGGGTAAAGAAGTAGTACCTGAGGGAAAAAAAACTCTGGAAACTATTTCACAATACACCGATTATAAATTCAATTTTCTTAATATTTCTGCTGGGGGAGAAGTATGGAAAAAGACCGGGCAATCTATCACTGAGGCATCATTTGAAAAACTGAAAACTGTAGATACGATTTTATTGGGAGCCCTAGGAATCCCAGGATTACCCCAAGGTGTTGCAGAATATGCAGTGTTACGAATTCGACAAGAATTCAATCAATATGTCAATTTACGCCCCATAAAACTCTATGAATCAATGCGAGATATTTGCCCCTTAAAAGAAGAGCATATCCAATCTGGTATCGATATGACAATAATTCGCGAAAACAGTGAAGGAATTTATCGACGCATAGGGGGATCAGTTCAAGATCGTACAAGTATTGATTCCATGGTATTTACAAAAACGGGTGTGCAGCGGATTTTACATTTTGCCTTCGATTATGCAGTAAAAAACCAACAAACAAAGATTACCTCAGTGGATAAAGCAAATTTACTGTATACTTCACAAATGTGGAGATCAATTTTTGAGGAAGAAGGCAAAAAATATTCGAATTTAACCAAAGAGAGTTTTTATATTGATGCCTTTTGTCAGTGGTTAATACGTTCTCCTTATGATTTTCAAACAGTAGTCACGTCTAATATGTTTGGGGATATTATAAGCGATGAAGCGGCTTCACTAGTAGGATCTCTGGGAATGGGAGCGAGTGGAAATATTAATCCCGATCCCGAAGGGATTTCCATGTTTGAACCTATTCATGGGTCAGCTCCTGATATTGCTGGACAAAATATTTCCAATCCGATTGCAACTGTCCTATCAGTAAAATTGATGTTTGAACATGTTTTTGATGATCCTTATATAGGAAAAGCAATTGATACTGCTGTAGAAAACGCGGTTAAGAAAAATAGAACCCCAGACATCTTTCCAAGGATGAACAATTCAAAATTACTCCAAGTCTCTACTCAAAAAATGGGTGGTTACATCCGAACAGAGTTAGAAAAATTGTTAAAAAAGTAGCTATTTATCCAGCAGCTGCCAGATTTTCTGCTGAATATCTGACAGTTCTATGGAAATTTTCTCTAATTGCTCTTTATCTAAGGATTCAGCCAAATTTCCTTTTTGTTCTAGAGCCCCCTCATTGGTAAGATCATAGTAATCGGTAGTGGTGAGTCTACCGCGATCTCGAAGATCCCGATCTAGTTGAAGTATCGTGTAGTGTGGAGGATTTCCATGTTTAATGATGATGGGATACGGAAGTCGTTCCATTTGCATTACTTTTTCTTTTAATTCTTCCGTTTTCCGAATACTCACAAAATCATTACAGGTGGGACAAAACCATCTGATAGATTTTTCAGACATCAAATTCCCTCTATTTTTTCCCCTTCGTATACTGCATTTCTAATTCTTTTATACGATTTAGAGACCGATTTAAATCGTTAGAAAGGCGTTCGATCTGTTTTTCATATTGGGCTTTAGTATAGGATTTGTTTTTGTATTTACTTTCTACTAAATCCTTTAAATTTTCAATTGAATTCAATTTGTTCTTTAAAGTCTCTAATTCTACTTCAATTTCTTCTTTCGTCATGGGTAATGGATCGGGGATCGGTTGAGGTTGGTGTGTTTTTGTTTTAGGAAGGTGTGTATCAGTTTTCTTTTTAGTATCCTTCATAGATTTTGGTTTTTCAGGCATTTCAGTTAATCTTTCGGGTTCAGGAACTGGTAAGGGTTCAATATTTGGAGGTAGCTCAAGCGGAGTAGCTGCTTCTGCTGATTCTGTTGCTTTTTGCGTTTCTAGAATTTGTTCTTCGGAAGAGACGATTGTTTCAATCACAGTTTTAATTTGATCTTTAAGAACTGTAACCTCATCTAACAGTCCATGAAATAAATTCGCTAGATCCGATTTATCGGAAATTACTATGTGGGAGGACAAATTCAGCTTTGCAGAGATAAAAGATGGTTGAGACCCTACGTTTGCAGTTATTCCATTGGCATCATAATTCTGTGTAGGTTCCTGTATGGTCACCTTTGGCTTGATTTCACCCGTCTTCACTTTTTCACGGTATTCGGTTTTTAACCATTGGAAAATATTCGAGCAAAATTCCTGATGTCCGGGTTGTTCAAATCCTCCAGGTATTTCATTTCGAAACATCTCATAACTCCCAATTGCAACTACTCGACCTTCTTGAACTTCAGCGGTGACAATTAACGGGGTCGAAAAAGGATCAGATTCTTCATTAGAGATTGCTACAGGTACTACGTTTAATCCAACAGTGCTTAAGCTACACCCTGCTCGGAAGCATAAAGATGTAATTCCTTCTGTTATGGGATGCGGAGGGGAAAAATTTACCACCTCGGGAAGATTTTCCAACCCAAAATTCTTAGAATAATCTAGTACTTGGTCATTTTCAAAACTCAAACCAAATTTTTCTACTAATTCGCTCAAGTTAGATCGTCTACCTTTATCACCACCCGCATGGGAAAGCGCAAGTAATCCCCCACCATCTTCCTTAACCCATTGTGCAATTGCATCAATTTCATTGGTTGAGAATTTAGCAAAATCTGGACAAGGAATAACGAGGATATCATACGGTGAAAGGTTCTGTCGAGTTATAGGAAATTCCATATATGGTTGACAGATGAATCCTTGAGAATCTAGGAACTCTTTTAGGTGACTATAATTACCGGCAATCTTACCACGTGGTTTATGGGCTTCATCAAATGCTACATAAAAAGAACTGGTCTTCATTATATGATTCATACCTATTTTTATCGAAATAATCTGAATATAGTTAATTGATTATACAGAGTTGCCTATATGATTTTTTGAGGATCGAATATTCGATTGATCTCCGATTAACATATCCTCCTTAATAATATCGTCCATTACAACATAGTCGCCGATGATGGAGTTTTTTGTAATAATTTTTTCTAAGAGGCATCCGTCTCCTATCACAGAATTTCGCACGATGCAATCGTGTAGCACACAATTATCCCCAATTGAGCAATAGGGTCCGATCACACAGTTTTTCATTTGAACATTTTTCCCAATGAATGAGGGGGATTTGATCGATGAGTTCGAAATTTCTCCAACCAAATCTCCTAGGACATTGTCTTGCTGAGTTAAAAGAAATTTATTTCCCTCTAACAGCGTGTCATATTTTCCGAAATCAAGTATACCTTGGCTAAATTCCATCGGAGCTAATTTAAACCCATTTGATACCAAATCTTGAATTGCAGGAGTTAACTGCGCCTCTCCATCTTTCCCTTCGAATTTTTCGACCTCTATCTTCAAGAATTTGTAAAGATTCTTCATTGTATTAGGTTTAAACCCATATACTCCCGTAATTGCTAAATTTGAGGAAGAATGTTCAGGTTTTTCAACTAGAGAATTTATATATCCCGTTTGTGAATCTACAGTTACAATTCCATAACTACTTATTCTGGATTTCGGGACCTTCATTATCCCAATTACTCCATCCACTTCTGTTAGAGAATTTGTTCGGGTGATTGAGTGTCTATCATCATTATCTTTGAAATCGTCCACTCGGTTTTCGAGTTGTTGTGTAAATTCTTCCCCACATAATAATGATACAAAATTGCTATACCCAGCTAGAGGTAACATATCATTCAGATTTATTATTGCATAATCCTCTGGGTCATTAGATTCGTAGGAGGAAATTTTGCTCTTGTACCATTTTTCAGATAAATAGATTGCTTGACCTAATCCTCCAAAATAAGGTATGTTACCATGATATCCCTTAGGTGCTTGAGATTCAAAAGTGATGTTAAAAGAAGAAGAATATTCGCTCTCAAGATAAATTTTAATAGCTCGTTCTTCGGAACCCGTAATAATTAAGAGATCCGATGTAGTCGCTGTTGATTGTCTAAATTTGTCTAAAATATGATCAATAAGTCGTTTTCCTGCTACTTTGAAGAACCCTTTTGGCTTACTAAAGGTAAACGGGCGAAGTCTAGTACCAGCACCCGCCATGGGAACGACAAATTTCATTGAACGATTACTCGTCGGATAATTTTTTTACCTACTACATCCCAAAATTCTGCCTGGGAAGCTCCAATTTGTTCTGGATTATTTTTAAGGGTCTCCAGCTTTTTAATTGCATCTTCCTCATCAATAGGCCAATCACACGCAATTGTTTCAAAACTTTCCAGATCCATTACTGTTACGGAATTTTCAGTAATATCGGTAATTTGTCCTGTTCTTTTTGAAATTTCTGGTAAATCCACCATAGAATCTGCGGTAAACATTACACTTCGTTTTTTCTTATCAAATAGTCCTACACAACTAATTCGCATCTTTGCGTGACCATGTTTTCCAGATTTTGAATGTTCTGTTCCAATTATGGAACATGGTTCTCCATCTACCATGAAATAATTTCCTTTTTTCAGTTTATTTGCAGTAGTTCTTCTTAGGCTCATAATACTCACTGTTTTTTCGTATTGTGTTCTTATCTAAGACACTCGGATATTTGAAATTTTTTGAGAAATGTAATTTTCTACCAGATTTATTATTGGTGTTTCATTCGACTAAGGTAGCAAAATGGTCATGGAAAAGTTTGGAAAAGCTTTAGACAATATGATTCGAAGAATTCGTAAACTTCCTCGAATCGATAAAGATGCATTAAAGCTTGTTATTCAAGATTTACAAAGAGCTTTGCTTTCTGCAGACGTAAATGTAGAAATTACCCTAGCGATTACGGAAGATATCAGAAAAAGAGCATTTAATGAAAAGATTTCGGAAGGGATTGCACGAAAGGATTTTATCATCAAAATCATCCATGACGAATTGGTAAAACTTCTTGGAGGAAATCAAACTCTAAGGAAACTGAAATCTAACCGTCTTAACATCATTTTAATGGTAGGAATACAGGGATCTGGTAAAACTACAACAGTGGGTAAATTATCCAGTTATTATAGAAGTCGAGGGTTTAAGATTGGAGTCTTATGTGTGGATACATGGAGACCTGGAGCATATCAACAATTAGAACAGTTATTAACCCCCCTACAAGTTCCATTATTTGGAATTCCAGAAGAAAAAAATGCTTTAAAAATTGTTAAGAAAGGAATCCGTCATTTTGTGCAACAAAAAGTTGATATTATTATTGTAGATACAGCGGGTCGTCATAAAGAAGAGAAAGATTTGATGACTGAAGTCCAAAAAATGGAAAAACTGATCAAACCTGATGAAGTTATCCTTGTAATTGATGGAACTTTGGGTCAACAAGCATTCAATCAAGCCAAAGCTTTCTCAGAATCGACTCATGTGGGATCAATTATTGTGACAAAACTAGATGGGTCTGCAAAAGGTGGAGGAGCATTATCTGCGGTTGCAGCTACGGGTGCTCCAATAAAATTTATCGGTGTAGGAGAAAGAATTGATGCACTGGAAGATTTCATACCCACAAAATTTGTAGGAAATTTATTGGGTATACCTGATATCGATGGTATTCTTCAAAAAATCAAGGATGCAGAGATAGAACCTGATAAAGATATGATGAAAAGGTTAATGAAAGGAAAATTCACTCTTGATGATCTCTATCAACAGTTACAATCCTTACGAAAAATGGGGCCCTTTAAAAAGCTCCTTGGTATGATGGGAGGTCAAAATATTCCCGATGAGATGAAGGATCAAGCAGAAGGGAATCTAGAAAACTGGAAAGTTGTTCTCACAAGCATGACGCAATATGAAAAGGAAAATCCAAATGTCATAAAAAAGAGTAGAATCGAACGAATCGCTAAAGGTAGTGGAAAAAGTTATACAGACATTAAAGGTCTACTCAAACAATATGATGATATGAAAAAGATGATATCCCAACTGACCAAACCCCGAAGAGGTAAGAAAGGGCCCCCAGGGATGCCGGGGATGCCGGATCTTTCTAAATTAGGGGGAATGTAATTACTACAGAGTGGGGTTTTATATGGATGTAATTTTAGGCATAGAAAAATTTCCACCTCTTTCTAAATTTGATATTAACCAAGGCAAAATTCCTGAAATTGCTTTAAAAATTGCTGATTTTCTCAGATCTATATTTCTCTTATCCAATACACTCCTTCACGGGAATAATTTTATAATTTATTGTTCTGAACATTTTCAATCTCCCCCGAAAGGTTTAATTATTGTTTTTCACGGAAAATTACTTCGTTATTTAGCTCCAGATGAGAGGGGCATCTTATTTCTGCTTCTAAAGATTCAAAAAATAATAACAGGAGAAGGTGGTAAAAGGCAAGAAAAAAAAGAATCCCTAAAATTTGAAAATATGCTTAAAGCTCAATCCACACCAGGAATTTTTCTAAAACGAGGATCTTCTCGGGAGATTTGGGATATGAACCTCCCAATTGGGAACCAGTATATTAATGTAGGAAATCTTAATCAAGAGTATCCAACGTTAAATACATGGAATGAATTAGAGAGCAAACTAAATTCAGCAACGGTTCTCGTATTTTCTCAAATCGGTCATTTCTTGATTTCTCCCCCTAATGTAACCTCTATTTATGATTTTGTTGAAGATTCATGGAAAGCAAAATTTTACGAGAGTGAACTGATAAGTTATATACAAGCAAAAATTACTGAATGAGGATAAAAAACGTGCGACATCTTCTAAAAAATGGAATTATTGTCACCCCGACATCTCAAAATAGGGGCTCAATTTTTATAAAAGGATCGAAAATTGTGAAAATTTTCGACTTGGGTGAAGAATTACCCGTAGTAAGCAAAGAGGAAATAGTCGATTGTACTGATTGTTTTATCCTCCCCGGAATCATTGATCCCCATGTGCATTTACGAGATTTTAAACAGTCCCATAAAGAAACTATCGAATCGGGAACGAGGGCTGCAGGTATGAATGGAATAACAACCGTGCTTGGAATGCCAAATACTACTCCTCCATTAGATTCAATTGATAATATCAAATCATACATTACTAAAATTAAAGAAACGACGCATTGTAATGTGGGTTTGTATTCTCGACTCCCGCAAAAGGATGTTCAAAACTATTTCCACGATCTGAATAAAATCGGGATTTTTGGAATTAAAATTTATCCTGGGGACTCTCCAAGTATACTAAACTGGGGTCTCTTGTTAGACCTATGGGATAAATTAAAGGAGAAATTTAACGAATACACCCATGACCTTGATGAATTTTTACATAAACTGGATGTGCATCTTGATCATCATTACTCAAAATCTCAGTTGAAAAACTATGCCGAAAAATGGAGCACTATATTAGCGGAAATAGAGAAACATAAACTTCACGTTCTATTTCACGCAGACGTACCGTTGGATGAAAAAACTCGAGAAATTCGGTTTAAAACATTTGAGGGAATCCATAAATCCGAATTAAAAGCCCATTCTGCAAACCACAGTAAACTCCAAGAATTATTACATATTTATTTTGTATTTCAGGTAATAAAGCTGACGGGATTAGCGAAATTGCCCCCAATTACATTTTGTCATGTATCCTCAATCGAAACAATTCATTTGATCCAGAAACTGCAAAGTAGAATTCCTGAAAAGAAAATCTTTATTGAGATAACCCCGCATCATATGTATTTACATAATGAAATAGAAATCCCGATTCCTTCTCATGGTAAAGTTTTACCTCCGTTAAGAACAGTAACGGATAACCTAGAAATACAAAAATTAATGAACACTACGAAGGTAAAGAATGCATTCTATGGAACAGACCATGCACCACATTCCTTGGAAGAAAAAAATCAAGAATTCGTCAAAACTCCCCCCGGTTTTCCCAGTTTGGATGTGTACAGCATTTTCGTGTTATCAAAATTTTTTGAGAATGGATGGAACCTCCAGAATTTTGTGTTTTATGCATCCTACAACCCGGCACGAATTTACCAAATAAAGAAAAAAGGATGGATTCATCCCGGATATGACGCAGATCTCTTGATTATCCGGAAGGTTCCCCCATATATCATTGATAAAGGAACATTTCAGAGTGCATCTAAGGTATGTCCCTATCCACTTAAGGACATAAGTGCAAAAATCGAGTATGTGTTTTTAGAAGGAAAAAAAGAACAAAGCCAAATGAAAAGCAATTTCATTGCGCGGTCATATAAATGGGATCATGCAAATTAATGGATAGGGTATGAAGTATGAGTGAAGTATCGACTATAGAAAAAATACTACTAAAAAAGAAACTGGAACAATTTCTCGAAGAAGATATTCGATATGGTGATATAACCAGTAAAGTTTTGAAAAATACCAATGTGAACGCTCAAATTTTATATAAAAGTGATGGTTTGGTCTGTGGAATTCAAGAAGCAAAATTGCTATGTGAAATGGGAAATGTTAAGGTTCTTAATGCAGTTTCCGATGGAGATGAATTGAAGAAAGGAACAGAAGTAATGAAATTATCGGGCAAACTTCACGATATTTTGAGCATCGAACGAACTATGCTTAATATTATGATGCGAATGAGCTCAATTGCTTCCACTACCTTTCAATTCAGTACCTTAATTCAACAAACGGGTGAATCGGTTAAAATAGCAGCTACTAGAAAAACTACCCCGGGATTTCGCATTTTTGAAAAACGTGCAGTAGAAATTGGAGGTAAGGGATATTCGGATACACATCGGTGGAGCTTGGATGATATGATATTGCTAAAAGATACACATTTGGCTGCCTCGAAACAGAAAATAGCCAAATTGATAGAAACGGCAAAAAAAAAAACTTCTTTCTCAAAAAAAATTGAACTAGAGGTACAATCACCAGAGGATGCAATTGCAGCTGCACAAGCAAGGGTGGATATCGTCATGTTTGACAATATGAGCCCAGGAAAAATCAAATCAACTATAAATAAAATCAAAGAAATCATGGGATCGGAAAAAGTGCCAATATTTGAAGCTTCAGGAAATATAACTCTGAAAAACATCTCAGAATACGCTAAAAGTGGTGTGAATATTATCAGTACAAGTCAAATCACATTTCACCCAAGCCAAAAAATTGACATTTCTTTGGAAATTATCAATGATTAGATGAATAGGGAATCAATCATAGTGTCCTTTATTTTGTTAAAGGATTCGGTGAAATCATTAATCCGGGACAATTTACCAATGATTACATAAATTCGCAGTATTTGATCCTTCATCATATATTCTGTGAATGTTTTTACGATATCATCGAAACGCTGTTCGATGCTTGAGAACATCTCCATTTTGGTCGGATCAGATTTATACACGACTGTTACAATTGAGCGTTTTATTTCCGAAGTATCTTGTTTTTGCTCTTGTTCCCCAATAAATTTTAAAATTGCATCTCGTAACGCTTCGCTTCTCGATAAATATCCAGATTCTCGTTGGACTTTATCAAATTTCTGTAAAGTATCATCAGATAATTGTAATGAAACCATAGGCATTTGGTGTAACCTCACTTGCGATACAATAATATAAATCGACCACTCAAAAAAGATTATGCACAAGACTGATTTCATGGTGAAAGTATCAGATGAGGTGCGTATCCAAGCAAGTCTTTATGCATCAAGGGAAAAAGAAAAGGGCTCAATTGCATGCATAATAACTCATCCGTATTCCCAATGGGGAGGGAATATGCAAAACAATGTGGTCATAGGAGTACGAAATCAATTAGTAAAAGAAGGATTTCCGTGTGTCACCTTTAATTTTCGTGGTGTGGGTAAATCAACAGGATCTATGGGAGATGGAACGCAAGAGAAGGAGGATTTGATTGGAGTGTGCAATTATACGCGAAATATTCTACATTTGACTCAAATTATTATAATTGGATATTCATATGGAGCGTTGATTAGCCTTTCCGCTATGAAAGAATTGGGTGAACTAATTTGCATGTGTCTGATCTCCTATCCGTCAGGATTTGTACCACATTTATCACCTGAATTTGATGTTGGTATTCCCATATTATTTATTCATGGTGAATTCGATGATGTAATCCCTATTTCACGTATTAAACAATTACTCCCGAATTTCACCCATAAAACAAAATTTGTGTCTATATCTACGGATCATTTCTACAATGGGAAAGAAAATCAAGTGGGAGCTATTATTACAGAATTTATAAACAATTTAAAGATTTGATAATTCCTCAAGAACAGGTAACGCATTTTCTATTGCCCAATCAAATAATTTCTCATTGTATTTGTCCACATCATCGTTTTCTGGTTTATCAGTTAACCCAATAAGCAGATATACTTGTCCTGTTGATGTTTTAATATTTTGACAGACAATGCATGCATTTCCATAAATTGTCTTAAAGTATTCTAAATCCGCCAAACCCATGTCTTCCTTTGCGCGTTCAGCACCTTCTGACAACATCGCACCCATTGCAGAAACCATTTTCTCATTATAGGTGCATTCTGGAATTTTTTTCGATGCAATTGGTAAACCATCTTTTAATGCAAAGATGCATACTTGATACCCATTCTCATTAAGCTGTTTTAAGATTTCCATCAGTTTTGCTGTTGTCATAATTTTGGAACCACTATTTATTCATATATATTTTGTTTGTATATAATTATCTTAAGTAAGTTTTATTTAACTTTCGATTGCTATCGAAGAGTTATAATATAGGCAGAAGATATCTCCTCATCAATATTTAAAATCATTACTGTTGGCATTGGGTTACGTTGGACTTGATAGCGAGCATTCAATGGAGGTGCTCGGGGTTGTAGAGGAGATCCAGGATTTAGATGCAAAAATCCGTGATCCAATTCGAAATATTCCTTGATAGAGGGAATATGAGTGTGTCCTGTAACCATGATGTCAATATTTTCTTGTTTAATAAATGAAAATGAGGGTATTTCATGCATTAATCCAATTTTTTTCCCCATAATTTCAATTTTACTAAAGGGCGTATATCGCTCATGGATCGTAGAATCATCTACATTCCCAACAACTGCTTCAACTTGTGCTATTTTCTCAAGGTCAGTAATAAATTTAATGGTAGATATATCCCCAGCATGCAATATAAGTTCCACATCTACAAATGCTTCTTGAACTCGACGATATAATCCTGAATAGTCCATATTGGATTTGATATGAGTATCTGATATAATGCCAATTTCCATAATTATCACATCTATCCCTAAAATGGAACAAATAATCCAAGTGTCCAAAATACCAATCCAAAAATAATATCAGCAAGCACTGCTTTTCCACGTGGTTTACTGTCTGGTATTGCCTCTTTATAGGATTGAAAAGCCCCAAAATATGATTTTATTCCATTTTTCACCTCATGGAAAAATATTGCAGCAAATATAAGGGATACTCCTAAAAAGGGTAAATACAACCATTTTGCGAGATCCCAAAAGTTGACATTGTTTACTCCATTTAACCAAAGAACGGAAGAAGAGATCACATTGTTTAGAGCATGAGCGATAATAATTGGCCAGATCATTCGTTTTTTAATGATGAAAACTGCAGATACAGATCCCACAAAAAACGCTCCCAGTGTCCATAATATCGCAGGGAGTAGATCTTGAGCTAAATTAACCGTACCAACTATTAATCCATTAACGAGATACCCCAGATGTGAGAAACCAAAAAAAATAGAACTAATAACTACTGCAGAGCCCCCGTTGACGTACTTTTCCGATCGTATTGTCATATAACCGCGGAAAAAAAGTTCTTCTCGAATTCCTACCATTAAATGCAATAAAACTCCATAGACAATAAAAGGACCAAAATTCGTGAACGATAGATAAACATTTACACCTTGGTTTCCCAGCGATTTTTGAGAAAACTCTAGACTGCCGGGGATTGTGTATGTGATGAAATCTAAGGGGATATATACTAGAAATAGCAATAATAGTGCAAAAAAGAGTTGCATACCAAATTTTTTAAATGTAAATAGTGAAAAAGTTTCTTTTAAAGGGGGATCTGACTTAACCATCGGTAAGCTACTTTTATGAAATACAGATTGCACAAAAGTTAGTGCTAAGATTACAGCTACCATAAGATATACTACACTGAAACCATATATGAATAATTCTCGAAAGGGATTGCCCGTTTCAGGTAGAAGATTGACTAATTTGGTCGCACCAATCCATAGTAAAAAACTAATTAGCATTACCAAAAAGGTTTCTAAAAATGTATAGAATCGACGTGTTGCAATATGTCGGGAATAGCTTCGTTCTTCCTCGGGAAAATTGTATTCATCGTATGGATCATCATGAATTGGATCTGACATGTGCGTTACCTTTTACTTTACTAATTTAGTATGTAACATAAATTAATTCCTAAACATTTATCCCGACTTTTTTATAAACTGAAATTCTCCTTTGGAGGAATGAATATGTAATTCATTTTTTCCTTCTGGAGCTTGAGATGACTCTACATGACCAATTATTTTTGCGGGAACATCGAAAGAATTTGAAATGTCGATAATATTTTGAGATTGTTCCTTTGGGACGATTATTTCCAAGCGGTGACCCATATTAAAAACTTGGTGCATTTCTTCCCAAGTGACACCCGATGAGGCTTGGATCATTTTGAACACTGGTGGGATTTCAAACATATTATCTTTGACATACCGCAGTTTATGTCCAAAATTAAGGCATTTGGTCTGCCCTCCACCGGTGTTATTATAAATCCCATGAATTTGGGAGTGATATTGCTTCAAAATTTTGACTAAAATCGGAGAGTAGGTTCGTGTTGGTGAAAGTATTGCTTCTCCAATTGTTAAATCGGTTCCAGGAAGATTTTCCAACAAATCGTGTTTTCCATGAAACACTAGGGCCTCATCAATTCCGGGGT
Source organism: Promethearchaeota archaeon (assembly GCA_004524545.1). GTDB lineage: Archaea > Asgardarchaeota > Lokiarchaeia > Sigyniarchaeales > Promethearchaeaceae > AMARA-1. The sequence continues at coordinate 24,536 of SDNX01000007.1, forward strand.
CATAACATTCGGGATATTTAGCGTAATATTTATGTGCTAATGTTCCATGTCTGGCGAGAGTCAATCCATTGCTTGAAATACCGCTATTATAGACGTCTTCATACGATGCTTGTCCATAACTAGCTAAACCGATGATTACATCTCCCTTTTGTACATGACTCGCATCGATAACTTGCGATCTTTTCATACGTGCAAATAAAGAAACTCCGACTTCTAATGTACGACATATATCTCCAACATCCTCTGTTTCTCCCCCAGCTAAATTTATTATGAATCCTTGTTCAGATAACCATTTGCTATATGCAATATGATGATTAATTAGAACTGAAAGTACGTCTCCTGATATTATTCTTTTATTTCTACTTATCGTATCAGATATGAGAACGTTTCCAGCAACACCTACACATAAAACGTCATCCACATTCATTACTATTGCATCTTGAACAATTCCCTTAAAGTATGATAACTTTCCAGTTTCTTTATACATCATATATGCTAGATTTGCTTTAGTTCCTGCCGAATCCGAATGGAAAATGGAGCAATAGTTAGGATCACCACTGATATCAGGTAGTATTTTACAGAATGCACCCGGATACTCTCCCTCATCTTGACCTTTTAAGGCTTTGTGAACCTCATCCTTGGAAGCTGATACACCTAATTTCTCATAAACATCGGATTTTTTCATACTCTTTGCCTTTTACACAATTAGAAATATTTGGTTTTTAGAATTTTTACTAAATTCTCTACTTGCTCCACTGCACTGCCAATATAATTCCGCGGATTAAGCAATTCATCAATTTCTTGGGAGGAGAAGTGTGAGGATATGACAGGGTGTGAATTAAAAACCTCACGGATGGATTTTTTCATCGTTCTGGAATCAATTACGGCGGTTCGGAGGAGTTCATGGGCATCTTGTCTTCCAATTCCTTTACCGACCAGTTCAATCATTATTCTTTCGGATAAAATTGCACCATCCGATAAATTCAAGTTTTTTTCAATATTATCAAAATCCAATTCTAACCCTTTGAGAATCGAACGAAGCTGAACAAGCATATAATCCAATAATACAAAGGTTTCCGGGAACATAACGCGCTCAGAACCGCTATTCGAAATATCTCGTTCATCTTCGAGAGTGATATTTTCTAAAGCAATATATACATTCGATTTAATCACTCGGCTTAATCCGCATAACCGTTCTAGTTTATGAGGGTTTCGCTTCTGAGGCATCGTAGAACTTCCTACTTGTTTTTTCTTAAAAGGTTCAAAGGTTTCAGCAATTTCATTTCTTTGTAATACCCGAAGATGTCGTGCAACTTTATCAATTGTCCCTGCAATTATGGATAAGACAAGTATCAGTTCTGCATAACGGTCTCTTTGAACTACTTGATTCGCAATTAGAACAGAATTAAGGTGGAGAAGTTCCATAACCTTATTCTGGATTTGGATACCATTGTCTCCGAAACTTGCCATAGTTCCTACAGCACCTGACATTTTACCGACAGATATTCGGGGGAGTAGTTCGTTTAATCTATCAATATGTCTCCCAAATTCTGCAGCCCAAACTCCAAATCTCATGCCATATGTCGTAGGTAATGCATGTTGACCATGGGTGCGACCTACACATACTAATTTTTTGTGCTTTTGTGCTTGTTCAAGCAATACCGACAATACACTCTTAACGTTCTTCAAGATGACATTTGTTGCTTGAGTTAAGATCATAGCATTTGCTGTATCTTCTGTATCATAAGAAGTCGCAGATAAATGCACATAATTACCTGCATCTCCCTCACACACTTCTGATACTGCACGAACCATAGCCATTAAATCATGATCGATTTCTTTTTCAATTTCATGGATTCTCTCGATAGAGACATATTCAATGGTGGCTTTTTTCAAGATCTCATCTGCAGCCGATTGAGGAATTGTGCCGTATATAGCATGGGCTTGGGCTAGAGCTGCCTCAACCTTCATCCAATTCGCAAACTTGTTATTCTGGGAGAAGATTTCTTTCATTTCTTCTGTAAAATATCGATATTCGATGGGGTGTAATACCATGATATATGTAAACTAACGCTTAACACAAATTATATTTTTCGTGCAGTGTTTTGTTTTATAAAGTCTACATCATCAAGAAAGTTTAATGCAAAGAATAATTCCACATTATTTGATAATTGTTTGTCCAAAATGCGGATTGGTTCAATATATAAAAGAAGGACAAAAATCACGTAAATGTCCCAACTTAAAATGTAAAAAACTAATCGATCCACAGCGTGTGATTATTTATGCGCATTCTAGTGATATCCATAAAGCCGTTCAAATTGTGCAACAAATCAAGGAACATAACGTCGACATGCATGAGATCACGGATATTAAATCAATTCTTGAAGAGGTGGACAATGATTAGGTATGTATTATGGCATCAGAATCCATCCTTGACCTTCCAGTAGATGATCTTTTCCAGAAGCGTCTTCAAAAATTGCAGAAAAAATGGAATATAGATTATTTTAACACCCGATTCAATGTGAAATCTTCAACCTTAATTCACATTAATAAAGGAAAAATGAAAGAAAATAAGAGTACAAATACATATGGATTTTCAGTTCAAACTTTTGTAGATGGAGGGTATGGATTTGCTTCCAGTAATGAAATTTCTCTTTCAGAATTGGACCGAATTTTCGAAAATTCCGCGAAATTAGCAAGATGGAGTAGCACTAAAGCGGAAGAAAAATTCCGAATTAATCCATTGGATCCGATAAAGGTGTCCTACGTTCAACCCCAAAAGAAAAATCTATTTGATGTAAGTAATGAGGATAAAATTCAATTTTTATTAAATCAAGATAAGGCAGCAATAGGATATGATTCCAGGATATCTAATTCAAATTCATATTATATTGATAACGTATCGCATGAAATTATCCACACTTCTGATGATCGTGTAATAGACAAAACCGAAAGTGCCTCACGTGTTATGATCTTAATCAATTCCAAAGAAGGAACAAATCTGCAGGAAGCCCGAAAGTCAAAAGGAATTACTGGGGGCTTTGAAATTGTTGAGCACGCTAATTCTCTCGGTTTAGATGCCGCTAAGGAATCAATCGAGAACTTAAGCGCTAAATCGGTTAAAGCGGGTCAATATAACATCATTGCAGACCCATTTCTGGCAGGCACCTTCATACATGAGGCATTCGGTCATGCATGCGAAGCTGATGGAGTCTTATCAAGAGAAAGCGTGTTATCCGATAAAATTGGTGTTCAAATGGGCAAAGACATAATAAATGTGATAGATGAACCTGGTTCAAATGGAGATTATGGATTCTTGAAGTACGATTCCGAGGGGATCGAGGCAAAGAAAGTTCAATTAATAGAAAATGGAATTTTAAAGGAATTTATGCACAGCAGGGAAACTGCAAGCAAAATGGGTTTAGAACCTACGGGAAATGGTAGAGCTGAATCTTTTACATCGATTCCTATTGTAAGAATGCGGAATACATATATTGAACCAAGTGATTGGACATTAGAAGAATTGATGGAAGACTTGAAAAATGGGATACTATGTGTATCTTGGAATTATGGGTATACAGAACCCTCGATTGGGCAATTTATGTTCAAGATGGCACGTGCGTGGGAGATTAGAAATGGAGAAAAAGTCCAATTATTACGGGATGCAGCATTAGCAGGGATGATGTTGGATATTCTAAATAATATATCCGCTATTGGAAACACTAAATATAGTGATGATGGAACTTGTGGAAAATCCTACCAAGGAGCTCCGGTTAGTTCGGGATCTCCTTATGTTCGAATCAATGATGTCGTCATTGGAGGTCAATAACGGAAATGATTGAAAAAATTCAAGAAATCGTCGAAAAAGCTGGGGACTATTGTTCTACATTCCCAGGTGTGAAATCATGGGATATTATAGGAGGAGCTGTTCAAAGTTCTTCAATTTCTATTGAAAAAGGATTTTTAAAAACTACAGAGACCTCGGCACACCAGGCTATAAGTATTCGGATATTAGGCGAACAAGGAAAAACGGGAAGCGTAACTATCACAAAAATGTCGTTACCTTTCATTCAAACCTCAATTGAGAACACCGTGTCGCTCATGAAAGGATCTTTACCGAACCACGATTTTAAAGGTCTTGCAAAACCTGCAGAGAAGTATCCAAATATTCAAACACCTTATGATGCAGTCGTAAAAAACCTATCAATTGAAGATACAAGCGATATCGTGGATTCATTTATGAATATAAAGTTTAAAGATGAACGTATTGTTTCAGTATCAGGAAATTTTTCCTTTTCGGATATCACTTATTCTTTATTAAACTCAAATGGAGTAAATCTTCATGATAAGGAGTCCTCCATTTCCATATCTTCAGAAATCACTATGGAAGATGTCATAAAAGGGAATAAAGAAAATTCAAATGGATATGAGGGCCAAATCTATAACTATTTCTCAGAAGTTAATCCTGAAGAAATTTTTGAATCGGCATATGAAAAAGCAAGGATGGGATTGAAAAAATCAAAAATTTCAACAGATTCTTATCCCGTTATACTAAGCCCCCAAGCGGTGGTATTATTATTCAATAGAACCATTGCAGCAGCAATAAATGCACAAAATATCTATGAGAAGCGAAGTTTTATGAGAAATCAGCTGGATAAAAAGATCGCATCGGATCAGTTGGAAATTCGAGATGATCCGTGGCTGAAAGGGGGAATTGCGACTTCGGCATGGGACATGGAAGGCACTCCAACAAAACCATTGAAGATAATTGAAAAAGGAGTTTTGAATTCCTACCTACACAATGTGTACACCGGAAATTTATTTGAAGCAGCGAGTACAGGACATGGATCTAGAGGACTTCACTCAACATCTGTGGGGATTAGCCCATCAAATCTTCAAATTATGCCAGGAAATGAAAATTTAGATGCTATGGTTAAAGGAGTGAAGAAAGGAATTCTTTTGGAAGCTTCATATGACCAACCAAATATTGTTACTGGGGAATTTTCTGGTTTAATCGCTTCTGGTTTTTTAATTGAAGATGGAGTTGTTAAAAATGCGTTGCGAGAAAGCACTGTAGGGTTAAATTTCTTTGAGATTTATAAAAATATAGCTGGAATTGGAAAAGAAATCTATCGTAGAGGGTCAAATTACGTCCCATATATTAAAATTAAAGATATAAAGATAAGCGCGAAAGAATAATATCAATTCTCATCGACAATTGTTTTAAACCATTCAATTGTTCGTTTTAATCCCTTTTTTAGCTGGATTTGCGGTTTCCATTTTAATATTTCATTAGCTCGTTTTAATGCAGGTTGACGTCGAACAGGGTCATCTATTGGTAAGGGTTGGTGTATAATTTTGGAATTAGAATTTGTTAATTCAATGATCAATTCTGCTAGCTCGACTACTGTGGTCTCAATATTGTTACCGATATTGATTACGGTTCCTTTCGCTTCTGGCGTAGAAATATCTGTTAAAATAGCTTCTATCTCATCCACAATGTAAGTATAGGAACGAGTTTGTTTGCCATCTCCAAAAATTGTGATATCGTGATCTTGTAATGCTTGATGGATGAAATTTGGAACAACTCTTCCAAAAGTTTTACCCCAGCGAATACGAGGGCCGTAGGTATTAAATATTCTTACCACCCAAGCATTAATCTGGTATTCAAGAATATATGCCATCACAAACGCTTCCCCCGCACGCTTGGATTCATCATAACAAGAACGAGGACCAATTGGATTCACATTTCCAAAATAATCTTCTGATGTTGGTACGGCATCCGCAGGGGGATTTCCATATACTTCACTGGTAGAAGTATAGAAAAAATCAGCATTGTTCAAATTTGCTATACCCAGTGCATTAAAGGTGCCGATCGTATTTGACTTTAAAATTGATATGGGATGTCTTTCGAACTCAAATGGAGATGCCCGTGAAGCCATATGCATTACAAGATCGATACGTTTTACATCAGGAACGCTAAAGGCATGAGGGTGTACTTTTCCGAAATAAATTGGGGTCGCAATATCATGACTGATGAATCGAAAATTTGGATGATTATAGATATGCTCAATATTTTTGGGTTTCCCGCTTGAGAAGTTATCCATGCAGATGACCTTTGCACCTTGAGAAATCAAAACATCGCACACCCATGAGCCTAAAAATCCAGCTCCACCAGTCACCAACACAGTTTTATCATTATAAGAAATACCTCGTTGTTGAAGACGTTTATTAATCTCAGTTATGTCTTCTTGAATGATTTTTTGGATATTGTTCACCAGGTTACGAGTTATTAGTAGGAGCTTTTCCACAATTGGTACATAAAACTAAGTTTTTACTATATTTCTGACCACAATGAGGACATGTTTGCAATGAACGTTTTACAAGCATTTTCGCAATTTCATCAAATGCTTCTTGAATTCCTAAACCCTCTTTTGCGGAGGTCTCAACATAGTATTCAATTTTTTTCTTCTTTTTATATCGAAGAGCTTGTTTAGTTGAAATCTTTCGTTGATCAACTAAATCGACTTTGGAAGCAATTAGACAGGTAATTATATCGTTTTCGGCACCTTTGATAAGGGTATACCAGTTTTCTAAATCTTGGAAACTATTTGGATCGGTAATATCAAAAAGAATAAGAGCAGCGCTAGCACCGGAGCAATATGCGGGAAATAGCTGCCGAAATTTATTTTCTCCTGCAAAATCCCAGATACTGAATTGAACTGGTACTGGACCTGATGAAATGGATGTATCCGTAACTGTGACGGTTTTTACTTCAAATTCTACTCCTATAGTGCTCAAAGTATCTGAATCGAACCGATCATCCACCGCACGACGAATCAAAGAAGTCTTGCCAACTCCTTTCGAACCCCCGATAACAATTTTCAATTTAATCATAATAGAAAACCCATCCCTTTCCCAATTCTACTCTTCCGCTAATTTATATAACGTACCACCATTTTTGGATTATATTTTGGGCTATTGGATCCTTTTTAGTTTAGTACCATTAATCATTTGTCCGTATTTTATTTAAATAATTTCCATTTTCCTACTGATAGAGGAATTGAATGGATCCAAGACAAAAATCATTAAGGGACTTCTAACCTAAAATCTAGTGATTCATCGAATAATAAGATGGGATGAAGGCGAGTGAGCTATGGAAAGTTCGATACGGATCCCCGGAACAAGCTGGAACATGAAAATCTACCAATTAGATGATTCTTATAATGGATCTACTATCATAGTTGAGTATATTAAAGGAATTCATGTCATGCATCAATTTATTCTTGAAAAAGAGGGATCTCTTGAAGAGATAATGCGGCAATTCTTAGAACGAGAGAATTTATCTATCCCAGATAATCGTTTACAGAATTTTATCAACCTACATAGTGGTCAGATATATAAATTTGAGAATAAAAAATCAAAACAGAAGAAAAGTACTATTAAATCCATGATGAACTTAACAGAAATGAAAGATAAGAAAATCATCATGATGGGTTTGTCAGGGGTGGGAAAAACCTCTATGTATCGAGTTGTTTTCGAGCATAAAAAATGGTGGGATCTAAAAGCTGTGACCCCTACTGAAGGAATTCAACAATATGAACAAACGGTGAACTCTTTAAAAGATTTCAAATTATACATTATGGATTTTGCAGGAACCCATCAAGACTTTAAGGAGTATCAAAATATTCCAGAAGAGTTATTCCCCTCAACTTCTGCACTAGTTTATGTGATTGATGCTTCTGATCCAGAATCCCTCCATGATTCGGTTAATAAATTTGCTTGGGCAGCAAGTCAGATGTCATTATATGCTCCTGAGGGGAAAATATTTTGCTTACTTCATAAAACGGACTTAGCGAGTAAAGTGGATGATTTTCAAGGAATGTCCGACTTCATTGAAAATAGCATAAACGGATCTCGACTCTCTATCCAGGTTATTCCCACAACCGTTCGAAATAATACCATTTTCCATGCATGGGAGCAAATTTTTAAATCTTTGATCCCAAAAAGTAAAACTTTGAATATTCTAGCCCAGACTCTCAAAGAAAAAATGGGAGTTTACAATTTGGTGGTATTAGAAAAAAGAACGGGATTTGCAATTTGTAGTTCATCCAGCCTATTTGATAGTGAAGTTTTAGTAGGTACTTTTAACAAAGTCTGGCATCAATTGGGAGGCTTAGCTGATGATTTAGAACTTGCAGGTCTTCAGAAAATTACTTGCCTTTTGGGTAATGGATATTTATTTTTAGAAGAGTTTGCGCAAAACTTGATTATTGTCTTGATCAGTCCAAAACTCGAGTTAATCGATGAATACAAAGATTCACTCGACCAATTTAAAAATGAAATTACTAAGGCAGTCTTATAATTCACAAATTTTTTTTTAGAGGTTCCATTATAACATCCATGAAGAAAGACCTCGTTCTTATTTTGGATTTTGGATCACAACTTGCTCACTTAATAAGCCGTCGAGTTAGAGATTTAGGAGTATATTCGGAAATTCGACCATTTAATATCGTGGTATCACAGATTAAAGAATTTTCCAATATTAAAGGGGTAATCCTTTCTGGAGGACCTTCAAGCGTATATGATCCCAACGCTCCCCAAATGAAGAATGAGATTTTAGATTATTTCACTTCTCAAAATATCCCCGTTTTAGGATTGTGTTATGGGCATCAGTTGATCGCTCAATTAAAGGGAGGAGTGGTAAGAAATGAAGATAATAAAGAGTTTGGGAAAACTTCTTTAACAGTGATTAGTCCCCGGAATATCTTAGAAGGATTGAATCCCGAAGAAATTGTATGGATGTCTCATGGAGATCAGGTTGAATCCCTTCCAGAAGGATACGAAGTATATGCACGCACTAATAACTGTCCTATTGCTGCATATGGGAATGTAGAAAGCAAAATATATGGTTTACAATTTCACCCTGAAGTAGTGCACACAAAATCTGGAAATATCATCCTTTCGAACTTCCTATTTTCTATATGTAATGCCTTTAAAACATGGAAAATGGATGATTGGACTTCTCAATCTATTAAAGAAATTCAAAGAGAAGTAAAAGACGAAAGTGTATTATTAGGACTTTCCGGAGGAGTAGATTCTTCCGTTACTGCCCGATTACTTCAAGAAGCGATACATGAACGTGTTCATCCCGTTTTTGTAAATAATGGACTGCTTAGAGAAAATGAAGAGAGAGAGATCGTGCACACGTTCAAAGATAAATTGCATTTCAAGAATTTTCATTATGTGGACGCAAGTAAACTCTTTTTAGAAAAGTTGAAAGGAGTAATTGATCCCGAAGAGAAACGGAAAATCATTGCTACAACTTTTATTGACGTATTTGATCAAAAAGCTGCTGAACTAAAAGAAAATTTCCCCGATATCACCTACCTTGCGCAAGGAACTATATATCCTGATCGCGTGGAAAGCTCCGCTACATCTGCAGCAAGCAGCAAAATTAAATCGCATCACAATGTAATTCTTCCCGAAAATATGAAATTAAAGGTCATTGAACCTCTTCGGGATTTGTATAAGGATGAAGTCCGCAGAATTGGTAAAAATTTATTACCAGAAGATCTAGTAAATAGACAACCATTCCCCGGTCCTGGTTTAGCAGTTCGATGCATCGGAGAAATCACGGAAGAAAACCTGTCGATATTAAAAAAAGCAGATCTAATTATTAGAGAAGAAATCGAGAAGGTTCCGGGGCTCCAAGAGACTCTTTGGCAATATTTTGGTGTATTCCTTCCAGTTAAAACTGTAGGAGTTATGGGAGATGCTCGAACCTATGAATCAGTATGTGTGGTTCGTGTAGTTCAATCAATCGATGCGATGACCGCAAATTTTGCAAAACTGGATTGGAATGTATTGGAGTCAATATCGTCACGTATTATTAATGAAGTGAGAGGGATTAATCGAGTTGTATATGATATTAGCAATAAACCTCCCAGTACAATTGAATTTGAATAAAATTCTGTTTGAGGTTTTTTGAATTATTAGCTTAAGCTAGGTTTTTAAGACGTAAACTCATTAAGTGCCTTGGTATTTTCATAAACGGGAAAGTGAACTTGAGGTGTTATGAATGAAAGAAGTTTGGACTGCTCTAATTTTGACATCAATAGCCGGATTATCTACCACTATTGGTGCGTTTCTGGGCATAATTAATAGGAAACCGAGTCCTCGCTTCGTATCTTTTATTCTAGCAACATCTGGAGGAGTTATGGTTTTCTTGTCCTTTGTGGAAATGTTTATTCCTGCTTGGGAAAGTACACAACAAGGCTATGCTCTATTATTTTTAGGTATCGGATTAGGAATTGGATTTATCTTTGATATGCTGCTTCCTGAAGATAAAAACGTTCATGAACACATTTTTAACGGAACTATAGTTCATAATGAGGAGGGTGAACCAATTCTTCAAACCTCTGTTAGAAAAGAACATCATCGTGGTCACAAACACTTCAAGCGGGGAGGAAGAGCCAGAAGAGGAGGTAAGGAATGTAAGCAAATGTATTGTATAGATGAGGAGAAATACATGAAATTGGGAATCCTTACAGTCTTAGCGCTATTTCTACATAATCTACCAGAAGGTTTAGCTACATTCTCGTCCACTCTGCTCGATCCAAAACTTGGAGTTGAAATTGCAATTGCAACTGCCATGCATAACATCCCTGAGGGGATATCAGTTGCGATCCCTATTTATTTGGCTACAAAAAACAAGAAGAAAGCTGTTTTTTACGCATTTATAAGTGGACTTGCAGAACCAGTCGGCGGATTGATTGCGTACGGTATTTTATTGCCATTTATCCAGGGTCCAGCAGGTCAAATGGTACTTAATTTCATGCTTGCATTAACAGCAGGAATAATGATTTATATATCGGTTGATGTGTTAATCCCTACCGCAAAATCAATTGAGTATAAGCATACCATGATTATCGGGTTTACACTTGGAATGCTGGTAATTGGAATTACAATTGTTTTTCTGAATTCTGGTGGTTAAAGGTTGAGCAAAATCAAGCTTGCAGCCATGACTACCATCCCAACCATTATACCAATTATGGTAAGATGCCCTTTTTTATCATATTTTTGAGCAGTAGGAAGAATCTCGTCCAGTGAAATATATACCATAACTCCAGCGATAAACCCAAGCATTCCACCGATTATTTGGTCATTTAAGAACGAAAAGAGAATTAAATATCCGATTGACGCACCAAATGGTTCTGCTAATCCCGATAGAAAACTATACCAAAAAGCCTTTCTCTTATTTCCTGTAGCATAAAATACTGGAATGGATACCGATATTCCCTCTGGTATATTGTGAATAGCAATTGCAATGGTTAGGAGAACCCCAAGTGAGGTATCAGAAAGTGCAGCTCCGAATGTGGCTAAGCCTTCAGGGAAATTATGAATGGCGATGGCTAACGCAGTCACAAGTCCCGTTTTCATTAAACCTTTCCTATCTTTTTCATGGATGCCTTTTTTATCCTCTTCCAGTTCAAATTCGTTCCCCTTCTTCTCGGTTTCCTTCTCCATAACGGCAACAATATGATGTGGATTCTCGACTTTCTCAGGAATTACTTGATCGAGTAGAAACATGAAGGCAACTCCAATGAAAAAAACAATAACACCCCAATTATAATTAATTGCATCAATAGCTTGTGGAAGTAATTCTACAAAAGAAACGTATGTCATAACGCCTCCTGATAGACCTAATGTAAAAGATAGAAATCCAAGCCTTGGTTTTTTGATCATATACGCGATTAAACTTCCTATTCCCGTACTTAAACCCGCAATTGATACTAATAAAAATGCAATCAGAACTGAATCCATGTTGTGATTTTGCATTTTTCACATAAAATGATTACTCTTTAGAAACTGGTATACTCAAATACAACAGAAGCAAAGTCAATAAGATGTTTCATTAGGTATTTTTGTCATTCATTTGGGAAACTTTTTTGTATAGGAAGGTACATTTTGAACTATCAAACTGATTGTGAATAAAATGGAACCAAAACACTATTTTCTTCATTTGGAACCGGATCTCGAAACATTTGTATTTTCAGGAATCACCCAAATTAAGATACATTCTGAAGAAATCATAAAGAAAATCGTGCTGAATGCAAAAACTCTCAATATTCTATCATGCAAGATAAAGAAGGGAGAAGATTATGTTGCTTGTGATTTTGACTATGATGATGATAAAGAAGAACTTGTCATAAAATATCCCCAAGGAGTGCAAGGGGATTTTGAGTTAAAAATCCAGTTCAAAGGAGAACTTAACGATAAGCTGTTGGGATTTTATAGAAGCAGTTATGTTATCGAGGGGCAAGAAGGAACTAAATATATCGGAACTACTCAATTTGAAGAAAGATATGCTCGTTGGGCATTCCCTTGCTTTGATGAACCGAAATATAAAACCCCCTTTGATATCGAATATGTTATTAATGAAAATTTAACAGGTATTTCGAATACGGCAGTCTCCGAGGAAATTAAACTAGAAAATGGTAAAAAATTAGTGAAATTCGAACAAACTCCTAAAATGTGTACCTATTTGTTATATTTTGGTATTGGTGAGTTTGAATATATTGAATCAAAAAGTGATACAATTACCTACAGAGTATATACTACTCCAGGACATGCACATAAAGGAGAACTTGGTTTAGAAATAAGTAGAAAATCTATTGAAATACTCGAAGAGTTGACAGGAATCCCCTTTCCAATCTCAAAAATGGACAATATTGCAGTAAAAGATTTCCAATTTGGGGCTATGGAAAATTATGGGGCAGTAACTTATCGTGAACCTCTTATTCTAGTATATCCAGGAAAAACTTCAAAATCATCCAAAACTCAAATTGTAATTGTAATTTGTCATGAAAATGCACATATGTGGTTTGGTAATTTAGTTTCACCTGCTGACTGGCCTTATGTATGGCTAAATGAAAGTTTTGCCTCATATTTTGAACGAGTAGTCACAGACCGTATTTATCCTGAATGGAACATCTGGGACGACTTTATTTTTGATTCTACAGCCAGTGCTTTAATGCGCGATTCATTGATCAATACTTTTCCTATTGAACTCCCAGGGGGAAAACCCATTGATATTAACTCTGCAACCGCTCCTATTATCTATGATAAAGGAGCTTCAGTCATTAGAGTGTTAAGCGATTATTTGGGAGAAGAAAAATTCAAACTTGGAATTAAGAGTTACATGGAAAAATTCCAATTTGACATTTCCAATACTGCTCAATTCTGGGAAACTTTTGAAGAAGCTACGGGAGAACCTATTACGGAATTCGCGAAGTCTTGGGTACACCAAGAAGGTTATCCCTATGTAACTGCCCACCGAGAAGGAAGCCTATTAAAAATTGAGCAGTCCCGATTCACGTTCCTTGAACATGAATCGGAAACTCTTTGGTTGTTACCCATTTCTTATACAATTTTTCTTCAGGATGGAACCCAAGTAAGCGAAAAAGTTGTACTCAAAGAAAAATCAATGGAAATAACTCTACCGGTAAATACCGTGGCTTACAAACTTAATGCAGAGCAAAAAGGATTCTATCGGGTATTGTACTCAGATGAAAATTTAGAGAAACTAGGATCACTCATTAAAGAAAAGAAACTTCACCATCTTGACGTTTATGGTATTCAAAGTGATATGTATAATTTTGTTCTACGAGGAACATACACTGTAGAACAATATCTGGATTATTTGCAGAAATATTATACCCACGAAGAAAGTTATTTAAGTCTCCGGGACATCGCAGCTGGTTTAGACTCGTTGTATTTCTTCTTAGATTCAAAACGCTCTCGTATTGCAGAAATTGGAAAAGCAATGTTTGATAATTATCTTGAAAAGAATGGATTGGAACCAAAAGAAGATGACAGTTTAGAAACTTCACGTTTGCGAAGCAGTTTGCTTTGGTCAGCATTCAAATATGGGTCAAAGATGGTTACTGATTTTATCAAGAAGAAGTATGAAGCATTCAAGAAAGACGAAGCTATCCACCCTGATATTCTCAGTACCGTGTACCGGGCAATTGCAGCTTATGATAAAAAGTCTAAAGACCTATTCTTTGCTAAATTGACCGATCCAAGTACATCAGGTCAAGAAATGTTGTACTTATGCCAAGCAGTGGGTGAAATACGTGATGAAGCAACTTTAAAGGATGTATTCGATATAACGTTGGAAAAAATGCCTAAAAATGTTCGATATATACCCATTGCATTAGCTGCTCGGAATGAAACTACGAAACCTTGGATGTGGACGTGGTATAAAGATCATGCAGAACTTTTGAAAGAGAAATTAACTCCTATGGATCTTGGAAGAGTATTGATAGGTTTTGCTTCTCGATCTGGAATTGGCAAAGAAGAAGATGTAGGTGTAGTGCTAGAAAAACTTGCTACGCAAATGCCCGAACGTGAAGATGATATAAAAATGGCATTAGAAATGTTAAAAATCTATTCCACGGCTGTGTATCGTAACTAATCCAGCCATTTTTCCATTAGTAGTTCATCAATATATTTTTTTTTCATTAAAAACTGTTTTTGACGAATACCTATCCGCCGAAATCCAAGTTTTTCATATAATTGGATCGCTCGAGTATTAGAAATTAAGGTTCCAAGGACTATTTTGCTTTTTCCGTTCTTACGGGATTCGTTCATGGCAAATTCCATAAGTTTTCTACCCAAGCCCAAATCACGGAACTTTTTCTGGATGATGATTCCAAGTAGCCCAACATGTCCAGATGCCTCCCATTCATCGTGATGAATCGTACATTGGCCAATTACAATGTTTTCATCTTTTTTTTGTACTACTGCGACTATACATAAGTTTCCGAATCCGATTAGTTCATTATACCAACTAATCTTCTCAAACTTGTCGATTACCTTCGAAAAGGAAGGTTGATATATCCCTTCATCAATTACATCATTGTAATTGTCCCAAATGTCGTTTAAATCCTCCTTAAGAATGTGTCGCAAGACTACTTGTTGATTATTTTTTAGTGTTACAGTGATTTGTGACATGGGCAATCGTTCATTTTATTACAAAGGTTTTTTGGAATAAACAGCAAAAATTTCTTTTAGTTGTCCAATTAAAGCAATTAAATAAAATAAACGTACAGAATTTGAGTAAAATGAGTCACAAAGACGAAAAAAACAAGAATATTGACACGCAACCCATTAGTTTAGAGGAAGCATTACAATCCAAACTTTCTCAAGAAAAACGATTGTTAGGACAAGATTTAGATTCCGATGAGAGAACCATTATTGGATTTTTTGAACAGAAAAAACGATTGATTTTGGACCGAATCTATATCATATTCAATCAAACTCGAAAAAACCTTGATATGGAGCTCAAGACAAAGAATGAACTGCGAGAGAAACTTGTTAGCTTAGCAGAGAAAGAATATATCCGAATCGAGGGATTTGTGTATGAAGGAGAGGAACGTGAAGCGTTCATTTTAATGGAAAAGGGCGAAGAGCTTATTAAATAGTAGGTTTCATTTTTCATTAGTTAAATTTATCTTTCTCATTTTTTGTCTATACGGATATATAGGTCATTTTGACTAATAATAAACTAAGTGAACTATCATGTCTGAATCTGACGAAAATTTTAGTAATGTACATTCTGCTGAACATAAGGACGTAAAATCACGTTCAGCACTGTGTATATCATTCTATCTGATTATATCCATTTCTTGTTATGCTCTATTTATTGGAGGATTGTGGGCAATACTAGACGTAATTCAACCTACAGGAAAGTGGGAATGGTTTAAAAGCTTATGGCAGGATGGAAAGCAGATGTTAGTAATCCTTCTAGCGGGAGGTTTCGGAATTGTTGGAGTAGTAGGAGTGCTAATGTTGTGGTTTTTGTATCCCAAGGGAACAAAATTAATTCACAAAATGCTTTACCCTCCGATAACCAAGGAAGAATTTGAAAAGGGCAATTTTCTTGCGCGATTCATCACTGCGGGGCTATTAATTTCCATCTTTGTGATAGTAGTTGGTTCGGTCCTCACATTGGTTGAACTCGTGGTCATTGAGAGTGGGAGTTTCATTGCATTCCTATATGATACTCCTAATGGACTATTGATCATGCTGTTTTCTTCCATCTTAGTTGTATTCACTATCTTGGTCGTTGTGTTTACTTGGGTATGGATAAATGGATATCAAAAGACTCTGAAATGGATTGCAGATAGCAATGCAAGTATTGATAGGACGGAAATTGACACTGCAGAATGGACCACTGGGGTTACCTTGTATATTATCATCCTAATAAGCATTCTTGGTGCTGCTTTTGGAGGAGCATGGTATGGAATGCAAGCATTTTCAGATGAAATTAATTGGTTAAATTTCGGAACCACTACTTTAGTCATTGGAGGATTAGCTAGTCTCGTATTTTTGGCTCTTATTGGAGGTCTTGTATTATTCAGTAGAGGTAGCTATACTATTTGTCGCATGTTATTCGTTGTTCGACGAAAAATGTCTGATAAAATCTCCTCACCTGATGATAAAAAGTACGTAAAAACTATCACCATCACCCTCTTAATTGCTATTGCACTCCTAATTATTGGAACAGTTGGAATTTTAGTAGAATTGTTAATGAATTTAGCATCTGGGGGAACAGAAACATTCTATGACTTCCTCATCGGACTTCCTTCCTATGGAATTTGGGTATCCATATTTAGCGGGATGCTATTTGCTGGAATATGGGTGCTAATTTTCATAATTTTCACCTGGAGCCATGGATTTTTTGCATTCTTTAATCTAATTGGTAGAAAAATTCTGCGAGATAATGAAAAGATTGAACGTGATCTTCATAGTAAGGCCCAAGTTGCATTTGGAGTGATAGTCTATCTGCTAATTTGGGTAAGTGTACTCGGAATTGTGTATGGGGCAATTTGGTGGGGTCTAGAATATTGGGCTCTGCAACCTTCTTGGACGACAGTGACTCTCTCTCTGAAATTCTTAGCATTTGAATCCATGGGTAGTATATTATTCCTCTTACTAACAGGGGGTTTACTATTGGCGCGCAGATTAGTCTTCTTCATTAGCAAGATGTTATTTGTTCGAAGAGAAGATATCCCCAAGCAAGCGGAGAAAGCGGATAAAATTTTTGCAGGGATTTTTACGGTTGCACTTTTAGTAGCCATTGCGTTAGTTTTTGTGGGCTCTTTCGGTATACTTGTGGATTATCTAGTAGATCCGACTATAGTAAATTTAGTTTTACTTCAACCTAGTGGAGTTCTCATCATGATAATCAGTGGAATGACGTTAGTCTCTATGTGGATACTCATATTTTGTATTTTCATATTTACCCATGGCTACTTCTTTTTCTTCATTCGGTTCTTACAAAGAATTCTAAAACAATAATCTCACTTTTTTTTTTTATCTTTATTATAATCGTATTCTGCGATCTCACGTATTTTTTTTGCAGTTTTCTTCCCGATCCCTGACACTTTTTCAATATCTTCCACATCTGCATTGAATATATTCTCCACGTTTGAAAAAGCAGTCAATAATTCCTGCGCCCTGTATAAATTAATTCCTGGTATACCAGACACTATCTGTTCTTGAGCTTCTGCCTCTGTGGAAGTCTTTTTCGTATATACTTTCTTGGACGATGTTTTATCTTGATGCACTTTTTTCAACAATGCTTCTAGAAGATCCGCAGTATTCTCGGGGGAATCTGAATACAACACATTAATTCTCATATTTATCACAATGCTGGCTAATGCGCCCAATATTGCCGGTTTGGAATACCCCGACTGGTTAATCGGATTTCCTTCCAAAATAAGAAGAGGAGTATAAAAATTCTGAGAAAGATTATGCAATTCATCAAAAAGGCGTCCATCCTTCAAAGAATCCACAAAATCAGAATCGGTTTTTCGTTCGACACCTACGTTTTCAGAGAGAATATAATCCCCAACTGGTAATGTTTTAAGAACGACATTAATATCTTTCAGTGCAAGATGGCGTACTACCGCTGATTGAGTTTCTCGGGTATCTATAATGATTACTGGTTTGGTAGAATCTGTGTTTTTCTCAACGTTTTCATCCTTGATTATCGGAGTAGGTGTTTCATGTTCAGGTTCTTGATCTGCTTCGGGAATAAAATCTAAAATGCTTCCAGATTTTGATTTTTTAGTTCCTTTTTTTTCCATATCTCCCACGAGTGAATCTGAGGTATGAGTATAATTTGATAGTACTTTGTTCATCTCTTTTTCTCTTCTCTTCTCTGCCCAATAGTATCCTTCCTCACGAGTCCCTTTCGCCATCAAAATATATAGATTTCCCTTACTTTGCCTTCCAGTTCTTCCTCGGCGTTGGATGGTTCGTATCTCACTGGGAATGACATCATAAAAGACGACCATATCGCATTCTGCAATATCCAATCCTTCTTCGGCAACACTGGTAGCAACAAGCGTGTTGATTTCTCCGTTTCGGAATTCATCTAAAATCGAAATTTGCTCTTTTTGGGTCATACCTTTTTCTGTTTTTTTCCCTTTTTGGCGAGCCTGTTGACCGATGAATTTTTGAGCAACGATACCCTGAGTCTCATTTATAAAATTTACTATAGTATCTACTGTATCTCGAAAATTTGCAAAAATGAGTACTCGGGATTCTGGATTTCCCGCAAATTGGGTTTGAAGGAGATCACGGATTTTTAGGAGTTTCGGATGAACGAAATCAGATTCCGCTAAAGTCTTGACTAATTGCATTGCTTGTCTGTATTGCGTGGATTGCATTAATTCTCGAAGAGATTTAGAAGCTTTTGGAGTTTTAATTTCAGCTAGATTTTTCTGATAAAATTTATACAGGGGGTCAATTCCTTGTGCTTCTAATAACTCTAACATATGGGAAACTCGAATTGAATTGGAAACTACTTTCTTTAAATAAAATGCATTAGTCAGCTCTTCATTGGATGCTGTTGTATCACGAATTTTGAAATCGATTTTTCGGGAAGCAGCAAGTAAATCTTTTCGGGAGACGTTATTTAACGCATAATGATCCAGAAAATTACTATTGTGTAATTCTTTCTGATACGTTTTCAACATAGATTCTAGGATATTCTTGGGCTGCAGATATTCATCGGGTAGTTTAATATGAATCCAATTTGTTTGCACATCTTGAATGAATGGCTTGACATCGGAACTTTCATCTGATCGTATCTCTACATTCGTGATGAATAGGTTGTTACACACATCTTGTATTTTTTCTTTATTTCCTCCAGGGGAAGCACTCATCCCTAATATTAATCCTTGCGGGTTTTCTTGATGATATTTTTGAGCAATAAATGTGTAGGCATAATCCCCCACTGCTCGATGCGCTTCATCGAAAATTATTAACCCTACATCACCTAAATTCACCTTATTATTAATAATATCATTCTGTAGAATTTGTGGGGTTAGAAATGCTATTGCTGCTTCCAATAGAATCTTTTCCCGTTTCTCAGGAGTCAATGAGGTTAACATCGGCAGTCGCCAATCTTCTAAATCACTCAGATCTGAGAAAGATCGTTGATGTTGTGCAACTAAAGGTTTAGTGGGAGCAAGGAAGAGAACTTTCTTGTCCGGATTTTGGGAGTACGTATACAGAGCCAATAAAAGCGCGATAATAGTTTTCCCCATTCCTGTTGGGAGAACCACAAGAGAGTTTTTCCCAATGCAAGAAGCGAATATGTTTACTTGATATTCCCTTTTCTTCACAAGATTAGGTTTTAGATGAGGATAATCTAAAAATTCGGTATTTTCGCTCATAAATCATAACTCCGTAGATATTGATTAATGAAGCTTCTAAAGAAGCATTGTTATCGCGTCATTACTAAAGATGTACAGTGTATGTATAGAAAAATTATGTGAGGAGAAAACAAGGATGATAAATTTTTCGCCAAAAATTGATGTCAGAATATAGTAGGGAAGGAGGAAAATGAACCCTCGATATCCATTGAGAAAAGAGATCTCCAATGAGAGATTTTGGTAGGGAAGGAGGGAATTGAACCCTCGATATCCAGTGTGTGAGACTGGCGTCATAACCACTAGACCACTCCCCTTTGAGATTATTTTCTAATCTATTTTGGTTAAGTTAAGAAATTTTCGCATCATCGTCATTCTAAAATAGAAAAATTAAAATTTAAGCATTAATAAGCGCAAAGTATCACTTCTTTTGTTAGGTCTCCCTAAAATGGTACACAGTAGGATCAAACGGAAAAAATTAGAAGATATACGGGAAAAGGTTCAAGTTGGACCCGTGTTTCTTAGCCGATATGAGAAAGCAAGAATTATTGGAGCACGAGCACTTCAGATCAGTCTTGGAGCACCTATTTTAACCGACATCAGTGGAAATAGCGTAGAACTTGATTCCATGAAAATTGCGGAGAAAGAGTTATTATCCGGGATCTTACCCTTAACTGTTCGGAGAACCCTACCTAGCGGTAAATTTCAAGATATTCCGCTCGCTTGGTTATTTTTAGAGTAGTAAAAAAAAAGGAAATTATAATAAATCTTCCCATATTCTTGAGTCGGCTATTCGGGAATATAGAGTTTTTGTCAATTTATACAATTTTTCGTATTTTTCAACAGCTTCTGGTTCAGGAGTCCATTTCTTAGACATAACCGCAATATTCTCCGCCGCGTCTACGATATTTTTATAGTCTCCCACACCATAACTTGCCAAGATAGCAGCTCCTACCGCCGTACTCTCTTCTAATTCTCCACGTCCACATGGAATATTCAACACATCTGCCATGATCTGATTCCACACATTACTTCGGGATCCTCCTCCAGTTACGCGCAATTCAGATATTTTGCTTCCCAATTCGTTGAATACTTCAATATTTTTCCTCACTTCATACGCTACGCCTTCCATAATTGCACGAAGCAAATCTTTTCGTTCATGCCCTAGTGCTAAACCCAAAAATACTCCTCTTGCATTCGGATTCCAGTGTGGTGCACCTGCTCCCACCATGTGAGGTACAAATAATAAACCTTTTGACCCAACTGGGGATTCAGCTGCGAGTTTATTCATTATATGGTATGGATCAATGTTTTGTTTCTTCGCATCTGCTACCTCTCCAGCACACATAACATCTCGAGCCCATCTATAGGCAGAACCAGTAGTAAAAATGCTTGCTTCTTGTACCCAAGCTCCTGGTACAGTGTGACAAGAGCACAGAACTCGTTTATTTGGATCGAACTTGGGTGAATCTAGATATCCCAAGATAAATGAACCTGTTCCGGTGGTGCATTTTGTTCGTCCTGGTTGGGATACTCCAACTCCCAATGCAGCACATTGTTGATCTCCGCCGCCTGCAACTACAATAGTGCTTGTATCGAAGAGGGTCTCCTTTGTTGTGATTGGTCCAATCTGAGTACCGCTCGCCACTGCGTCTGGCATTTTATCAAGATCTATTTCTAGTTTTGAAGCAATTTCTTCATCCCACTTCAGATCTTTTATATTGAAAAGCATGGTTCGAGAAGCATTGGAGTAATCCGTCATCCATTTTCCAGTAAGTTTCATGGCTATAAAGTCATGAACCAGCATGAACTTGTAAGTATTTTGATATATCTCGGGCTTGTGGTTTTTTATCCACATAATTTTTGAGGAAGAAAAGTACGGATCGATAGTTAACCCTGTTTTCTCATAGATCGTGTCCACACCAACGTGTTCCCTAATGAAGTCGCATTCCTCATTTGTTCGCCGATCTTGCCACACAATAGCGTTGTGCAGAGGATTGCCTTCCTTATCTACAGGAACGATAGTTTCTCTCTGGTTTGTGATTGCAACACTTTTGATGTTTTTCGGTCGTATTCTTCCTTTTTTTAAAGCAACTTTTATGGTAGTCTTAAGAGCATTCCACCAATGATTTGCATCTTGTTCTACCATTACGGGAGTGGGAAAATAGGAATCCCATTCTTCATAATGACGAGAAATCTCCTTACCTTTTTCGTCAAATACAATAGTTCGACAACCAGTTGTCCCCAAATCTAATGCGCAGTAAAAATTCATATATGATCACTTGTTTTTATTTAATATCGACAAATGTTATTCGTCCTTGATAATTATATATTTTCGTCTAATTATACTATCAAAACCATACATTACAAAAAGGGGATAAAAATGGAAATTAGTAAAATACAGAAATTCCTAGGCAATTTACACAAATTCGACCCAAAGAAAGAGGAAATGGATTATTTCGAAATGATGAAGGAGCATATCAATAATTTGGAAGCGCTCATCAAAAAACATGATGGACAGATGGACTTAGCTATCGGAAAAATATTTCTCGACCTGCTACAATTCTGTAACATGGAAGGAATCGATTTAGAGTATGTCTTAAAAGAAAAATTAAAATTTGGATTATAGCATTTATGCGACTTTTTTCTTAGAAAAACCGCACTGTGGACATACTAACGAAGTAAATCCTACTTCGTACCCCTCTAATCCAACCAGCTGTGCATTACAGACAGGACATTGAGGTAAATATGCAGGGAACCATTGACCCTTTTCATTTGGGGCAATTTTCAAGCTGTCTATCCAGTTAGAAAATTGCTTCAATTGAGGGGATTCTAGTTGAGTTTTTGCCTCTTGTGCTTCTTTGGGTGAAGACACAACAACTGCAACAGATTTAACCATATCTGGTTTATTTAATAATGTCAAGGTCGCTAGAATTGCAGGTTTTCCTTCTCCTCGTAAAAATTCAG
The DNA here is from genome assembly GCA_004524545.1 of Promethearchaeota archaeon. Lineage (GTDB taxonomy): Archaea > Asgardarchaeota > Lokiarchaeia > Sigyniarchaeales > Promethearchaeaceae > AMARA-1. The sequence continues at coordinate 47,236 of SDNX01000007.1, forward strand.
CAAATTCAGGCGGACCAACAGCAGCTAAGGCCCCATTCCCCCCGTATTCAGAAGCACGGGAAAATAAGATATAGAAATATCTTCCTCGGAAATCTTCTGCCCAGAGAAATATCCACTGATGAGCTTCAAATTCCTGGTTATAAGAATCTTTAATTCGTTTTAGGCCGCTCTCTGCAAAAAATCGATTGCTGCTTTGAATGTTAGTAACTAAATGCTGAAAAAATAATTTTGATATCGTGGGATACGTCCCATATATATCGCGAATATCAGTCAACTGAAAGGTTTGTGGGCCTTTTAACCAGCTAACCACACAATTTAATGTAAACATAATTAAATGCCCGTATGGGTTTTTGGGCGGAAATTAATTGCCAAATTTATCAAATGGAGCCGGAGAGAATTGAACTCTCGATGTCCGCTGTGTAAGAGCGGCGTCATAACCACTAGACCACGGCTCCTGATTTCTCAGACCTATAGTAAAACTGGGGTTGTACCCACCAGACCACTAAGATAGTTGACTTGATCTTTGGATAATAATTTAATTTTTCGATTTTTTAGATGATAGGAGAGTCTTTACATTCTTTGGTCGGAACATAGAGAATTTGGTATCTTTTAAATGAGGACCAATATCGGCCAGAATTCCAGGTGCAGAAGTACCTTGTTTCAAGAACACTGCAGTTTCAAGAAATCCCATTCGTTCTATTACGATGTAATCCGGATAATGTTTCGTGTATTTAATTGCTTTTTTTATGCGTTTTCGAGTTTGTCCTGAAGAAAAAAGCATTTCAAATTCATCACTGATCCAAACCTGTAACATATCTAATGTTTTCTGGGCGAGTCTACCTTCAATTTTTCTACTATCTTGATGTACTTTAGTAAGTTCTACAAATACCGGCATATGCTCAAAAAATCCATACGCTCTAACAAGTTCTCTTTTGGATAACTTTTTCCCGCTACACAACTGCTTACGCATTTCGAATAGGGGATATAGCACATCCTTTTGGGGATTTTCGATACCGCAGTCAATAAAAATCCCAAAGTTTACTGTATCGGGATCTCGAATTCTGCCCCGAAGAATTAGTCCCGATTTTAGGTCATCAATTTCGAAAATTGTACCGAATTCTGAAATCAAGTAATTTTTCACAAACACTTCATCCTTACCCCCAATAGCGATAATGGGTCGATTTCCAGGTTGGTGTAATCCTCCATATTCAAACTCTACCTCATATTCTTTGGTTTTTTCTCTAATCAATTGAAGTAAAGCTCTAGATAAGTACTCCGCATCCAAGGATTTCTCTTTGGAATGGGAATAGAAATTATCTAGAAGGGTTAGTAGGATCATCCATTTTCACACTAGCGGGGTAAGTAAAAACTCACTATGTAGGATAAATTATGAATTTTGGCAATTTTTATTTAAGTGTAGATACCCTATTTACTGTGATAATTATGTACGAGATGCTAGGCGAA
>SDNX01000061.1 GCA_004524545.1 Promethearchaeota archaeon
CGGGTGAAAAAGAATTTTTCTATTCCAAAATCCGACTTGCACCCCGTAAAATTCGTAATATGGATATAAAAGAACTACAAAGAGAAATAAAAATTCTATTACGGGAAATAAATCCGAAAGATATTATTCATATCAAAGAAGAACAAGATGGTGAATTAGAAGAATCCGAACGACAGAAGATAATTGAAGAATTACAGAAAACTCAAAGTCAATTAATGGAACTTTCTTTTGCTTTGAAATCCTTCTGGAAAGAAATGGCACCTTACGACAAAATTATCGCACTTTCTGAAAAGGAAACTAAAAAGAGAGATGCAATAAAAGCCGATTTAGAACTTATTTCTCATCAGAGTCGAATGCGAACAGATAGGATCATCAGATATATCAAGGTTATCGAATCTAATGAAGCGAAAATCGAACGATTCACCCAAGATTTTGAAGAATTGATATCGATTACCGATCAAGCGGAATTTGCACAGAAGAGAGATAAAATTCTCTCAAATATCCAAAACCTTCAAACTATCGAGAAAGTGAACGATTTAGTCAGAGAATATAATGATATTGATCACGTAGAGCAGAATCGAGATAAATTTAAACATGAGATTGAGGAATTACGCATGGAAGAAGCTCTGAAAGAACTCAGTGTTAAAAAATCTCAGACCAAAGTGCACTATCGAAAATTGAAGACTGAATATGAAGCAGTTTCCAAGGATTTCTTTGAAAAACAATATGAATTTCAAGACACTAAGGGCTTAAAAAAAATGGGAGTCCCCATAAATGAGGAGAAATACCAAAAGCTGAAATACATTCTTAATGAATTGAAAAAACAGCAAGTTTCGCTTTACAGAGAAATAGATGGTCTAAAATGGGATCTGAAAACGGAATTTGAAACGGTACATCGCATAGATGAATCCTCATTCCCTCCAAAAGTGGTCGAACAGATTAAATCCTTGCAGCAAAAAGTGGATTCCGTCAGGATAAATCGTGATCGTAAAGATGAATTAGAACTTCAGCTAAGTCCAATAATTCAATTTACTAAAGATATTGAAAATGAAATTGAAGAATTGAAAGTTCTCGTTCGACGAAGAATTAAACTGATGGATATTGCTTTGGAAGAATCTGCAAAAATCATAAAATCTGTAGGTATCGCTGATAGCAGAAGAATTATCGATAGGTATCCTCATGAACTTTCTGGAGGTATGCGGCAAAGGATCATGATCTCCATGGGGTTGGCTTGCCAATCCAAGTTATTGATTTGTGATGAACCTACTACTGCATTAGACGTAACCATTCAAGCACAAATATTGGAGCTTATTCGCGAACTGAAAGCACGTCTTGGCAATTCTGTGTTGTTTATCACACACAACCTTGGAGTCATTTATGAGTTATGTGACAAAGTTGCGGTAATGTATGCAGGAAACATAGTGGAATTCGGTGATAAATTTGTAGTCTTCGATGATCCATTGCATCCTTACACCCACGGACTGCTTGGGGCAATTCCTCGAATCAAACCGGAAGATCGACATAAAAAACTCTCCATTATTCCTGGTATGGTACCTAACTTGATCTTTCCATTACCTGGATGCAAATTTAATCCACGCTGTAGCCATGCAATGAATATTTGTCGCCAAATTCGACCTCAATTAGTTGAACAAGAAAATGGTAACTCAGTTGCATGCTGGCTATTTGAGAAAAATCATGCAAAGTACCAACCCGGTTCGTTCGATAAAATCCCTGAAGATCAAAAAGTGGAGGATGTCTTTTAAATGACACAAACAGATACAGCTATGCGAAAAGGTGCTAAAGGAGAAACCTTGCTTACGTTAGATAACGTTAGCATTAGTTATCCTGTTTTCGGAGGTATTTTCCAGAGGCAAATTGGGGAAGTGAAAGCAGTACAACAAGTTTCCTTAGAAATTAAACCAGGAGAGACTCTTGGATTAGTAGGAGAAAGTGGTTGTGGAAAAACTACAATTGGAAAAGGAGTACTAGGATTAGTTCCCGTCAAAGGAGGTCAAATTTTCTTTAAAAATGGAAGAATTGATCAAGGTTTGACACAAAAAGATCGTCAAAAAATCCAAATGGTATTCCAAGATCCAGATGCATCATTGAATCCACGAATGAAAATTGTTGATATAATTGGAGAACCTCTTCGAAATTTGATGGGGATGTCCAAAAAGTTAGAAATTCGTCGTGAAGTATTAGATCTGCTCGAACAAGTATCATTGAAGCGGGAACATCTTGATCGATTTCCTCACGAATTTTCTGGTGGTCAAAAACAAAGAATCGTTATTGCACGAGCATTAGCATGTAATCCTGATGTAATTGTGTTGGATGAGCCTACATCTGCATTAGATGTGAGTGTTCAAAGTCAAATCCTGAACCTTCTGGAAGAACTTCAGAAAGAATTCGATTTAGCATATCTTTTCATCACCCACGATTTGTCTGTTATTCATCATGTTGGTTCAAGCGTAGCAGTAATGTATTTGGGTCATATTGTAGAAAAAGGAAATATTGCGGATATATTCTACAATCCAAAACATCCCTACACACAAGCATTACTTTCAGCACGACCCGCAGTAAATGCAGAGGAAAAACAAAAACAAATTATTTTGACAGGAGAAGTACCATCCCCTGTAAATCCCCCTTCCGGATGTGCTTTCCATCCACGATGCTTTTCACGAACGAGTGATCTACCATGCGATATAGATACTCCTCAATTGATAAAATTAAGCGACACACATGAAGTAGCCTGTCATTTGTACCACGAAGGGAAATAAAACCACGTTATTTTTTCCACTTTTTTTTTATATTTCATACCAAATAGCTCGATTTCTTAGGAAAATAGTTCCATATTTCATTATATATTTCAGTATTCCCTATTTTTTGTTAGATATTTATTCAGAAATTGGAATTCTTCTAAAAATTTTGTTGGAATGTGGGTGGCTTTAAATGTATAAGTAGATTAGATGGAAACATAAAATTTTCAATCGAAAAAATAGTGTTCAGTCAAGTTAAGGCGACTTTTTCTTTCTACAAAATCCATTTCCAAAGGTCTGCTTTTCCAAATATAGTGAATGTGACATCTAGATGTTATGACATGTCATTATATTTATAAGGATTGAACGGAATGGGATCATACGGGTGTGCAAATTGTTGTTTGATCTTGAATTCAATTCGTGGGGGAATAGAATTCAACATTAACCAACAAAATAAACAGGTTATTATAATGCAAATTCCAAGCCGAGTAGTTACAGAAGGAAAAAGTAATGAACTTTTGAATCTCATGAAGCGGAGTAAAATACCCAATGGTATTGAAGAGTTCATTGCAAGTAAAGAAACTTCCTCAAATCGTAATATATTCAAAGTGCATTCCCCAATTCGTTTTGCTCAGAGTGACGATATCCCTCAACTTCTTCATGTAAATCATCAAGTATACAAGGGTCATTATCCATATCGCGACATGTTAGATGTGGAGTACGTAACTGAATTTACCAACCCAACCAAAGATAATGGATTCATAGGAGTTTATGAAACCGAAGATGAATCAAGGACAATAGGAGGATTTCTTTTACTTGCGGTTGACCGTGAACAAAGAAAAGGATATTTTCGAGGATTAATGGTAAGTCCTGAGCACCGTAATCGCCTACATTTAAAGAATCGGGTGTTAGAGACCATATATCAAGGGTATAAGCAATACTTTAACGATGTGGAGTTATGGTACGGAGAAACCCGAACAGCACATAGAAAAGGGCAAAAATGGATGGAGGAATCGGGAAGTCGCCCATGTGCATTTTTACCCAATAAAGACATCTTTAGTGACGACATGGTTCGAGAATCTGACGTTCTTGAGATAGCGTACAGTCAAAAAGCATTATTTCAGTATAGAAATTCAAATCCCCAACTTCTCTTGAAATTCTTACCCCTTTATAATCAAGTTTCGAACTATTTCAATTTCCCAGAAATCCAAGATGCACCCAGCTCCACTTCTGTTTGTACTCCTGCAATGTTGTCTGAAGCGCTAGAACTTGCAGAGAAATGTATTATTGAGAAGACTCCTAAACAATATGATACATATACATGTAAAATTCACATCCAAAACGGTTCTTATGTAGAATTTTTAGTAAACAATCCTATTTCGAGTGCAGAAAAAACCAGATTTCATGCCAATTCAGAAATTGAGCTAGCGGCGTTACTTATTCGCCTTAAGGAATTTATTGAACATGTAAACTTAGAATACTTCGAAATTTACATTCCCACAATAAATCTAAGGCATCAACAGATATTTTTAGAATTAGACTTCTCATGCTTTGGATATGTTCCTTCCTGGAAATGGACGAATAACAAATCAGATGATTGTTTGATATTTGGACTATATCGAACTCCAATTAACTGGGAAAACACTGTACTTACCGAAAACTCAGAATCATTTGCGAAAATTTTACGCCCTTTCTTAAAAGAGCTGTAAATAGAGTTTACTAAATAATGTACGATGTAGAAGATCTGTCAAATCCCCGAATATAGTACACATTTAAATCCTGAGGTGGTTCCCAGCCATATTCTGCAGTTTGGATGTACGGAAGAAACTGAGTCATGTCTTTAGCCATGTTTGTGACCAAATGATTGAATCCAAACAGCTCCAAACAAATTTCATGAGTTACATCTCTACATTCTTGCTCATTTATTATCCCTAATGTGTGGAGATATTCATGGAGAAGAATTACATATTCATACGGTTTTAAGAGGCTAGGATTGTTCTGTTTAATGTAATCTAAGGGACGAGAATTCATAATAATCGAATTCGACGAAAGAACGTGGTATCCTCCGATCCACTGGTATTTTCCCGCCCCCAAATCTGCTAAACCTAACATTATCCCGGAGCGACGACCTTTTTTTATATCATATACTGTTTTTTTTACAAGTTCAAAAATATCAGTTAAATCCTTTGCATTATCCAGTTTTTGCTCAAATACCATCTATGATATGAAAAAGGATTTTTGGGATTTAGAGGTAAGGGTTCTAACTGTAAATGATTATGCAAGAATATCCAGTAAATAATTAACTAAATCATCCGCAATCTTTTGAATTTTAGGTGATAAATTAAACTCATAAAATGGTAAATCGGGATCCTTTTCGTAATCATCAAGGGTATATATGTCAGGTCTGTACTGGAGAACTTCTTCTGTATGTTCCGTTGAAACAGGAATCACCCCAATCAATTGAGAATTAAGATTTGGCAATTGATTCTTCAAGTCTCTTATAAAAACAGGGATAGGTAATACATGTGAGGAAAGCGGTAACCAATTCACTAATTCCTCCTCTTTCCCAATAAGTAAATCACCTGGAGAACGGACAACTGTTTTATCATTTGGTTGGCATGTATCAAGAATAAATAGTATATCTGGATTGAATTTTATAATTTCCAGTTTTCTGTCCACGTAATTCGTTTTCCCATTAATGATTTTTGTCTTATAGTGCAAGGAATGGTTTTGAATCTGTTGAAGTAATCGATGAGATACATAGGGACCGAATCCATCATCCCCCATTCGATTCTCTCCAATTCCAAGAAAAAGAATTCGTTTATTAGATTTCAAGATGTTTTCAAAATTGCCAGTAAAATCTGTTGGAAGCATTTTGATCCTCTGTTTATAAGGTATACTAAATGAAAAACTTTAAGCATATTCTCAGCTTAACATGCTTGTAACACGTTTTCTACTATGAAAGATTTACGCTTGATTTTACATGCAAAATGAGAACTTACCTTCCACTGATACGGAACTTCTCGGTATCTTTGATCCCCAACTTGGAATTTGGGTGGATTTTTCCGATCAATCTAGAAGATTCTATGAAAAATCCTACTATGGAAGCTTATATACAGGGGATAAAACCCCGGTTCTTGATTCATTTAATATAGTAGAGGAAGATTCTAATGGGGAATTTAAGATAAAAGATAATATTGCCACAAAAAGCAAGTGTCCAGTATATATTTTATTACATCCCCTAGAAGCACTGTATTTAATGGAGCGTGAAAAACTCAAAGTATCTTTAGATGTCACTGGTGAATCCATTACTTTTGATGGATTAATAGAAAAAGTAATGACAAATGACGCCGAAATATGGCAAAAATATATTGTTTACCGTGATATTCGGCATCGCGGATATATAATTCGAATTGGATATGGTGGTGCAGCAGAATTTCGAGTATTTCAAAGAGGAGCACGATTCGCGAAGGATTCAGCTAAATTCGTATTTTTTATAATTAAAGATGGGATACCAGTGGTTTTGGGAAAATTAGAGAATTTGGTAAATCAAGTTCTGGGGGATCGAAAAAAATTAATTCTTGCGATTTTTGATAAACTCGGAGACTCAACTTTTTATGAATTAGAACAAATCAAGTTCGCTCCAGTCAGTTCCTTTGATGCGGTTTGGAATAAAAAAACTGAGATCGTGAAAACCGAAGATTCTTTAAAATAAATTTTCATAGAGTACCTACGTTGTAAATATCAGGATAAAGACTTGTAAAATGAACGAATTAACCTATTCTCGTATATTACCGGACTCCTCGGTTATTTTAAGCGGTCAAATGCTAGAAATCATCGAGACTGATCAAATTTTCACCTTATTGAACCTAAAAAAAGGAACGCCATTAGAAATTGTGTTTTCACATGTGGTTCTCGCAGAACTTGAAAATCAAGCAAATCAAGATAAATCGCTTGGAGGAGCAGGCGTGGAACTTATGAACCGTCTGAATACACGAATAAAAGAACTAAATACTCAAAGATCTCCCTTCTCAGTTAAAACTCACGGCACTCGACCTACACTAGAACAAATAAAGTTGAATTCCGGTGGTGAATTGGACGCGTTAATTCGTAAACATGCATTAGAGACGGGGGCAACTCTTCTAAGTGGAGATAAAATTCAATACCAATTAGCCTTAATTGAGCAAATTCCTGTTCTCTACCTTCCTCATGAGAAGGTAAAAATCCCATTTGAAAAATCCCTAGATCGGTTCTTTGATGATACCTCTATGTCGGTGCATCTCCAAGCAGGATCCCATCCTTATGCAAAAAAAGGAAAACCTGGAAGATTTAAACTTGAAAAAATAGGAGATGAAATCTTGTCTCGCAAGGAAATCATAGAATTAGAATCCAATATCCTTCGGGAAGCTAGAGCTGATCCTCAAAGTTTTATTGAGAAAGAACTGAAAGGAGTCACCGTTGTGCAATTACGAAATTATCGAATCGTGATGTGTAGACCACCATTTGCAAATACACATGAAATAACTGCAGTAAAGCCTCTTGTAAAACTTACAATGGACGATTATTCACTAAATGATAGATTAATTGATCGATTAGCAAATGCGGAGGGTATATTAGTATCGGGAAGACCTGGGGCTGGGAAATCCACATTCATTTCTGCATTAGCTGAGTTTTATTTAAATCAAAAAAAAGTCATTAAAACATTGGAAAGTGTTAGAGATTTACAAGTCCCACCCGAGATTACGCAATACACTGAATTAGAGGATGACTTCGAAAAAACAGCCGATATTTTATTACTTGTTCGACCTGACTATACGATTTTTGACGAAATCCGTACATCAGATGATTTTCAAATCTTTGCAGATATGCGCCTTGCAGGAGTAGGGATGATTGGAGTTGTTCATGCCTCCTCAGCTTTAGATGCGATTCAAAGATTTATCCGAAGAGTGGAATTGGGCCTTATTCCGTCAATAATTGATACCGTAGTATTTGTAAGAAATGGTGCAATTGATGAAATTCTGAAATTAGAAATGCGCGTTAAGACTCCTTTTGGGATGAGAGATGCAGATTTGGCACGTCCGGTTGTTGAAGTCGCAGATTATCAAACAAATCAAGTGTTATTTGAAATTTATGAATTCGGATCTAATATTGTCGTTATTCCTGTAGGCAAAAAATCTCGTTCTAATGATTACCCATCCTATTCCAAGGGGAAGGGAAAATTAAATAGTAAAAAACAGCACTATTCATCAAAAAAAAAAGACTGGGAAAGAAGTTTTGACATCGATGATGATGAGGATTACTCAGACTCAATAGGCAATTCTTCTATCAGAGGGTTAGAAAGTGAATACGGTGCATCTGGTTTTCGAAAAACAGATTTGATAAATAAAATAGGTGCAAATGAACATGATGTTCTGAAGTTTTATATTGTGTATGGCAAAAAATCTATTGTTTTACGTAGCAGCATCGATCATGCAAACCGGTATTTGGATATTTATGCAGATGATGAATTCGTTACATCTGTCACCTTGAATAAAAAAGGAGAAGTTAGATTAGATAAACAAACTCACATGTTTCACAAAATAGATAAATCCTTACAAGATGGAAAACAAATATATGGAATTATCGTTAGAAAATAAGTTCAAACTTATTTCCATAAACTTTTTACTGTGAGATCCAATACCTTTATTTTTTGGTTGAATAACTCATCCTTGCGTAAATGATTTTGAAGAGTTTTTGGTTTTATCACAAGGCTAAGTAATACTCGGGCTTTATCCTTTAGAATCTCAGAAATTTGGATTGGACCGTGCAGTAATAACTTGAAAATTGTATCTTTACTTGACAGTTCAGATTTTTCCTCTTGTGTGAAGGAATCTAACACAATTTTCATCTCTTTGAAATTATTTGTTTGTTTGCAAACGAGATAGTGACTGGAATACTTGTTTTGGTCAAACAATTCCCCGCACTTCGGGCAAAACTCTCTCTTAAACCACAATCGGATTTTTTCAGAGATAACATCCAAACAATATTTATGAACGTAACTTTCGATACTCATGGCTAGTTTTGCAATCATTTTTTGAGTGGGTGTGCCAATATATTGAAAGATATTGCATTTTAGGGGATTTTTATGAATATTTCGAAGAGAACCTCCCGCTCCGGTGCTACCCATTTGATTTGTAAAATCCGTTAAGGTTGGAGAATTAAGAACTCCCACTAAATAATAGGCTTCTAATTCTGATTTTGGGATATAATAATAAAGTGAACTATCGATTACTGCATCAATATCCAAGTATGCTGCCTTTACTTTACTTCCTATGCCATTATATACGACTTTTTTGGATATTCTTTGGTTTTCTTGTAGTAATTTATTATTATAATTCATATTCAGAAATAAATCAGGAATTGCGCCTCCAGATTTTATATTTTTTGAATATATAGAGTGTAAAAATGAGTAGTGTGACTTTGCATATTCGTCCTGTCCAAAAAGATATCCGATATCCTTAGGAGTCAATGGATTTTTCTTTGACATAAGCATATCTGAATTCTCAAAACCATGAGAAATGGGCAAAAATGCTGTATTAAATCGAAGAATAAAAAAGGGAATTAATTCCGTACTCTTCGCAATGGAATGCAGATATTTTTTTTCGATCTTTGCATCGACATATGCTGCATAATCCCAACCCCCATATTTCTTGGATTTAATCAAGGGATCTGGTCTAATTTCACAGATCGAGGAATCGGGTTTAGAATATTTAGAAACAAATAATAGATTTCTTGGACCAATACAGGCACCTTGACGAAATTTATCGTGATATTCACTTTTTTTGACATTAAGGGTCTTTTTCTGTTCTGGAATATATCTCCCAATACCCCATTCATCTGAATCGGGTTCCTTTGTCATTTCTGGTAGGGATTGAAATTTTCCCCCAGATCGTATATATGCAGGAACATAGGTTTGCGTCCTTTTTGTACAAAATTGAGAATTTTCTGTTATGTCTTTTGTGATAGCTAGGATTCGATATTTTTGTTGAATCGGTTGATTTCCATATTTCGCAAGTATACATATATTGTGTACATTGAATAGATCTTGAGCGAATTTCCACACTTGTATCTGTTTGAGGTGATTAAATCTTCTAACTCGTTCATTTTGAGACCCTGTTAGAATTCCAGCACTTACGACCAAAGATAATTTACTTCCCGGCTTCATATGCCGAGAGGATGTTTTTTCAAGAAAAAGGGATGATACTTCTAAATTGCTTATATTTTGTGTATCTGTTGAAATTCGCATTGATTTTGCTAAACTCTTTAAATAATCTTTGTAATCGTTTGAATTGATGCCATTTATTACAATCCAAGGAGGATTTCCAATGATTAAATCGAATTTTTCCGTGTTAGTACTTTGTAAGTAATCTCCTTGGGAAATGTTCGAAATAAGAGTCGGTAATACCTTCCCTTGACTGTCATTTAAATCCTTTCTTCTATTACACATAAAGAAAAAAGAGATTGTCAAGTTAATTCTGGTGATTATCACAGATAAGGGATTAATGTCGATTCCGTGCAATTTTAAAATGTCCGACACCGAACCCTTTTCTGATATCGAATTTAGCATTTCCAATAGAAATGTACCTGAACCACAGCAAGGGTCTAAAACAGAATTTCCTGGAGAAAAACATTCTTCCACCATTTCTCGGCATAATTCCTCATTAGTATAAAATTCCCCCAATGAATGTCGACGTGAGAAAGTTAACAACTCCTGGTAAAACAAATTTAAAAGATCTGATACTCTATTAGGAGTATTAGAGAAAATAATAGATTTTAATGCCTTTTTAAGAGAGGAAATTAGAGGTTTTAATTCCATGTTAGAATTGTAGTCAAAGAATTGTGCACCTAGCCATTTCTGCAGTGAGAATAAATTAGAAAAATCTTCGATTTGCTCTTCCAAAAACGACTGTAAGATTTCGATGATTTGCTTGCAGATAAGAGTGATATAAAAATGAGTCCAATATAGTTCTTTTTTAATATTAGAATCATGATAAATCTCTTGAAAATGACTCTTCCATAAATTATACCTATCCACAGATGGTTTTTTAGGGATCTCTACAAACCATCTGTGAAAAAAAGAATTATATCCAAATAATCGCGCAAAATCTGTACTATTACAAGAGTGTGGTGATTTCAATAATGAAAAAATCCAATCACAATCTCTTTCCTCCAAAAATTCAAGAAATTCTATCCATTCCAACGCCAATACAGATTTTTTCTTTTGATTTTCAAAAGTCTCAACTCGTCGATAAGGTGATCGAGTTTTGCTTAATTTCTGAAAATCTTGAGTAAACAATGATATATGCTTATCTAAATAATTCCCATAGACTGAAATCACGTTATTCTGGATATTAATACAATACTCGTATGAGCTGGTTTCTGACTCATTTTCTAGGTAATCAAAGATATCTAATTGAAATTCTTCAATTTCTGCCTCCAATAGAACATTTTCTAATGGAGCTCCTTTTTCTGAGCATATTCTGTGGACTAGGTTAAGATTTGCTTTCACGATGTACCAAATTGAGTAACGATCTAGAAAAGAAAAGTGTTACGATTATCTGTGTACTACTGGTTTGAAATTTCCTTTTTATCTAGAATTCTAGATTTCAATCCTAATACACGAATCATCAAATCTTGATCTTCAAGTGCTTTCGCATAAGCGTCTGAAATATCAGTTCCTATCACAATATTTGAACATATAGGGCCACTTTCTGGAATAAAGGATCCGATTAATGGAACATCTCTGAGATCCAGTCCTTGAAGGTCGACCAAAATATGGAAGTCCAAAGGACTATAATAGATGATTTTTAGATAGGTTTTATTATCGGGAAAGCCCACATCAACCGGCAATTCTCTGTGTTTACTGCTTTTAATGTGGTGATATACTAAGTTTTCACCTGTGCTAGCCAATACTAAATCAATAGTGCCTTGAAAGCGTGGATTGAGTTCAATAAAATATAGAAGTTTTTGATTCCCTCGTTGTTGAAGGACAAAGTCTATTCCGTTTGATCCTTTCAATTCTCCGAATTCAGTTAAACCCTGAGCGATTTTTTCTAATAATGGAGTAATTTCCGCATTATTTTCATGCAAGGGGTCTGAAATTTCTTCATTCATGATATTACCACAATAGGTAAACTTACCCGAACATCCAAATCGAGTATCTCCGATGATTTGTTCAGAAATCGTATGGACCTTTGCATGACTTCCATTCGCTAAAAATGAGCAACTCATGGCAGTTCCTTGAATATATTCTTGTGCTAAAAAGGGTGGTTGTCTAAAATTTTTCAAAGATTCGAATCGTTCGATAAACTCTTGTTCAGATTGAATCAAGTAAATTCCGAATCCCCCTCCAGACTTCGAGGATTTTAATACAAAAGGGGGGGTTATGTGGTTTATGAGGGTTTGATAGATACTATTTTCCGTCATCTCCTGAATTTTGAGAGATTTAAGAGAACTACTCTCGATATTACTGTAAACTTGGAAATCAAGTGATTTCTCCGTTTCTCTAAATATTACCGAACGAGGGTAATTGATCTCATGTTTAGTTAAAAAAGGGAATAAAGATGAAGGATTTCTCGTTTTATTGGCACTAGAAGGAGTATTTCCTACATAATTCTTTACCTTACTAACTTGAGTCCAGGCAGCGAGGTCATTTTCAAATGAACTCCCTAAAATGATATAATCTTGATGCTGAATTTTCTGGATTTGGGACTGGGTTTCTTTACATAAGTAAAATGCTGCAGAATTATCCAGATTTCCCTCAGAACTACGATATTCATCCAAATTCACATATACGAACTCATCCGCAGAGCGTCGTAGATCCATATCCGCAAAACAATCTACTACTAAAGTCTTCATACCTAAAGCTTTCGCTGTATAATTGATAGCACGACCCGAATATCCAATAATTGCTATTTTTTCATCTTGAAAAATTGTATCATATACTTTTTGAGTAATCCCTTTCCCCTCCTCTCGTTTACAACTATGCGGAAGTTTCATAGTTCAATTAACATTCTCACGAATTAAAAATCACTGAAATGGTAATGAAATCCCATTTACAAAATCGCAATCATTATAACATTAGTTTAATTTATTTTTATTGTTTTAACTACATGGATGTGAAACTCATGAAGAGAAGCACAAAAAAATTACTGATGCGTTTGTTGCCCGTAATCGCTTTATTCTTAGCAATAAATATTGGATTTGGCATTGAATATTATTTACGCATTCCGAAAGATTGGTATACAGTCACCGCAGCGGGAGAGTATAACACGTATAACAATTCTTATTATAATGCAACATCACAAGGTTTTGCAATAGACACCAGTGAGAAAATTGCATATGTCACCTCTGGAGAAGAATTGCTGATACTTGATTACAACAACCTCGATTCTCCCTCACTATTATCCAGTTATAATAAATCTACTGTTACATTAGATGTTGCAATAGATGGAGATATAGCTGTAGTCACAAGTGCAAAAAATATAAGCATCATAGATATATCAAATCCTGCATCCCCCATAGGGCTGAGCAATTTTAGTATTCATGAGGACTATACTGTAAGAGATGTAGATATAAAGGATGACATGGTTTATCTTGCGGTGAGAGCTGATTACCTCGGTCCTGAACCAGGGCTTAATAATCGCATTCTATATGTAGTCAATATTACCAATCCCAGTGCTCCCACGGAAATTTCAACGCTACGTCGATATGGAACTTATGGGGATGAATTATTTATATACGGTGATATTCTTTATCTGTCCCAGGATGATTGGGGGACTGTTTTAATAGATATTAGTGATCCTGCCAGTCCGTCATTATACTCTGGCTATTATTCCCTTTTTGGATTAGTTTCTCATTTACCGCAATATGTGAATGTGCAAAAAACCGAAGTGAGAAGTATTGACGGTTTAACATATATCTTCGTTGCAGACTTAGAAAATGGATATGTTATTGGGGATGTTACCAATACAGCGGGTCCACAACCAATAGATGGAGTAATTCTTAGAGATGTAGTCTCACTTCATCTTACTTCAAATCTTGCATTCGTACTACGAAGTACTGGTCAAACATTAGTGTATTCATTAAAAAAACCCACTAAATTCAATATTGTTGGCAAGTTTGATCCGTATGGAGAGACTTTGATAGCTAAGGATATTTATGTCCATCAAGCTACATCGACAGTGTTCATCCTCAGAAATAATGGTCTTGCACTATACCATTTGAGAGAAGGAGTCAAGAATGACTATTATTTGGAAGAAATATCATTCGGGTATACTTGGATTGCTATCGGTTTGAGTTTGCTTATTTGTGTTCCTATGTTTATTTCAGTAGTAATACGACATAAAGAGACCTTGGCGTATTCATCCAAATTTTAGTTTTTTCTTCTTTTTTTTTAATACAATGAATTTGCGTTAAGATATCTTTATTTTTGACGTAATTGTTGGTATGATCACCAATCAATTTTTGTGAGAAAAAGTAGCATGAGTAAAGATAAACCTGTCACTAAGGAAGAACTTGTCGAAAAAGCAAAGTTACCTGCAAAAAATGCATTGAAAATGCATCCATTCTACCGAGGAAAAATCGCAACAGTTCCTCGTTGTGCCATAAGGGATTTTCAGGATTTTGGAATTTGGTATTCCCCGGGAGTCGCAGCTCCATGCCGTGAAATCTACAAGGACAAAGAACTAGTTTATAAACACACTCACAAATGGAATACTGTTGCTGTAGTCAGCGATGGGACTAGGGTTCTAGGACTAGGTGATATTGGACCCGAAGCAGCAATGCC
>SDNX01000008.1 GCA_004524545.1 Promethearchaeota archaeon
AATCATTGATTTTTTCTCCTGATAAATCTCATCTTCTTATTGGAAAACGTGCGCTGAATCAAGAGTATTTCCCAGGAGCACTCACATTGCCGGGAGGAATTGCAGAAGTGTCAGATTTTATATATCCCGCCTCAGAATCTCTAATGCGTGAAGTACATGAAGAAGTACCATTAGAATTTGAACCTAACGGAGGGGTATTTTCTATCCTAATTGGATGGAATCCCGTCTCTGTGACTTTTCTATTGTATAATACAGTAAAAAATAAATCCCAGTTTGATTTATCCGAAGTAATTTCTGAAGATGTAAAAGAATGGGATGGAAATCTGAAGTGGATAAGCATGGATGCACTTAAAAATATGGATTATACAAACGTTATTAATGGGCTGTATTATTATAAATGGAAAATTAGCAGAAATTAAGGAAGAATTTCATCGACTATAAATTGGTATTCATAATAATATTTTCGTCTTTCTTTATCGGGATGTTTGGTTTCCCCTTCAGATTTAATTAGTTTCCCTTTCAAAGTAAGAATTCCTGATTCAGTAATAGGTTGTTTGGAATACACTACAAATTGATGCCCTTCTTCCCCATTTTCATCAACTAAAGAAAAATAAGAAATTTCGGGATATTCTGGTTGAAGAACAATCATATGTTGCCATATTATCTGAGAAATTTTCCCCGTAATCTCAATTTCCTTACCCAAAACACTTTCATAATCAGATATTTTTTCGAATTTCATGTTCTCACCATTTGAAAAAGTCGACTAGGATGTCACTAAAGGTTGCCCCTACCAAGGTGAAATCATATTTTGCGGTATGGGTATAGGAACCCTCTCCACCTGTTCGACACGCTTGTAATAAATCATTTAAACCCGAATCCCCATGAGCAGGGCCAATCCATCCATTTACCCATGAACCCCCTTGGAATAATCGGACTGCTTCAGCACCTGCAGCAAGGGCGAGCATAACATCGTTCTTCACCGCAGAAATGTTTTGATATTGAAAGTAATTCAGACACCCAATACAAACAGCGAGGGGTCCTGGATTAATTTTTTTCATCATCTGGATGTTCCCATATACCCATTCTAGTCCAAAAGGATTCATACCATACTCACAGCCAGTATAATACATTGAAGAAATATACTGAAATTCTGGTAACAACTCGAGGGAAGGCATATGACTGAGTATACTATAATCTAGATCCCCATCCGCATACTCAAATGCACTCGGATTTACCGTTGCACGCATGATGTGCCCATCCAATTCTGCCTGCACTGCCATTGCTTTCCATTCGGCTATTATTTCAGGCCATATTCGCAAGTTTTCATTCAAACTCGCCCCATACATAGTTAAATTTCCTAATGAATTCAACCCTGGAATATCTCGAGCCCATCCAGCATATGTTACATCCTCAGCGTGGACATAGTCTTCTACATCCCATAATAAGTAGTCTACAGTGATGTTGTAGTAATCAGTCCAATTATGAAAGTCATCATATAAGTCCCACATATGCTCCGTGTTAACAGCGCTAATATAATGATATCCCAAAGTGTCAAATAATGGCCAAATTTCTATCGGGACTCCCTGGGTGTTCGCATATGCAACTAGATTTGCCATCTCGATTCCAAAAGGATCACTGACATTGAAATGTCTCTGTGGCATATTAAATGAAAGTGTTGCGTTCGCATCTCGACACGCATTTACTCCCCCGATGGTATTTGGATAGTAAACGACTAGCTCGTAATTTTGAGCTTGTGTGTCGGAGATCTCAAAAGTATAGGTTTTATTATTCATAAATGGAGAGATTGAAAACAAAATTCCCGAGAGAATTACTGCAGAGAGGGCAATTGCAGTTATTTTTACTCGTTTTTCTTGGAAATTGATTTTATGTTTTCTATCTCTATTTTTCCATTTCTTTATCGCATCCCGCATTAAAAATACTCCAAAGATGCCGTTCCAAATGCTTGTAATAAACAATAGAATAAAGTACTGAAACATATGTAACGTCGTTATCAGTACTATGAATATCATCCATAATTCATTCACTATTCCCATGATCAGTTGCATTGCTGGATTTTCACGAAATAGAAATAATAAACTAACTCCTAGAATTGATAATAAACCAATTCCCATTAAGGAAAACCCCGCTAATCCTACTAATCTCGTGCTAGAGTACACCAGTTTTATGATAAAGTAGCTAAACAATACAAGAAAGGGGACCATCCCCACCGTGAAATATTTTAATTTCATATTATAGTTTCAAAGTTCAGAATTCCATATAGTATTTTCTCAAACAATACTAAAGGTTGGAACCAAATTCTCATGAAAATCGACCTAAAAAATGAAATATAATGATTTTTGAATTATGACTGATAATTAAATGGTTTTCTAAGTTTTACGCTTATACAGATTAAGATCTTGAAGTATCGGGGAGAAAGGTCCCAGTTTCTTTATATATCGTTCCCAAACTGATCAATCTCAGTGATAAAAAATGAACAAAAAACTGAAAATCTTAACTTTCCTTATGCTTGGATTTTTGTTGGTCTCTTCCATCGGATTGGTCACAGCAGATACTGGTGATGACGATCATGATGATGATAATGATGAGGTAGACGATGAATTTGAGCATGAGGAGGAAAGGCAAATCGAAATAGAGGTAGAAAGCAATCAAGTAGAAATCACATCTAAGTCGAAGAATAAAGATGTCGAAAATAAATTCGAAATTGATGTAGAACTTTCAGATTACGTGGAAGTCAAAGTTGGGTTTAGTGAAGAAATTGAATACTACGAAAATGGAACAGAATTTGAACAAGAAACCGAATATGAATTTTCTGTGAAGTTCAAAGAAATTATTGAATTTATTGATTTGAACAACAACAGCATTTTTGATACAGGAGATGATGAAGTTCAAGTATATGATTTTGATTCATTTAAACCGATTGAATATTCAACCGAAATGTTACCCAGCAACAATACACTACATAAATTGCTTATCAGCACAACGGATGATGTGTTCAAGGTTCATCTGTTTATCGTAGAAGAATTTGAAATTGTGAATGGAAGTCTAGTGACCCCTATGGAAGCAAAAATTGACTTAGAATTTACTAATTTCAACTATATGGAAGCAGAATCACAATTAGCATTATATGTGAAACTAGAGTCAGAATTCGAGTATTCTTATGAAGAAGAAACTCATAATGAGAAAGAAGGCTGGTCTGAAGACCACGAAGATGGATACAGCACCCACTTAGCAGGTGAAACTGGATTTTTCACATGGGATGATTTCGCAATGGTTGATGATGTCGAAACGCCTGTTGAATTTACTCCCATTTCAGATGATGATGATGATCCTGAAGAAGATAAGATCTATTTCAACTATGCTCGAGGAAATCACATCTACCACGACCCTAAAATCGGTTTTGCAGTAATAACAGCAGCTAGTCCAACAAATTGGTTAACAATTGGTTTGATTGGTGGTGGAGCAGTAGTAGCAGTAGCAACCGTAGCACTCATCGTTGTTGGTGCACGAAAACGAAGATAATTCTTCAATTTTTTTTTAATTACTAAAACGATTGTGATGGATTAATTATGATTGACAAGAGATATGAAATTCAAATAATTTTGCTTTATTCTACTCAAAACAAGAAAATTTCTGAATATATTCAGAGTAAAGAATTTCGTAGGACTCTCACAGTTTTTCCGTCCTTAATTTGCTTTAATTGTGGCAAAGAATATAAAATAACCCACTGGTGTGATTCAAAGAAGATCCAGGACTGGATATCCTCTTGGGATGTTATTCTTTATGAATCTTTCAAAGCACATCTGAAAGAAGTAAAAAATGAGAGAAAACGAGAAAGAAAATCGAAAAGAGAATATAAAAAATATCAACGTAGACAGAAAAAAATACGAAAAGATGAAACAAAAAAACCCCCAAATGAGAACAAATTTGACCAAAAAAAGAAACATTCGTCAATTGGATGGATCCTATGGATTATTATCCTAATTATTTTAGGTGTTAGTTCAATAATTGCATTAGATAATCTCTCTACGATTCTCGAGTTTTTTAACTAAAAATAATCATTAAAAATAGAGCTGTCTAATCATGAAAAAAACCCATAAAACTCTCCTGGTGATATTTTTTGGACTTGTACTATTAACCAGTTTAGTTGTTAATGCGACTGCAGATGATGATGATGATGACATCCCAGATGACTTCGAAGAACAAAACTCACGATCAGTCTCTTTTGATATTGAGTCGGATAGAATTGTTTTCGAATCCATATCAAAACAAACTGATGGAACACAAGATGAAATTGATTTCCGAGTTGAATTATCCGACGACGTTAAAATCCGAATCTCTTATTATAATATTGCAGGTTCAGAAGAATCTGAATTGGAATTCGAAATATATATCGATAGAATTTTTGAATTTGTTGATGATGGAGATGGAGTATTTTATGAGGTTAATGATACAATCATCCAAGAATATCAACTTGAAGATTTCACATATCCCGAACATACCGAACTTGTGAACGGTGTAGGTTCAAAAGTCCATTATGTAAACACTACTACAGGAGATGGAGTATTTTCACTGCATCTTTATATTTCAGAGGAATTTGAACAGATACAACAATCCACACTCTCTCCAACCCAATTGAAAATTGATTTTGAAATCGATAATTTTCCCTATCTTCAATCAGACACGATGTTGAGTTTGCGTGTAGAAATGGAATCTGAAGAAGATGAATACGAGCACGATGAAGAGACAGAAGACGAGGAGGAGGGTTTTGACGATGATGAAGATTCATATACTTTTTCCACAAATAATTTTACTGGATTCTTCTCATGGAAAGAATATGCAATAATCGATGGAATACAAGAGAATGTTTCAGTTAGTACAATAACCGAGTTAGATGGGGAGGAATTAGAATATTATCTCTATTTCACTTATTCAAATGGTATGAATATCTATCATGACCCATCATTAGGTATTGCAGGAATATTAAAAATCCTTGACGAACCTTACTCTTATCTTTGGATTATTATTGTCTCAAGCATTGCAGTAGTTGTATTGAGTTCATTTGGTATTCTCATGAGTAAAAGCGAGTACCGGGATTATATAGTTAACAGAGTTTTACACATTAATAAAGGAGCACACACATTGGACGTGGAAGAAGTATTTAATAATGAAATGCGAAACAAAGTTTTAGATTTAATAATTGATGAGCCTGGAATTCACTACAACGAACTTTTTCGTAAATCTGAAACGTCAGCCAGTAATTTAGCGTGGCATCTAGACATATTAGAAACGTATAAAATCATAAAAAAGGCCCGAGTAGGAAATTATCTCGTTTTTTACCCCTTTATTGATAAAAATCCATTTGCAGAATTCAACCATAATATTGTGAAGAGTAAAACAACGTTGGAAATATTTGGAATTATTGCTGATAATCCAGGTATCCATTCAAGTAAAATTGCCCATCGAATGGAGATAGACCATAAAACAGTAAAATATCATGTCGACAAACTGAGGGATGTTGATTTAGTTTTTCTGAAAAAAGAAGGTCGGAAAATCCTGTTGTACTCAAACATTCCTAAGGACGATTTTTTATTCGATGTTCCAGAGTAAATGGTTTGAAAAAACAGTTATGGGCTCATTATTTAGCAGGAACCGCAGGTATCGTGTTAATAGGGATCCATGGAATCGGTTTGTTATCAGAAGATGATGGGCAGGCTGTATTAGGAATAATAACCGGGGCATTCCTTGCGTTTTACGTTCTCACAGGGTTAATAATCAAAGTATTCCTGCTAAAGGTAAAAAGAGCGAAAGAACTCAAGAAAATACTGTTTATTCTCCATAGAAGTGCTATATTAATATTGATTGTTTTAGGATTACATATAGCTCACGTAGCTGGATAGATAAATGGCTTGAAATACTTGCTACATCCAGTATCCTTCCTAAAACCACAAAACTACCTTCTTTTTTCGAATATTAGGTATTACATTATAATTCATGGTATAATCAAGAAATTCAGACTATTTTTTAGTGGTCTTCATCTTACCAAAAAATTTTTCATTATCCAGTCTAAATGCCCACATGGGTAGGAAACATATAAATAGCTATTTCACCGTTTATCTTTCACGGTGGTTATTTATGGAATGCATCTTCCGTGGTCTTGATACTAAAACTTGCTTTTCGCATCAAAAATGTGTGGGTATTCAAAATTTGTGCCAACAAATGGGAAGCTCAGATGAATTTGCGCTAGGTTTTGCTCGTTATGCCTTCCGAACTTCAATTTTTAACAAATTAAAAGACAATATGTACGAAACTCAATACAAATTTACTTTAGATCCGAATTCAGTATTTATGAAAATTAAATACCTTATTTACTCTCTAGCGGATAAAATCGGGAGTAAAATACTGGGAAATCCCTATTCGGTACAAGAAAAGTATACAAAAATTGAAAATCGCGTCTTTAAAATGGAATTTCATCCCAAGCGATATTCTCCAATGGAATACTGTAACCAGGCGGGAAAAGGATATGGATTTTTCTTTTATTGGGCAGCAATTGGTAGTGGCAAAACGAAAGAATTTTCTAAAACCATGGCAGATTATGGAGCGAAAATAGGTGCAATAGTCACTATGAGAGATATGGTAAAGGATTATCAATCTGATCGGAGATTAGGTAAATATAATCCTTTCCATCACATGAAATTCACTGATATTGAGCCATATTTCCAGGAAAACATACGAATTCTTCAAGAAGAAATTAAAACTCTGCAAAATTCTGTATCCAATACTATTTTGCAAAAAATTCCTAAGCAAAACGCCTTTAATGCCATCTTTCGGTATACAATGCAAAGTGAAAACTTCTGCGCAAAATGCACCAGAGAAACGATGATTAACCAGTTGAATGCCCCCGCCACGAAAACTGCGGTTGGAGTATTAACATCATTGATGATATTTTTAGGTTTAAATAATGTGTGCGGTACTGTCGCAGCAACTGGTGGGAGTACTATAGCAAGTATATTGCAGGAAACAACTGATCCTACCTGTTGTCAACGGTGTTGCATCAGATGTTGCGGAGATACATTAGAAGGTTGCTGTGATAGGTGTTCAACTGTGTGTGATGAGAATTGTCAGTGTGGTTCTGATGAATGTTGCCAGGATTGCAGTTGTGATTGCAGTCCTAACTGCTCTTGTTAAAACCAAATCCATTTCATATTCTTTTTTTCGAGGAAGGTTAATATGCAGTATTGAGAAGTAATATTAATCACAATAAGGTGGAGATTTTGAAAAATCGATATAAATCCAGTAAAATCATATCATATTTTCTCATATTTACCATATTTTTAGTAATGTGGTTAAGTCTTAGTAAATTAGGGTTAGCAGCTGAGTGGGAGGACGATGATGTAAAAAATATGGGAGTGGCTGCGCTCGGATTATTCTCTATAAGCTTGATATATGTATTCTTCTCCCAAATTATGCGTTTAACCTTGAAACTCGACAAGGAGAAAGAACGTAACATTAAATTCAAAGGAGGTTATTTGAAAATTCTTCAAAGTAGTAAGAAAACCGTTACTATGGGTTCATTATCTTGCAGGAGCGGCCGGAATTGTGCTAATTACAATCCATGGAATTGGTATGTTGCCAGAAGATAATGAACAAGCCTTATTGGGCATAATTACTGGTTCATTCCTTGCGTTTTACGTACTCACAGGTCTGATAATAAAAGTAGTGCTTGCAAAGGCAAAAAAGGCGAAAAAACTGAAGAAATATCTATATTTTGTGCATAGAAGCTTACTAGTAATATTTGCAGTATTAGTAATTCACATCGCACATGTAGCATCGTAAAAAGAGAGGAAATTTATTTTTTTCTATCTTTATAGACATCATTAATACCTAAATGGGGATACAACAAATTTTTTCGACCCACTTTCTTTGTTTCTATCATATTGATTTCTTTTAATTTCTCAATATGGTATTTTACCGTTTTATGGTCTAAATCCAACTTGTTTGCGATTTCACTCCCATATGTTCCCGGATATTCTTCGATCATGTTTAGGATTTGTAAGGTCGTATCACTTTTTGCTAGTTTAATATCAATGTTCGACATGGGGTTGTAGTCATATAACGGGAAATACACCAGATATTGACCAACGTTTTTTTTACCGATTATATGATATGTTTCGAGCACATCTAGATGCCAAACCAAATTGCCTGGACTTAGGTCTGTCTCCCTTAATAGTTCATTAAAGTGAATTCCAGGGCTATCTAAAATAAAGTCAATAATTTTAGACCGATTTTCATTTTCAAGCACATCTTCAATGGATAGTGTGTATTTTGCTGGCTGTGTCCTAATTCGATTCCTAATGAATTCCCGGTATTCGGTTTTGCTCATTAATATCGTAAACGAAATGATGACTATTCCCACAATCGAACCAACAACGATGATCCAAGTGTAACTAATCGAAGGTGCGAATACGGATAAATATACTTCCGTCGGTAAAGAAACGATGGTAGTGTTCACACTATCATCAGATTCAGTTGTTTCGATCAATTCCCATTCTGTTGAACTATATAATGCCCATTTATTACCTTCTCCTACAGACTGAGAATTATTTTTTGTTACCGAAAATTGAATCGCATCAATAGAAACGTTTGTTTGGATACGGATGAAAGATCCCCAAAGATTACGATAGCGATTTCTTGCTTGTTTAACTTGTTGTTGTTGAAAATGCTCAGCATAGGGTTCAGTATCAATAGTTAATGCAGCTGATTCGGAATTGTTAATACTAATTGATATCTGTCGATTCTGCAATTGAGCGTTGAATCGTAAGTCTACGTCCAAGTTAACATTTGACATGATATTTAGATGATTATCACCAAAAAAAGAATAATTCACCCAACCCTCCCCCCCTGCTACCCTATCTTGTTTCATATAGCCATTTACTTGAACAGGTCTTCCAGCGAATACAGTTTGGATGTTACTAAATAGTATTATGAGAATTACGAAAAATATACTGGTTTTCAAGAGTGTTTTCTGGGGTTTCAATTAGATTTACCTCGATATATAATAATAAAAAAAATATAAAGAATTTATTTATTAAATTGCTTAAGCTCTTTTCTTTCGGATCATAATGGCTGCGATGGCACCAATTGCTACTACACCAACACCAATTCCAATCCAAAGACCGAGTAAACTTGGACTTTCGACAATTGTCCATACTGAGAAATGATCGGTTTCAGCGACTAACATTCCATCTTCATAGGAAGATTCTACTTCTACCCATTCCTCTCCATCTTCATCGAAATAAGCCCAATGTGCACGGATAGCGTCTCCTCGTGACATTTCCATTCCGATTCGAGCGTTAAATTCGGTCTTATTAATTTGTAGTCGAGCTGCAAAGTTATTTCGAACTTGATGTCTAAGTTGATTTCGAACTAATGATCCGTTTTGTATTCCTAGTTGTTCTTGGTCACGGACACAAGTCATGTTCATTTCCATGTCTCCATCAGATTCAACCTCAAGATAGAATCCTCGGTCTCCAATTTCCATCGCATTAACGCTCATATTTAACTGTAATTGATGGGATGTTTTAATTCTCAAACGAGTTTGTGCGCGGAATCTGTATTCTTTTTCGCCAGCACTCTGTTGTGTTTGGTAATTATCCGAACCAACTTCAACTGTGTCTGGACCTTGAGCCGCTACCAGGCCAAGAGAAAGGGTTGCTACCGTACCTAAAAGAACCATTCCCAAGACGAGATATGCTATGTATTTATTATTCATGATATTTTCACTTTTTTTGGATATTATTCCAAGATCTAAAAGTTGTTGAAAGGTATATAAGGATTGAAGTTCACTTTTCCCCATATAGAGCACTTATCCCCATTTATCTCAAGCTAAGAATTCGTGTAAAAATTTTGAAATCTTTCGAAGATTTTGAATAGAATTTTTCCTAATGCCATCTGGTCAAGCTCACATGTTCGTGAGAGATTTTTTAGTTGAAAACGTATTTGTGAAGGTATGAAAATTGTAAATGTGAAAGATATAAATATCAAAGAAACCCCACACAATGTCGCTGTTAGACCCTTATTTTCATTCGAACATGCTAGTTTTGTCCATATAACCCTCCAACCAGGTGAGACTCTCAAAAAGCATATCACTCCTGTTGATGCAACGTTTTTCGGGTTAGAAGGAACAGGAAAAGTAGAGATCGGAGATGAAATTCAAGATATACAAAAAGATGTTTTAGTTTTTAGTCCAAAAGGCATTGCTCATCGCTTATTCAATGAAAGTGATACTCCATTCAAATTCATGGTCATAAAAACCCCTACTCCGGTCAATCAGAAGACGAAAATCCTGTAATTAAAATTTATTTATGCTTTCTTAATTAGGTATAAAAATTCTCACTCTCTTCATTTTTTACTTAATAAGTGGAGAGAAAAATGGAAGATTACTGGTATATCGTCATTGGAATGGTTGCTTTACTTGTAATTTTTTGTTTGTGTATTGGGTTTTCTGGAGGGAAATGGAATTATGCAGCCTATATTAAAGAGAAAAATGAGAGAGTTCAACGTAAACGCTGGAATAAATATGTAAAATTCCTTGATCCTGTAAAGGAAACTGAACTACTCAATATAATTAAGCTAAGTTCAGATGCAGACTTTGAAGCATTTCTAAAGGAAATCCAACCCCTTCTTACCAAAAAATACAACCCTTACAATCTTAATGAACAAACTTTACTCAAGCGGACGATATATAATGTTATAAACAGATATACCACACAATTCAAATATGATCGTGTGAAAAAAATTGAAGCTATCCTACCTATGTTGAAAAGAGTATTTCTAGGACCTAGATTAACAAACCAAGTCTACAGTAAAAAGACACTGAAACGTAGATTTAAATTTCCGTTAAAATCGGGAGTAGAAATTCCAAAATTAGATACCATAATCGATGTGGCATTCTTCTTCAATATTTCAGTCAATAAGATCTTGGGGCTTTGCTATATGCAGGAGAAAAATCCAGGAGCATATTACGTCAAAAGGGAAATTATCTATGACCAAATGGGAGAAAAAGGAATCATACTTCATCAAAAAGATCCTGCAATGGTGCAATTAGATTCAAGTTACGCAATTGCTGAACCAAATATATTGAAAAAAAAGAAGTCTAATCAAAACGAAGGAAAAAATTCAGAAGACATTCAAGAGAAATTAGAGGAAATTAAACCGTCTTTTAAGGAATACTCAAGTCCATTTTATAAAAGAAAAATGTTAACTAAACCAGATGGACGCAAAAGATTAATAGCTTGCCCGGTAAGCTATTTGAAGAAATATCAAAGAAAGATTTTGGGTGATATTCTTGAAAAAGTAGCCCTTCCGACTAATTGCACAGGATTTGTGAAAAATAGGTCAATAATATCAAATGCAGCAAATCATGTAGGTTCCCAAACTCTAGTCAAAATAGATTTAAAGAATTTTTTTAATTCCATGAAATTTTACCATACATTTGAGGTTTTCCGAGGATTTGGATATAATAGACCAGTATCTGGAATATTAGCCTGTATTTGTACTGATTGGTACACCAAAGGTGGCAGGTATGTTCCTCAAGGAGCCCCAAGCAGCCCCATGATCGGAAATTTATATGCATTGCATCTCGACAAGCGATTAGAAGGATTGTGGACTAAAGCAGGATTTGTATACAGTAGGTATGCAGATGATTTGGCATTTTCAAGTTCCGATCCAAAAGTTAGAGTCCGAGGTTTGATTTTCGCATCCTACCAATTCATAAAAGATGAAAAATTGAGCCCAAATCCAGCTAAGACAAAAGTTCTTCGTAAGCAACACAAAAAGAAAGTGACGGGAATTACTGTAAATGAGAAAATCAATATAGATAGAAGGTGGATGAATGCGTTTCGAGGAGAATTACATCGCTATTCAAAATTCGGATTACCATCAGATGGAGTTCAGAGATCCAAAATATTTTCCCAATTAAAGGGAAAAATGTCTTTTTTGCAGATGATCGATCAAAATAAAGCCCAGAAATATGATCTATATTTTGAAAAAATAAGAACAGAATATGCGAAATTACTTGGAAATTCCAGTCAATAAAAATAAAGTCCCTGCTATCGAATCTATATTTTCCATAGGAAAATTTCATTGGTGACCTCTTCACCAATGAAATATTGTTAAATATATACTTCGTAATCCACCACGATGGTTCATCGCAGCTCGTAAGACACCAGGGATATGTAAATTGAGGTAAATTTTCTTTTTAATACCATTTATCACCCCATAATTAAACTGATAATGGAACCATAAGACCAAAATCATGATAAAAAATAAAATGTCCCTGCTATCAAATCTATATTTTCCATAGGAAATCATGGATTAAGCTCTCATCTTAATCCATGAATTGTTAAATACGAGCTTCGTAGTCCACCACGATGGTTCATCGCAGCTCTAAAGACGCCAGGGACATGTAAATTGATGTAAATTTTCTTTTTAATTATTATTAATATCTCCTAATTAAACACACGAACGAGAATAAGAAAGAATATTAAATGTGTAACCCAAGTTCTAAAAGAGGAAATATGCGTGATCTAACTCAAAAAGCCTTAGAAGTATGTAGTAGTGAAGGAGCAAGCTATGCCGATATTCGCATAATTACTACCACGGATGAGGATATAACGATTAAGCGTGGAAATATTGATGTTCTGAATCTTAGTACTATAAAAGGATTCGGAATTCGCACTTTGGCAAATGGAGGATTAGGTTTTGCGGGATCCTATCTAGTAACTGTTCAAGAAATCGAACGCGTTGCAAAACTTGCAGTTAGGATTGCAAAAGCTTCTGGTTCAACGCGAAAAACTCCCATACGCTTCGTGGAGGAGAAAGCTGTAGAAGATTCTTATGTTACACCGATCCAAAAAGATCCTTTTTCAATTCCTACAGAAGAAAAAATTGCAGTGTTAATGGAAGCAGATAAGAGGATGAGGACAGCTTCTGATTTGGTAAGAATGTCCCAAGCTGATTATCGAGGATTCAGGGAGAATAAAGTGTTCGCAAGTTCAGAAGGAGCCTATATTACTCAGCAAATCACATTTTGTGGAGGAGGAATTTCAGCTACAGTTGCGGAAGCTGGAAAGCAGCCTCAAACAAGATCAGTACCAGCATCATTTCGAGGAGATTTCTCAACTCAAGGATATGAATATTTTGAGGGGTTGAATTTAATTGAAAAAACGGAAGGAGCTGTGAAGGAAGCAGTTGCATTATTAGATGCTCCTCAATGCCCATCAGGAAAAATGACTCTTCTTTTAGACGGTACTCAATTGATGTTGCAAGTTCACGAGAGTTGCGGACACCCGACTGAATTAGATCGTGTGTTAGGAACGGAAGCTGCATATGCGGGAACAAGTTTTATGACTCCTGATTTGCTTGGAAACCTAAGATATGGTTCCGAACAAGTTAATATGACAGCAGATTCGACCCTTCCAGGAGGATTAGGTACTTTCGGATATGATGATGAAGGAGTTTCGGCTAGAAGGACTGAACTAGTAAAGAACGGATTATTCGTGGGATACCAAAGTTCCAGAGAAACAGCAGCGTTGTTAGGATTAGAACGTAGTTCAGCAGGAATGCGTGCAGACAATGCTCAACACTTACCTCTCATTCGAATGGTCAACGTTAGTTTAGAACCTTTGGATTGGACTCGAGAAGAAATCATTGCTGAGACTAAAAAAGGGATTCTTATGTCAACTAATAAGAGTTGGAGTATAGATGATAAGCGTCTTAATTTTCAATTCGGCACAGAGATTGCTTGGGAGATTGTAGATGGTTCTATCGGTCAAATCTTCAAGAATCCGACGTACGCAGGGATCACACCTGAATTCTGGGGCGGAATGGATGCTCATTCTAAGGACGATTGGAAATTAAGAGGGACTCCTAACTGTGGAAAAGGACAACCAGGACAAGTTATGTATACTGGGCATGGAGCAGGTACAGCACGGTTCCAAAAAATTGATGTAGGTATCACGGGGGGAAAATAAATGGATTTCAATAAAGAATTGTTACTCGAAAAGGCAAAATTCGTACTTAAAACTGCAGAAAAACTCGGAGCAACTCAAACCGAAGTAACTGTTGGACTTAGAAATACAGCACTCACTCGATTAGCCAACAGCATTATTGATCAAAATGTAGCAGAACGTCATGCAACAATCCAAACTATCGCTTATATTGGTAAAAAAAAAGGATCCACATTCGTTGAGGTTTTGGACAATGAACAAATTGCGAAAGCAGTTGAAAATGCTGTTAAAATAGCCAAAATATCGCAAGAAGATAATGATTTTATATCTTTACCTACTCCAAAGCCATACTCAACCATTCCAACAAATGAACTCGTATCCAAAAACACTATGAACACGACTCCGGAACAACGAGCGGAATCAGCCAAACTCTGTATTGATACAGCTCATTCGATTGATGATCGGATTAAAGCAGTAGCTGGAGCAATCTCTCATGGTTTAGCTGAACGTGTGATTATGAATTCATTAGGGGTAGAAGCGTATGATGTTAGTACTTATAGCAATGTAAATTTAACGATACTTGCTGAAGACACAAAAGAGCAAGTCGCTGGTTGGTACGCAGATAATAATGTAGATTTCACGAAACTGCACATTAAAAAAATTGCTGAAATTGCCACAAAGAAAGCTGTAGATGGATTTGGAATGCAATTAATCGAACCTGGAAACTATGAGGTTGTCTTGGAACCCGCTGCTCTAAGTGGTTTATTGATGTATATCGCATATTTTGGATTCAGTGCAGTAATGTATCAAGAATATGTCAGTTTCCTACGAGATAAAATCGGCACAAAACTTTTTTCAGAGAAATTCAATCTCTGGGATGATGCCCTAGATAAAAGGTCGACTTTCAGATCATTTTTTGATGACGAAGGAACACCTAAATCCAAAATAGATTTAGTGCAAGATGGTGTTGTGAAGAATTTAGCATACGATTCTATCACGGCAGGCAAGGATGGGGTTCAGAGTACTGGGCATCACAATAAACAAGAAGGTCAATCCTTCCCATTCCCTACAAATATGTTCGTGGGTGAAGGGAGTTCCAATATCGAAGAAATGATTGCAGAAACAAAAGATGGCTTATTGATTACCCATTTCCATTATATGAATGCAGTTAGCCCAACTGAGGGAATTTTTACAGCTCTAACTCGGGATGGAACGTGGAAGATTGAAAATGGAGAAATTAAATATCCTGTCCGAACACTTCGATTTACCGATGCAGTTTCTAGGTTCTTAGGTGAAATAGATTTAATTGGAAAATATCCAGAAATTAATTCTCAAGAATTCAAGGTACCCTCCATGAAACTACCATCGTTCACTATATCCAGCATCCAAAAATAACCTTTTTTCTTTTTGTAATTTCATTTCTTTTCCCTAGTTGGGGTGATTTCGAATGGTTTTAATTCCGAATTGGATTTTCATAACTTGTAGTTTATTAGATTCAGCAAATCCTTATACAAAATTGTGACAAAGATGGAACAACACGTTGAGGCAAAATCCGAAGTATCTCAAGTCCAAAAACCCATTTCTAAGACGAAATTCAAGCATTATAAAAAACTCGACACTGAGATAAAAGTACATGAGATCGCTGCTGCACCTGATTATTTGCCTTTAAATTCAACTGAATTCATTCAACATTTTACTAACATGATTACAGCAAATGAGGAATATGATTTATTTGAGTATCATAAAAATTACATAAAAGTAATGGGATACGCAAATAGAGGATTACTAGAAACTTGTTTAGACTATTTTACACAGAAAAACGAGAATTTAATTGTGGCTACAACTCCCTTACACCACACGTCTTGGAGAGATGGAATTGAAAAATTTGTAAAACATGAAAATATTCATATTATTGATGTTAATGATTCATTAAATGGATTAGAAAAATTTCCCAATATCGATAAATGCGATTTAGTTATTATCACCCATCAGTTTGGTCAAGATTTCGACCTTAACGGATTAGACGAATTCAAGAAAAAAACCGGTGCAATTGTTATGGAAGACCGGGTTCAGGGTGGAACTCAAGAAATAAAATTTAGTAGCCCTTTGGCTGATATTACGCTGTATTCGATGGCTATGGACAAAAGACCCATCGCTTTAGGTGGAGCATTCTTGTATATGCGAAAAGAAAATAAAGAAATTGCTGAGGCAATCATAAAAATGATTGCGAGTTATCCTCCAGAGCCTATCCGCAAAAGATTCATTGATTTACTTAAAAAAATCCCTACATACTTATTATACAATAAAAAACGCGTAACATACATATTCTTGAAAACAATTCAAATGTTAAAATTGAACTTACTCGATTTTACAAATACTTATCGTAAGAAAAATCCCGGATTCGAACGCAACAATTTTACCTTGAAACCCTCTAAAGGACTTATGAAGTCTATGAGTCAACACTATTACGACTATCGAAATATGGAAAATCTTTACGAAGAAAAGCATATGTTATTTAGAAGTTATCTCTCAGATGATATCATTCGACGATTTTTCCCTTGGTATCGAGATGCCGGTTTAACCCCTTATAATACAATTTATGTGGATGAAAAATTTGTAAAGAAATTCTTGAAATTTATGAATAGAAGCTATGTATGCATTATTTGGAATCCTACATATAAAATGTTCAATTTTGACTACCCTGGTAAAGAAAAACATCAAAAATTCCATGATGGGATAATTTATCTTCCTTGTTTAGCAACAATGTCCCACGAAGAGATCCGCTATTTAGCTGATAGGATTACTAAATTTGATGCTATTGTTTCAAAATAAGTGTACATTGATCAAATCCTTTTCTTCTTTCTAGTTCTTATTTTCACCTTTCATCTCGATAAAAATGACCAAAAAAGATATAACTCAGTTATCCAAATAGTTCGTTATAAAGTCAAATAAATTGTTGATTAAAGAAAGCGGGTGAGAACATGGAATTTCGCAAATTAAAAATGGAGGATCTTGCTCTATTCATGAAATTTTACCAAGATAATCCTTTAGAAGAGGATGAAGAAGATCTACAAATTCGTCGGGAAGAAATTGAAAGCGAATTACTTATGAGCAAATTCTATTATTTCGGTATTGTAGAGAACGGTATTTTATTCGCGTATGGAAAATTGCAGTACGAGGGAGAAGAAGCACATTTTATTGGTCCGTTTGTGTTACCAACACACCGACGAAAAGGAATGGGAAAAAAAATCGTAAAAAATGTCGAAACCTACTGTTTAAATAAAGGAGTAATCCGCTTGAATGCCTATTCTTTTATTGATACAGAGCTTGCTCAAAATTTCCTTACGAATATTGGATACAAGTTGGAATCTGTGAGTAAACTCGGAGTAAATGTCTATATCAAAAAGTTATGATTAAACGAAAATCGCTTTAAAAACTACATGGGAGAATGTTCATTCATCAGAAAATTCATTTGAGGAATCTTCCTCTTTATTTTTTGAATCATCAAATGATTCAGCAAAAGACTTTATGCCTTTAACAAAGGATTGAATTCCTTTTTTAATTTTTTCTCCGAGATCTTCGGGTTCATTCTTAGTCTCAATAGGTTTCTGGGTGGAAAATGAGCCTTCTTTCCCTTCAATTTCCGTCCCACAAACTTGACATGCAATGTCTAGACCGCTATTGATTCGGTTAATTTCTCCTTGTTTTAGCTTGGTTCCACATTCAGAACAAAAAAGATCATTTTCCATTATAATTATTCCTCTATACATTCTATTTAATCATTTAATATGATTATTCATTAAAAATTCTAAATCCAGCTCTTAGCCATTTATTTGTAGAATGTATTCAATAGAGAAAAAAAGCTTATTTGTTTTCGGTTTTCTCGTCTTCAACATAAATAATTTGTACAGTTTTTTCATCTGCAGTATTTCCACGCACGATAACATCGTAAGAATCACCACATTTAGGACAAACGAAGGGATACCAATCTTTTGTATAGGTTTCGAATTTTTCATGTTTTTCATAAAGCGAAAATTCTTCTCGAGAGATGACCTGTCGACCTTCGATTTTTATTATTATATCATTATATCGGAAATCAAGAGCTTTTGCTTTAGCTTCTCTCTCTTTTAACTCAGAATCTAATTCCTCATCTTTCTTAAATTTTCGAAACATTTTGACTTCTTCGCTTGACACTCTTCAGATCCCTTCTTCTATGATTTTTTTATCAGATGGAATAAAGTTAACTCTGTATATTTATGAGAATTATTACTTAATATGCACATTTAATATTTAACTGTTCTATTGGGGTGCACTTGAATTTCCTTAGAATTTCTCGAAAACTAAGGTAATCAGTTAAATATTGATCGAAATATTTCTGAAATGATAAAATAGTATTATATCTGTTGAAATCCCATAAATCTATATCAATTAAAAAAAATGGGTTTTTTAAAATGGCTCAGATAGATGAAACGAAGCGAAAAACTCGGTTCGTACGTTCTTTTACTGTAATGCAATTGATGATGTATATCATCGTATTCATCGTTATCATTTTTGTTAAAAATGTGACTTTTAGTTCAACATTTACAATAGAAAATTGGATTTTATCGGCGACGAATGGAATTACTGCAATTTTTTGTTTCGCATTAATGATTCGATCTTTCGCATTATATCGAAAGAGAAAAAGTTTGCAAAACGCGTATCTCGCAGGATTTTTCTTGTTTACATGGATCCCGGCAATCATCATTGCAATTACTACCTTATTTGTTCCTACCCATGTAGATCTCGGATACTTTTTGTCATTAGCAATATTCTTCCTAACTCCAGGCAGTACAGTATTCTTAGCTACTTTCATCAGTGAAACTTTTTACGAATCAATCGACTCTAATAAAAAACTTGGACAATTGTTGTTCTTTGTAACTCAATTCAGCGCAACCATAGCAAATGTTATTGGACTATTACTTGTGCTAATAGGAGCATCAAACTTCAAACCATGGGCACTAATATTGGTACAAATTTTCGGAGGATTTTTCATTCTGCTTAATGTTTTCTTACATTTCCTATTATTCTATAACGCAGTTAGGTTACGGGCAAATATTGATGATAAAAATTTGAAAGCCGGATTGGCTTTATTGGCAATTACTGGTGTATTGCTTGGAATAGTGTTCTTTGGTAGATTATTTGATTTCCTCTTGTTAGACCTTGCAATTTTGGGTATATATCAGAATGTGTTTATTTACGGTTTAGACATCTTGTTCTTCGTAGGATATTTAACTATGTGGTTAGGTGTTGCTATCCCGGGTCGAAAACACCATTAGAGAGTAAATTCTCTCTTTTTTTGTGTTATCGCCATTTAGAACTATAGTCCTTGATATATTCATCAATCAGTCGCGGTTTTCTACCAAGAATATTTTCGGCATCCGGGAATATCTTCTTTGCCAACCCTTTTCGCACAATAAAATAAATCATTTTCATGACTTTGGCATAATCTTCGGGAAATCCATATTCCTTCACCATCTTATTTACAAAATCCTTCGGTTGAGGATTTGAGTATTTAATTGGTAATCCTAGAATATCTGTCATTTTTGTAGCAACTTCTTCGTAATCTAACGCCTCAGATCCAGTCAGTGGTGGCTGGGTTCCAATATATTTCTCAGAATTTGTTAGGCAAATAGCTGCAATCTCACCAATATCACGTGCATCTATAAAAGACGTTTTGCCTTTTCCTGCAGGAACGTAAATATCTAATTCTTTTTTAATTACTTCACCATGAACCATATCCAGATTCTGCATAAAGAAGGAACATCGCAAGAATGTATATGGAATCCCATATTTCTTGATATATTTTTCAACATGGAAATGAGGGACCATTGGATTTGCATCAATGATCGAAAGAAAAACAACATGTTTTACTCCCATTTTGGCTGCCAATTTAATAAAGGGTGCCATATATTCCTTGATTTTCTCAATTTGAGGGGGTCGCATTAGGAAAATCTTAGTAATACCTTCAAGCGATGATTTTAATGTGTCTGGTTTATCATAATTTAACTCCCTGAATAGAGCATTCTTTCCATGCATCTCTTTTACTTTAGATTCATCTATATCCCCAGCAATAATCTCACTATCCTTGGGGGCGTACTTCTTGAGCATTTTAAACACAACAGACCCGACCCGTCCTGTCGTTCCTGTCACTAAGAATTTTTCCATGGTTCTCACAAAATTGTTTCGGTTACGAAATATCTCAATACGAACTATTTTATGCGTTTTTTCTTTATAACTCTTATGGAGAAAATTTCGGAGATTGGACTTTGGATCGCTCAAATTCATCAGATCTCTGATCGGTTGCTAGAATCTAAGTTAAAAGAGCAAAATTTGGACGGATTCAGTGCTGCTCAAGGGAGAGTTCTGTTCATATTGGAGAGTATCCCTAATAAACAACTTGCAAGAATTCCAATACAAGCTCTAGTTGACCGACTTAATTTAAGTAACTCTTCATTCACGCAACTGCTGGATTCACTAGAGGAGAAAAATCTAATTGAGCGAGTTCGTAGTACTACCGATAGGCGTAAAATACATATTCAAAAGAAAGAACCGCAGTT
The DNA here is from genome assembly GCA_004524545.1 of Promethearchaeota archaeon. GTDB lineage: Archaea > Asgardarchaeota > Lokiarchaeia > Sigyniarchaeales > Promethearchaeaceae > AMARA-1. Next base: position 20,624 of record SDNX01000008.1, read on the forward strand.
TAGAGAACTTTTAGATGTGTACCGGAAAATCCTCGAAGAAATGACTCAAGCTTATTATCGAAATCTAACTGAACTAGAAAAACAACAAGTTGAGTCTATTTTTCCTAAAATTATCGAGAGCTTGATGAAAGAAGAGAATTCTTAGGATACGATTTTATACGGAATTTTCAATTTCTCAGCAAGAGAAAATGCTTCAATCATCTCCAAGCGATTTACTCGCCGATTTATCTCAGAGTACATTTTAGAATCAACTTTATAATCCGGATGATATTGTCCCATAATGTTTACTACAGTTCCAGGAATTTCATTGGCTACCCATTCCAAAATCGGTTTAGTACAACAATCCAAATGTCCGGGCATTACTAAATGACGGATAACTATATCTCTTGAACCCCAATCGTACACGAATTTCAGATTACGAGTTATAATGCCCCAATAGTCAGATATTTTTGAATATTTTTCTCCGCAATCACTATTTCCGAACTTAAAATCAGGCAACCAAAAATCCATTATGTCTATTAGGAGAGTCAGGGCTTTATTCGTATTATAAAAATTGGAATTCCACAATTGGGTTATATTTTGAGTCTGATACTTCATTGATTCAATAATTGTGTGTATATTTGGTGTGGGATCCCCCCCTACATAATTGATATTTTTTGCCCCTTGATGTGCTAACACATTTGCAAAAACTGCCAATTGCTTACCATCTACAGCGGTTCCACCTTCTTTAGCCGATATCTCTTTCCCTACTGTGCTAATATCATAATTTTGACAAAAAACGCATCCGAAACTACACCCTGAGAAAAATATTGTACCACTTGGTACTAATGGAGGCTCTTCTCCGTAATGCAAAAACGCTGAGGAGACTCGAGAAACTTCTGACATCCCACAAAACCCTCTTTCTCCCATTTTCCTATTAACTTTGCAGTTATTTTCGCAAAATTCGCATTCTTCGAGAATTCTTCGAGAAATTTCTATCTTTAAATCCAGATAAGAGGTTTCAATTGATTGGATTCCATCATCTAGTCCATGTTGTTTAGAACTTCGAAATTTTTTCGCTATATCATTATGAATATCCCACAATTCATCTGTCGTTGCCATACTATCAAAATTAGCTGGTAATTTTCTACACATATGGTAATATGCGGTGTCTTTACCACCCAATATTGAGTTATAATGAGGTAATAAGGATTTTTTCATGGGATCACTTCAGTTCAAACAAGATTCCACAGAAAAATAAGAGTTTTGGAAATAAAATTGCTTCTATTTAAAAAGAAAATACCTTGAAATATGTATTTGAGAAATATAGAGTATTATGGAGAATGATGAATGGGAGGTCATAAAATGGTTTCCTTTACTACGAAACAATTCTTCTCTTTCATCTTCTTATTCATTGAATGCAAATGAGATTCCTTTCATCCTAAACAAGCGAGTAATCTTTTTAGGAACTTCTACGGGTTGGAGATATGAGTATTTTACGAAATCTATACAAGAGTCTCATCCCGATTGGAGCATTCACTTAGTTGAATATGATAGTTTTCTAAAAAACAAAAACAATCTCACGGATATCATAAAAAAAGGAGATATATTTCGAATCGAGACCCCAGAAATGAACTTTGAAGTAGACAAACAGATTTTCATCAGAGGATACCCCTATGTAAAAGAAGAAGGCTTCTGGTGCTTATCATCTGAGGAAATTAATGCACTACAATTTGATAAAGGTAGAATTTTACCATTCAGACAATGGTATATGGGATATTGTGATGTTTTAAATACGGTTTCTACACAACTAGCGAATTGTCATCCTCATGCATTATTTTTATTTCCTCATGAAATTATTCGAACATTTGATAAAACGTATTGTAATAACCTATTCACCCAAAATAATGTTCCTACACCCCAGTTGCTCCCTAAATTTAGGGAATATGATGCCCTAATCACCTATCTATACAACAATCATATAGATCGAGCATTTGTTAAACCCCAAAATGGTTCCAGTGCATCCGGAATTATTATTCTGCAAGTGAATCCTAGAACTAACCAATATTTAGCTCAATCTACAATAGAAATGGATAAAAAAAGAGATGAAATTCGATTCTACAATAATAAGAAACTACAAATCTACAATAAAAGTGAAGATATTGAAAAAATTGTAAATTTTGTTCTTCAAAATAACGGTCACATAGAAAAAGGGTTTCCAAAAGCTCGATTGGATGATAAATTGTTCGACTTAAGAATTGTGGTCATTGCTGGAGTCGCACGACATACAGCAGTCCGGTTATCTTATCATGCATTAACGAATTTACATTTAACAAACATGCGTGGTGATTTTCAAGATGTGTATGTAATACTTGGAGAGGAAAAGTGGAATAAAATCAAGAATTCTTGTGAAAAAGCTGCGAGTCTTTTCTCCAACGCTTTTTATTCAGGTCTTGATGTGGGAATTTCCCCCGATATATCCTCACATACATTTTTTGAGATTAATGCGTTTGGAGATCTACTTAAACGGATTAAGTTTGCTGGAATGGACACATATTCTTCAGAAATAAGGGAAATCGAGCGTTCACATATGCAATGATAGGAAATTGGTTCTCTTTTCCTAATATTTTTCCTCGATACGAATAAATAGAAATCAGTAACATTATACATTGAAATTTGAGATCAGTTTTGGTGAGAATATGAGTTTCAAGTTGAAAGTTTTGTTATGTGGTCCCCCTAAAGCTGAGAAGTCAAAATTAGTTAACCGATTTGTTCAATCTAAATTTGATCATGAATATAAGATGACGGTTGGAGTAGATATTTTCACCAAAGACGTTCAAATCAAAAACGAGAAATGCACATTGAGCATTTGGGACATAGGTAGCCAAGAAAAATTTTCTTTTATACGCTCAACTTTTTATCGTGGTGCGTCTTGTGCGATCATAGTATTTGATTTGAAGCGAGAAACTACGTGGAAAGATATTCAATTGTGGTACGACGAAATAAAATCGAATGCAGGAGAAATTCCTATCGCTTTTGTCGAAAAAGGTAACGGTGAAAACGGTGAAGAAAAACGAAACGAATTCAGAAATTTAGTGGAGTCAACTGGTAACCATTACTATGAAACTAGTTCAAATGGTGAAAATATGGAAGAAATATTTTCTTCTCTTGCATTGAAAACCGTTGATACTATTGCATGATATAGATGAAAGACATGATTGATCAGAAAATCGCATCTGTTGCACAACTCCTTCTAGAAGCGGATTATGCAATCTCATTAACTGGAGCGGGAATCTCCACGGAATCGGGGATTCCGGATTTCCGAGGAAGAAGTGGAATTTGGAAAGAATTCAATCCTATCTTATACGGAAATATCGAAACTATGAAAAGAGATCCAAGTTTCTTTTGGAAACTTGCAAAACGTATCGCCCCCACTCTACTGAAGGCTAGACCAAATCCGGGACATTATGCTTTAGCAGAACTCGAAAGAATGGGAATAATAAAATCCATTATCACTCAAAATATAGATGGTTTACATCAACTAGCAGGTTCCAAAATTGTTTTTGAAGTGCACGGTTCATTGCATAATTTCACCTGTATGAAATGCGAAGCGAACTACACTCGAGAAGAGATTATTCCGAAAATTTTCAAAGAAGTTCCAAAATGTGATAAGTGTGGAGGATTTCTAAAACCCGATGTTGTGTTATTCGGGGAATCTTTGCCACTAGATCAAATAAATTATTCCCAAGTAGCTGCTCTGGAAGCGGATTTGATGTTAATTGCTGGTTCCGCATTAGAAGTAATCCCCGTAAATCAATTACCACAGACAGTTATTAACCAGGGAGGAAAATTAGTAATTATTAATGATGAACCTACTTGGTTAGATGATCACGCAGAAATTGTGATACATGAAAAAACGGGCAATATTTTACCCAAAATTGTAGAAGAATTAAAGAAATTATTCTGATTTTTTCTCCAACAGCTCTAAATGTGCAGTCGAATTTAGTTTTAAAATTATTTTATCTCCAATATCCCATTTTCCTAGTCCTAACAAATGAATACCGCATAGATCTTGCTTAAAACCCATAGTGGTCAATAATTGTTCAGGTAAATCGAACCACCAGTGAATAATATTCCAATTTGTTGAGAAGTGAGCGACAATGATTATCGTGTCATAATCTTTCAATCGTAAAATATCCATAAACTCTGTTACTCTATTATAAAAAACTCTCCAACTTTCTGCATTTGGATAGGGTACCCAATCCATCATAGGATCTGTCATGGGTAATTCTAAGAGTTTAGCTGCATCTTTTGTTTTATTAGCCGCTTCTCCATTGTTCAAATCCCTTAATGCTGGATCCTCACTAGGTTTGAGAGTTATATAAGAGCCTATTATCTGAGCTGTCTCATAAGCCCTTTTCAGATCACTACAATAAAATCCTACTTTAGAAGTATCCTTTATCATTTCAGCAAGACGTTTCCCAGTCAAATGTGACTGCTCCCTACCAAGATCGGATAAAGGTTCATCAGTAAATCCCCCTGTGAGATTTTTCTCAAACATTGTGGATTGTCCGTGTCGAACTAAAACTAATTTCTTCATTTTTCACCAAATAAATTCCTTAATTTCTTGAAATAGTGGGAATCGCAAATTAAGTTTGGGTAATCTATGATTTGATCAATCGACCCTATTGGATATTTCACCGCGTTTAACGGAGGTTTGATCAAGATCCGAATTGAATCCAAGATTTTACTGATATCTATAATAGTAATGGGCCTAGAAAAAAACAGTTTTGGATTCAGTTTTAATGGTTCTGTAATTCCAAGAGAATTTTGGTACTGAAGAATAGTAAGATATGCTTCACATAAAATTTCATCCCGTTTTTTAAAATTAAATTCATTAAGTGCCATTTGGAACATTGGAGTAAGCGACCTAGATAGTTTCAGTTCATAAAATGCTTTACTGAACCATTTTGGATAGGGAATATATTTTTTCTCAAGAATGAAGCACAAAATCATAGCATATCTAATTAATCGAGAGGTTTCGATTTGAGCTCCAAATGTATCCTTCTGCATCCCAATTCTACCCGGGAAGGGTATTTCCTCTGCAATCTTATTCCATTGGGTCAATATTTTGTACAACCATACATTATGAGGAAAATATGATAGTGCATTTCTAGCATTCGTTAGTGTTCCAACTAAATCTTCAAATACTTTCCCCTGTGTAAATTCCCGTAATCTTTGTTCGGGGAGTAATAACCAATCAATATCAGAAAGATCTATTGAATCTATTCCCAATGTGTCGAAGAGATATCCTGTTACAGTAAAAATTTCAACCCGATGATTAATATCCCCCTCACTTATGTGTTCCGGAAATTGGTTATTGTTATCATTTGGATCAGGAGAAGTCCAATTTGTAGAGTATCCCCTAAACTCAAAAGGTAAATTTTTTCGGAAAAATATTTTCAGCGCAGCTTTTTGATTCTCAAAATCATTATTTTCCAAAAAAAGTAGTAATCTGACACCCCAGTGATGATCCGTAGAAGTTAAATCATCGAACCCTTGCACTTCCGAACCAGTTCCCAATAATGCGGCAGCAAATCGGAGATTTGGATAATTCTTTTGCATAAGGGGTCTAATAATTTCAAAATAGAAGGATTCGGATAATTCCAAACCGGGGATAAAATCCATAATTGTATTTAAATTTGCAAAAAATGTTTTTAAAGATAGCTTTTAAGTTCGTCGAGAAGTTCTGTCTCTTTCTCAGCAACAAATACATTTTTTGCACGATTATTTGGGTCTGCCTTAATTAAGTGCATAATTAGAGGATTTTTGTGGATATTTTTGCTAATTTCTTTTATCGATTTTTCAATTTGTTCCACGTTTTTAAAGACTAAATGAAACCACTCTTCATCGGTAAGTTCTGGATCTCTATGAAAAACTAAACTTGTCATAAATCTGTTAACGTGTCCTCGTGGTTCTGTGGAATCTGCAACGGAGAATAAATAATTTGCAATAAAATTATTCTTATAATAATGAATGAAAAAATCACCTGATTCATGAATATCCATTAATCGGGTGATTTCAATTTCAGAAAGAGTTTGAGAGCCTGTATTTTTAATCGACCCTAAGATAATTTTCGGTCCGAACCTTAAATCAAAATACGTGAGTATTAGATCGTGTTCTAGATCGATCCTATTCTGATCTCTTTCGCTCATTATATTTGTTCCGCTTCTTTTAATATTTGAATGATCCAATTATATTATATCTTTGCTCTATGGAATATAAAAAACCAGAGAGAATTGCTTAATGCGTTATTAAAACAATGAAATCAATAGGTTTTTTTAATGGATCACAAAAAAACTGGGGAATATTGGGACGCAAATGCAGAAAATTGGACCAAATTAGTACGACTTGGTTATGATAAGGTCCGGTTGCATTTGACTTTGCCAAAATTTTTAGAAATGTTACCTGAAGTTCATGGAATGAAAGGATTAGATATCGGTTGTGGGGAGGGATCAAACACACGTGAATTCCAAAAGCTTGGTGCCAATATGACTGCGATTGATATTTCTAAAACTTTTATTAGACACGCACAAGAGTATGAAGAGAAGTGTAAGCACGGAATTATCTATCGGGTAGCCAGTGCCGTAGATCTTCCATTTAAAGAGAATTTTTTTGATTTTACAGTCAGTACTATGGCTTTGATGGATATTCCAGAGTATCAAAAAGTAATCAATGAAGCGTATCGTGTCACCAAGCCAGAAGGGTTCTTTCAATTTAGCATGACCCATCCGTGCTTCAATTTTGGAATCCCTAAATTCATTAAAGATGAGAATGGACGGAGAAAATCAATAATCCTTTCAGGGTACTTTGATAAAAAAGAAGACTGGATCGATGAATGGATATTTGGAGCTGCACCAAAAGAGGTAACAGAGAATATGGAACAGTTTAAGGTTCCACGTTTTGAATACACACTCTCCCAATGGTTAAACGCATTTGCGAAATCAGGATTTGTTCTGGAAGAAGTATGTGAACCAAATCCTAGTGATGAGTTACTGGAAAGAGAACCGAGTTTTTGGACAGAACGCATTGTTGCTCTCTTTATTATATTTCGATATCGAAAACTCCCTCTAAAAAAATAAATTGATCGAGAATTAATTCGCCAAATTGTGATAAATCCGAATACCATCAGATCTTTCAGAAATAGATCCAAGCGTTTTATGTGAGTGAAATTTTCTTCATTTTCATATATTTCGCTTGAAAAAACCGAAATAATATTATTTCGAGGAAATACATCTTAACTAAGTCTTATTTAACACCACAAGTCACTCCGTTAATGATTTAGGTTCTACTCTACTAGAACTCTCAACAAGTAATATTTGAAGTTAATTATATATTCGAAAATCAGCCATGTTAGTTTACAGTTCAATCAAAAACTAAAATCGCACATTTATTGTGCTTATCTGAATCCAGGGAAAAACCGTGAGTATATTATCTGAAGAGGAATATCGTCTGTTATTTGCAGAATCCCCGATCGGGTTAATGATATTCAATGCTGAAGGTGTATTAATAGAAGCAAATCAGAGAGTTCGCAAACTACTCGGTATCACAAAACCCACTCAATTTAAACATGTCAACCTTTTTGAAGACCCCAACGTCCCTGATCAATATAAGAATCGCTTGTTACAGAATGATGAAGTACATTTTTCTGCGGAATACGATTTTGACAAAATCAGAAATCATCAAGTCTTCCATACTGAACGTTCTGGAACAATTTACTTAGATTTTCATATCTATCCCTTCTCACTTCGGAAAAACAGCACAATTAATGGATATTTAGCACAAATTCTGGATTCAACAAAATATCGAGTTCTTAGTGAAGAGTTACAACACTTTCAGAAAGAAACCCAGAATATGAAAGCGAAATTTCAGATATATGAAATTTCCCATTCGAAAAAAAACGAAACTGATGAAATTTTTTCATCTGTGTGTGAAAAAAGCCCCGTGGGTATGATGGTCATTCAAAATGGTGAAGTAGTCTATTTGAATGATCGATTGAAGGACATTGTTGGATATTCCTCTGAAGAAATATATAAATGGAAACTCGAGGATGGATTAAAGATCGTCCATCCAGATGAACGAGAAAAGTTCAGAGAAAGATATTATCGTCAATTCGACCACAATAACGTGGTTATGAAGAACCAGGTACGTGGAATAAAAAATGATGGCCAAATTTTTTGGATGGAAATTACATCTCGCGAAATTACATTTCGAAACCGATTTGCTACCCTTTTAAATTATGTAGATATTACAGAAATAAAGAAAAAAGAACATACGTTACGAGAGAGCGCGGAAAGTTATCGAATTTTATTTAATAAATTCTCAGAACCTTTAATCGTTCATTCTTTAGATAAGAATAACCAACCAAAGAAAATAATGGACGTTAATGCAATTGCAGCTGATATGTTGGGATATGAAATTGATGAACTTATTGGTGTTGATCCGGTTCATTTATTCAAGAAAAACCAGAGGAAGAAACTGACTAATTTTTTCAATGAACTTTCTACCTCCAATCCTTTAATTCAAACAACATTGGTGTCCAAAGAGGAAGAAGAAATCCCGGTAGAATTACGAGCTACATTAATTCCTCTTCGTGGAAAAATTGTTGCTATGATATATCTTCAAAATATTGCCGAACGGATGCAAAAAGAATTAGAATATCAAAGATCCGAAAAATTGGAGTCAATTGGTACCCTAGCTGGCAATATTGCTCATGATTTTAATAATTTACTAACCAGTATTCTTGGAAATGTCAATTTGGCAAAAATGGAGAACGATGTAGATTTATTGAAAACTCACTTAGTAGAAGCAGAAGACTCAATTTTACGTGCGAAAAAATTAACAAACAAATTACTCTGTTTTGCAAAAGGAGGAGTTCCTTTAAAGGTATTAACCGATACCTCAGAATTTGTACGGTTTGCTGTAACTGAGAAATTATTGGGATCAAATATAAGTTATAAGGACGATGTGGATCCTCGAATCTGGAATGCTGAAATTGATAAAGACCAGACAATTCAGATGTTAGAGAATATAGTTGAAAATGCTCAAGAAGCATCCAAACACCGAGGAAAAATAGAATTAAAGCTAAAAAATGTAACTTTCAAACATAAAAATAGACTTGGGTTAAAATCGGGTAACTACATCAAAATATCAATTACAGATCATGGTCCCGGGATTCAACCAGAAGTTCTACCTAAAATTTTCAACCCCTTTTTCACGACCAAAGAAGATAAACTTGGACTAGGGCTCTCTGTGGCGTATAGTATTGCTAAAAATCACGGAGGTACTATTGATGTGAGGTCGGAACCTGGAAACGGAGCTACTTTTCACATCTTCCTTCCCGCAAGCAAGCAAATAGAAAAAGAAGAAGGAGAAGGAGATCCAATTACAATGGAAAAATCAAGAAAATTCCAAAAAATCCTTGTCATGGATGATGATCCTGTCATTTTAAGTATTATTATAAAATTATTATCAAAGTTAGGGTACCAATCGGACCAAGCAGTGAATGGACAAGAAGTTTTGGAGAAATTTAAAACCGCGAAGAAAGAAAAGAAACCGTTTGATTTAATTATTTTAGATTTAAATATTGTAGATGGAATGGGCGGGGTTGAGACAATGGATGCCTTGAAAAAACTGGATGATCAAGTTAAAGTGATTGTATCAAGTGGATACTCTTCTGACCCGGTACTTAGCAATTATGAGGATTATGGATTTATAGGTCGTATTCCAAAACCCTATTTGATTAAAGATTTGAAAGAAGTCATAAATTCTGCAGAACAAACTAGTTAATTATTGCGAGATATATGGTAAATAAATCATTTCACACAATTTTGCAGCAGCAGCAAATTTTGCTTTTTGTTTACTGTTCCCCCTACCAATAGCGACTATGTCTTCGTTTAATATTTTTTGAAAGGGTGTAACAGTGACTTGATATGCAAATTGGGGTTGATGATCTGGACCTCGTCTTCGGATCAATTTGTATTTTGGAAGTGGTTTTTTATTTTTTAAACACAACTCTTGCAAAGTGGTAATTGGGTCTTTAGGAATAAGTTCTAGATCCCCATAAAGAGTTTCTATATCATTTTTTCGATCCCGAATTTTGGGATGGAGATGATCTTCCGAAATAGTAGTTTTACCAAGCGGAAAATCAATATGTTGATTTATTTTACCCCAAAGAGTTTTGCATGTAGCATATCCCTTGGATAAGAATAGTGCTCCGAATAGAGCTTCAACAAAATTCGCTTTATCTTTCATTGTAGGAGTGTAATGAGTTGCTGTAATGATTATATCTTGTAGATGAAGAAAGTCATAAGATTCTGCTAAATGTTCATTTTTTACGAGTTTGGTTCTTCCACGCGTCATTTCACCTTCAGAAAGCGCACCTTTGGATTTAAATAACAGTTCTGCGGCTAATAAGTCTAATACAGAATCACCGAGAAATTCATATCGTTCATAATCAGTTGCATTTGGATCAATCGCATGATAAGATGGATGGGTAATTGCAACAAGGAAATGGTGTATCTCAATTTCTAAATCCCATTGATTAAGCCAATTTAATTGATCTTGTGTTAAAGAATCCATCACTTTCATCACCATTATGTGTGATGTTCGGGTTAAAAAAAATTAGTACACTGATTCCTACTTCAGTGACTATTTTTCAATGCCATCTAATTTTTCAATTAGTTCTTTCAAAAACCTCAGGCTTGCAACAGATTTTTGCATTAGATTGGCACCAGCATGTGTTTCAAGTGAGAAATATCCGGTATAATTATGATTAATAGCTTGTTGGATAAGGCTTTTGTAATCAATTTTCCCAGTTCCTACAATATCAAATAGACTGTGGAGTTTTAAAATACGTGTACGGGCATCTTTAATGTGCATGTGTTGTACCCACCCGTGTTTATAAAATACTTCATATGCTGCTGGGGTCGTAGGTTGGTTTACAGAGAAGAAGTTTCCGGGGTCCAAATTAAGTTTAATAGCAGGAGAATCTATTTCAGCTAGAAAGCGTATTGTATTTGCGATTGTATCTGCAAATGCGACACTTTCATTTTCCAAGAGGAGTATTTTCTTTTTGTTCTCAGCCTTTTTAGCGTAAGGTTTTATAAGATTGATCATTTCTCGCCATTTGGTTTCAGTAGGTGTTCCCATTTTTAGAAAATTAAAGAAACGGATGTAAGGAGTATCGAAGAAATCAGCAATCTCAACGATGCGATCAAAATAGCTCATATTATAATTTGGATTGCGACTTAAACTTGCAGTTTTGTTAGTAGCAAATTTGCTGCTCGGTAGAACACATTTGCCAAAGGGTGAAGAAATAACACTTACTTTCATGTCTTTCTTGTCAAGGTAATTTTTCATGCGTTCTAAATCGTGATCTGTGAAAAGAGCAATATTTTTATTCCAAACTTTCCGAACTTCAACAGTTTTGCAACCTACTGAAGATGCGATATTCAATGCTTGTCGGAAGTCTTGTGTTAGCTCATCAGTAATTACGGTCAATTGATCTAGTAAAGCCATATCATTATTTTGATTATAATTGAATATAGATGTTTTGGAAAGTTTAATCTTCCATGACCGTGAATAGAACCGTAATTTTCCTTTAACTACGGTAAACCCACGTAAAAACTACCAACGGGGTTAGCCGTGTTTTTACGTGGTTATCCCGTAGGTGTGCCTTTAACCCACACTTAGACGAGGATACATCGAGTCGGTGCACGATAGGTGTAGATTAGTATCCTACTACATATCCATCGCAACGTGGATCTGATCCGGCGATGTAAACTCCATTTTCGGGATCGCGCAAGATTATCTGTCCATTTCCAAACACACTTCGTCCAATGCCCCCAACAATTGTTATTTTGTGACCCATTCTTCTCAATTGATCTATAACTTGCACATTAATCCCATCTTCCATAGCAACAGAACCCGCAGAAGTACCTCCTAAAATGGTAAATCGCAACGCATCAAGTGAAGCTTGGGGATTATATTCAAAATCAATTAGTTTAGATATCGCTTGAACATGAGCTTGGGGTTGATTATAACCTCCCATTATTCCAAAACACGCAAATAACTCTCCTTTTTTTGTTGCTATACCTGGAATTATGGTATGATACGGACGTTTACTTGGAGCAACAACATTCGGATGTCCTTCAATTAGGTTAAAACAACTGCCTCGATTTTGTAATACAAATCCTGAATTTTTTGGGACAATTCCCGTACCAAAACTTTCATAATTGGAATTTATGAAACTACATGCATTCCCCATCGAATCTGCTGCTGCAAGGTATATAGTATCAGAATAGTTTTGCGGAGACCCGTGAATTTGGTTTATAGTGGCTTTTTCCTTGTCAATTAATGCTCTTCGTGATATGGCATATGTTTTTGACAGCAAGTTCTTAATTGGAACTGGATAATGATCTATATCGGCAACATAATAACGTGAATCAGCGAATGCAAGCCGTAAACATTCAATCATTAAATGATAGTATTCTGAACTACTCGGATCGAGGGAGGAGATATCAAATCCCTCAAGTAAGTTCAATGCTAATAAAGCCGTAATTCCTTGTCCATTTGGGGGTATTTCATAGATATCAATGCCTCGATAAGAAGTCGATATCGGATCAACTAATGTAGAATCATGAGCTATTAGATCATCATGACTCATCAACCCTCCCGCAATTGTTATTACGTCAATAATTTCATCCGCAACCCATCCTTGATAAAAACCTGATTTTCCATGTTCGGCGATCTCTCGAAAAACACTTGCTAATTTGAAATTCCTGAAAATTTGCCCCGGTTTCGGAGCCTTTTTATCAATTAAGAGGTCCAAACCAAATTGAGACCTCTTAAGATTAGATCGTCCAAGTTCCCACATGATAGAAATCAACGGGCTAACGGGAAATCCTTCTTCTGCTATTTTAATCGCAGGTTGTAAAACCGTACCGATATCCATAGTACCGAATTGATTTATGGTATCAATCCAGCCAGCTACCGTCCCCGGAACTGTAATCGCATAAGGACTGGAACTGGGGATTGTCGACCCGTTTATATTTGCTTCACGTAAATACTCCAAAGTCAATTTTTTTGGAGAACGCCCAGACCCATTTAATCCGAATACTTTCTTTTTAGAACTGGAATAAAAAAGGCAAAAGCAATCCCCGCCGACACCTGTACTCATTGGCTCTACAACACTAAGTACAGCTGCTGTTGCGACAGCGGAATCGGCTGCATTACCACCAGATTTCAAGATTGCCATTCCGGTTTCAGCGGCCAAGGGTTGGCTAGCACCAACTACTCCATGTTTGGTGTATAAAGGTGAACGTCGGGAATTGAAAGAGAAAAGATTATCATAATTAAATTGCATATGATATTTGGATTGCTTCCATTTCCATAATAACATTTAGGAAACGATGATGTCTTCTATAACGCGTATCAAAAAACACATTACTATTGAGGAATCAGATGTAACAATCATAACAGATTCTGAAAGATATGTGAAAATTGCAATTGAGATCTTGATCCAAGAAAGAAATCATCTAAAGAAAGTGATAAAGGCAAATCCTATATTTCAAACCTCTTTCTCCCCCTTAGTTACCCAAGATACCTCAAAAATCATACTGAAGATGCAAACTGCTTCAGAAATGGCGCAAGTAGGACCAATGGCATCAGTGGCAGGAGTATTAGCTGATATAATGTGTGAGGGAATGATTTCTGAAGGTGCCCAAATTGCTGTAGTCGAAAATGGGGGAGAAATTATGATTCATTCAAAAGAAGATATCTTTATCGGATTATATTCTCACACTACTCAAGTAAAAGACACGATGGGGTTTATTTTCAAAGGAGGGACCACTCCGTTAGGGATTGGAACAAGTTCGGGCACATTTGGACATGCTATTAGCTTAGGCAAAGCAGATACGGTTACCATATTTGCACCCTCAGCGGGAGTTGCAGATGCTGTAGCAACAAAAATCGCTAATAGTATTTCTCGGGACGATAAGGGTTGTATTTTGCGCCCTGCACTCAAAATTTCCCAATCATTAAACTTCATCCACGGTGTTTTTATCACATGTGGAGAAAAGGTTGCAAAAATAGGTAATATCCCCGAGATAATTTTTTCCCAGTAAAAAAATTATAAGGAGACATTATCCTTATTGTCAATAGTAAAATGAGTATCAATTTTGAAAACATCGGAAAGCAAATTAAAGAGACTTTAAACACAGATGTAGCAATTATAGACAAGTACGGTTTTATTCTATGCTCCAGTATCCCAGAATTCAAAAAAAACTCCGTACTTTCGACAACGTTACTGGATTTCATTAATGCTCGTTCGCGTGTGGCTTTGGAATTGAACTCACAAGAAATCAATTCGCTTGTGTTAACTATTTCAGGAACAAATTTTGTATTCACATATGGGGACCAAGTATTTATTATGACGAAAATCCCCGACCGCGTGAACCTATCGGAATTTCTCCCCAGCATTAATAGATTAGTCTCTATGTTAGGAAAGAATTCTTCTACTTTGGAAATTAAAGAATTTAAAGTATTTGATATTTCGGAAGAGTTGGTAAAAATCGAAAAAGACATTGAGATAGAAACAAGTCGAAATGAAGGAAAATATGCAATTTTCACAGATATAATTAAATACATCAATAAATTGTGAAATAGAAAATCTATATTTCCGTGAATTATTCCTCAAAACCTATTTACGAAAAAGAAAACTATCTTTTTGTTAGTATTAGCAATAGTACCAGTCATTCAGTACCAATTAGTGCATGGAGATTCTACAACATATGTTGCGAGCTGTGAAGATATTTATCCAAGGAGAGAAAATCTACGACCAGAATTACGGTAAAAGCCTTGATGAGGACTCTTTTAATAGTGTTCTTCGAAACATAATGAAAGATGCATTCAAGTATCCCGTTGAAGATGTAAAATATCACGATTTTTACAAATATAGGATTAGTTATTTACCAATTTCTAGTCAAGAAATTTTATTCTTATTCATTTCAGACTTATCTGATAAATTTGAGAGCATTGAAAAAGAAATCAAGAGATGTAAAAAGGAATTTATGTCAATGTTTTCAGGAATACTGGGACATAGCATTGATCCAAAGACCTTCTCAATTTTTGATCCTGCTGTCGAAACCATCCATAAAAATTTACGTCCAAAAATCAGCCTTGTAGGATTTAGTGGTGTAGGTAAAACAACAATAACCCGTTTGATTCGTGCGGAAGAAATACCAACGAAACATATCCCTACGATTACTGGAGATATCGCAACTATTAAAATCGGGAACCTGCACTTCCATCTATGGGATTTCGCAGGCCAAGAGCAATTTTCATTCCTTTGGAACAATTTTGTGCACGGAAGCGATGCCGTCCTCATTATAACAGATTCTACGTTGGAAAACGTTGAAAAAAGTAAATATTTCATCGAACTGATAAAAAAAGAAGCTCCAAACGCACATCAAGCAGTTATAGGAAATAAACAAGACCTTCCCAATGCACTACCACTTGCAGACCTTGAACGAATATTGAATGTGAAGACTTACTCAATGGTCGCCACAGATCCCAATAATAGAGACAAAATGATTACAATTATTGCAGACATCCTTGAAATGTCATCAGAGGTATCCCCATTACTGAGACCCTTGATTGAGAGAGATAGGCAGGTGCTAGCTGCAGAAATGGCACTTGAAGAGGGAGACTTCCAGCAAGCTGTACAAATATTTATGGACGTATCAGATTTATGCTTAACCCTTGGGGATGATGTAGTTTCTCAAGAATTTCAAGAAAAGGCAATGAAAATTAAAAATATATTAAAAACAGTCCAAGGAGAAGTTGCTCTTGATTTACCAGACCCCAAACCAAAACAATCTCCGCCTCCACCGTCCTCAAAACCTATTTCAGAATCTGAACAGCAAGAAACACCTCCCTTATCTCCACCTAAACCAACCGCTCCCCCTGCTACAATACCGATTCACCCCCCTGTACCACCACCATCTCCAACACCCAAAAATCCACAATCACCACCTTCTGAGAAGCAACCAGGAACTAATTTAGATCAATTAAACATACTGGTGAAGGGATTGAATTCTTCTTCTGCTACTCCAAAACCGAAGATTAAAAAACCTGTCGCTGTGCCACCTCCTCCACCTCAAATTGATCCTGTAGTAACCCCGCAACCTGCCCTTAATTCGCAAAAACCACCAGCACCACCTAATAATAAACCAGTTCCCCCACCACAACCCCCCCCTTCCACTTATCAAACTCCTGAATTGAACAACGAGGATCTTAAACGTGAAATTTTAGATTTAAAACTAAAATTGACGGATATATCTAAACATATAATTGACTTGGATATGGAGAATATCATGGGATCTATCTCAAATGAGGAATTTGAGGAAAAACAGAAAAAATTACAAGCTCTCGAAAAAACGATAAAAGAAAAAATTACAGTTTTCGAACAGAAGCTGAAGTAATTCTCCTTTTTTCATCCTAAGCATATTTATGAAAATTCATTTAGGAAACGTTAGGTTGATCTTTCTTAAGTTTAATTGCAAGGTAGCAATATTGCAAATGTACAATTGAAACGGAGTGCGTTTATATGGGTGATAAGGATTTAGAGAAGGTTCTTGCAAATATTTCAGCAAGTGAAAAAGAAGCCGCAGTAAAAAAGAACCAAATGGACAGGTTGCGTGAGCACATTCAAAAGCAGAACCATATGATTGAGGAACTGCAAGATATCATCAAAGATCAGAAGGATAAGATCGACCGGATGTTTGACGTACCTGCTGATGTGGAAGAGTTAAAACGGATGGTCTCTAAACAGCGTACCGACTTAAAAGAAAAAGACCATGCGCTAGAAATGACTTATGGGCGAATTGCAGAACTGGAACAAGATCTAATTGGTAGCGAGAAGACTCAAGAGATTATTAACAAGAAATTTGATGAATCCTTTACTCAAATGGGAGATATTCGAGCTGAGTTAACAACAAAACGATCTGAACTTCAATTAAAAGAAAATGAGATACAAGGTCTGAATATCCGAATTCAGGAATTAGAGAAAGTAATTACAGAAGATAAAAAAATTGTTGCGCGACTCCAAGATGAGGTTCGACAAAAGGATTTACTTTTGATTGAGGAAAAAGGAAAAATTGAGGCAGAGTTAAAACAACAAATATTTTCCGAACGTGATGACGCTTTTAATAAGATCAAAGATTTAGAAACTGCGCTTCTGGAAAAAGATATGAATACGAAAGAAGAATTAACTGACGCTCGTCGAAAATCTCATGCCTATGATGAACTAAAAAATAAATATGAAGATCTAATCAGGAAATTTGATAAAATAAGTACTGAATTAGATGAATCAGTGAAAAACTACGAAGATCTGATGTTTAACCAATCTTCCGTACAAGAGTTCAAAAAGAAAAGCGAACCAATTCTGAAAAATTTCGATAAATTACGAAAATTCATGGAGCGTGAGCCTATTTTCAAGATTTTCTTCATTGTTTTAGATATTGGCAATATGACAATGGAAAATCTGGCCAAAGCTGTAGGAATCCCTTTGGTTACTTGCAAAAAACATGTTGATGAATATATAAAAGACAAAATCATGGAAATTGATGAATCTACAAAAAAGATCCACTTAGTATAATAGCATACTTTTAATTATTTATCTCCTTTTTTTTGTGCTATGAGAATTGATGATACAAAATTTGGTTCTATCACAATTGATGGGCAAGTTTATCCTCATGATGTGTATATTCTTCCTTCAGGTAAAATTGAGAAACGCAATAAAAAGGAGAGTCCTCGAATTGGAGGGCACCGCGCACTCGGTGTTCGAGAAATTCAATATGTACTATCATTTAAGCCAGAAATTTTACTGATTGGAAAAGGACAAACAGGAGTATTACCAATTCAAGCAGATGGGGAAGAGATACTGAATAGTGCAAATATTCCAATTATTATAGAAAAAACCCCAGAGCTAATCTTGAAATTCAACTCAATGGATTCTCAAAAGTTGAAGATAGGAGCGATATTTCATACCACATGTTAATAGTTATAGGATAGATTGTTAGGTTACTTCCCACTTTCTAATATCATAGTATCTATTGTAATGGTGAAAAGGTGAACAAAAATACCTCTAGGAATAATGGTCTTACAGTGGGATAACGAGATCGGACCAATATTAATCTCGAGTTATCCAGAATCGCTAAAGATAACTAATAACTTGTTGACGCAGATCTATGGATCTCATCGTGGAGTCTCTTCCTCCTTAGAACCTGGGTTTTCTTCTTTGACATTGAAAAATAATAAAGTAGTATCATTTTTCTCAGGCTTGGGAGAGAAACATATTGAAGTAGAAAATTATATTGTTGCACTTCTATTACGTCGAGATGAGCGAATAAACAATTATCGAGAAATTCTCAACAAAATTGCAGCAAATATTCTAAGTAACATTGAAAATGATGAATATAAAAATCTGATACCGCAACTATATCAAGATTTGACAAGTGTCTGATGAAAAATATACCAAGGAGATAATGCTTATGGGATTACAAAAAGTCTGTCAGGTATGCTCGAAAACAAGTTTCCGACATGTAACTGACGAATGGATGAAACGTGCATTTAAATTCGTAGAGAAAGGAACTTTGAATATGTGTGAGGGCTGCGGAGCAAAATACCTAGTATGCCCGAAATGTGGATCTCTTATGACCAGAATACATCCTGCTTTGGAGCAATGGGAAGTAGATGCTAAATGCCCCAATCCTGAATGTGACTATGAAGATCCAGAAATTAAAGCATGGGATGGGGTCAGCGCTAGATAATCTTTTGTATATAAATTGAACATCGCAGTTTAAACAACTCTTTTTTACTTATTTTGATTTTCATGAGAAAAAAAATGAATTATGTGAATAGTTTTACGATTAGATATCCTACCCCAACCAGAATTACTACTCCTAAGCCGGGTAAAATGTAATATAGGAGGAGATCTGTCCATTCTACTGGAGTTTGCACTTCACTAACCTTGTTATTAATCAAAATCCACCAATCTCTATTTCCGTCCACGTCTCCATCGTCTTGAGGCTTCGGGCAAGAAGCACGAGACCAATTTCCACTTGAGATAATCAAAGTTTCATTATCAATAATTGCATATTTACAATGCTGATATGTAAACTCACCCCCTGCTGCTGCCCACCTACCTAAAGCAGAATTTCCATTAACCCCAATTTCAGTTAGGTTGTATAAGGTATGTCGGTTATATTTTTTTTCATAAGATGAGAACTGATTTTGCTCCAATAGTAATCTTACATCCAATCCTGCTGCGATACAGTCTCGTAATGCTTCCAATAAATAGGGCGAGCTAAGTGTATAAACTGAGATAAAAATAGATTCTTGTGCATTTAATAGAGCATTTTCTAAGATTTCAAAGCAATTATCAGGGGAGACCATCACGTCTACATCAAATTGCCCTCTAAAAGTTGTTGGAGATGCAAACTCATTTGTTTGATAGTGTTGATTAAGAACAGAATTCTCATTCGAACTACTCGGAATATAGGTATCGAAATGAATTAAATCATCGTAAATTTCGCTAGCAACCCAGTCGTAATCAAATATCATTTCATAGTAGTCTGCAACCATTGATGATTCTACAATTAGTCCCGCTTCTCTATTTGCTGTAATAGAGGTCGGGGACCAATTGATGCTAGATATCAACACACAATCATCGGAAATCACTCCTTTGTTATGCATTGTGTCGAAATAATTTCCGTTTCCAGCATCCTGTACTGAAACTCGAACAGGAATCCCATAATTAGTCAAATTTTCTGCAGTCTCCCCAGATTCCAAATTGCCATCCCCTACAATTACTTTTACCTCTACTCCACGACCATGTGCATTAATAATTGCTTGGAGAATTTCGCTAATTTCGGGTTCATAATAGATATACATTTGTTCAATGTATAACTTAATTGTAGCATTATCAATTAATGAAATAAGCAAAGATTCTGAATTATCTGGAGAAAAGATGGGAGTGATACTCATTTCTTGTTGAATGTGTTCGGAAGCATAGGGAGTATACCCAGATCCATACCGTTCGTAGGATTGCTGTAACATGTCCTCTAAGGGATCATAAATATAATCTTCTCCGAGATCCCAGTCAAATTCAAAGACTTTTCTAAAATAATTCACTAATTGATTAGTTGCACTCGTTTGTGCCGATATGGGAGAAGATAGAGATTGGAGTTCAGGTGGAGAAAATATCAAGAAAAATGGTCCAAAGGCAATAAGCCAAAATAAAAGAAAAATTGATTTTTTTTTGTTCATTGAATTTACCATTTTTGTCGGTTTAATTGGCGGGTAGAAATTAAACACTATCAGACTCTCTGGATAAATTAAATGCAACTATCATATTAAAATTAATGGTTTGTAATGGACTCTTAAGTAATTTTAATAAAGATGTGCACCAGATATTAGACTGTGAAAATCGAAATGGATGATGAATTCGAATTACGAATGGTACTCTTGGATGATAAGGGAGAAATTGAAAAATTAACCAGAAATTTAATAAAAGAGAAGGAAAAGGATGAGCCATTTGATGAAAAACGGTTCGACTGGGGAATTATGCGAAGAATTTTTGACCCTCTACAGAGAAGAGGAACATATGTTGCCGTAGACAAAAAAACTGGGAAATTAGCTGGAATGATATTCAGTGAATTGCGTGTTGACCCCTTCGGAACCTCAGAAGCATACATCAAACAAATTCATGTGGATAAAGAATATCGAGGAAAATCACTAGGAAAACGATTGTTAACTATAGCATTGGAGTCATTAAAGAAATCCAATATACGCGTTGTAAAAGTGAATTTACCCCAAGATCCTGCTTTGCATGATAAAATAAATGATGAATTTCAATTTGATGATTTCAAATTCCACCCAACTTATACAGTTATGGAATTAAAATTTGATGATTAACGGAATGAAACTACGTGTTTATTCGAGCTAGGGAGCATTCTGATACTGTGCCGTGGGTAGAAAAATATCGCCCATCCAGCCTTAAGGAAATACAAGGCCAAGGTTGGATCGTGACAGCACTTCAGAATTTTGCTGAGAAAAAGAAAATCCCTCATATGATTTTTTCGGGACCTGCGGGAACAGGAAAAACTTCGTGTGCAGTTGCATTTGTGAATGATATTTTTGGGGGCAAACTTTCTTCCGATTCGATTCTCGAATTAAATGCAAGTGATAGTGTTCGAATGGATACTGTCCGAAATGAGATTAAAGCGTTTTCTTCATCAAAAAGCATCATTAGTGATTCAGATGCCTTAAAATTCATAATACTGGATGAAGCAGATAACATACCCAAAGATCCACAACATGCATTAAGAAGAATTATTGAAAAATCTCCTCCAAATGTAAGATTTATTCTGATGTGCAATTATGAGAATCAGCTAATTGACCCCATTCTTTCTAGATGTGCTCTATTCCGATTTATATTACTACCAAAAACCACCATTTTGGAAAAACTAAAAAAAATCGCAAAGAAAGAGAAGTTAAAGTTACCCGATAACACCTTCGAAGTATTATATCTTATCAGCAAAGGGGATCTACGTAAAGCGATCAATTTTCTTCAGATATTTTCCCAAATAGAAACGGATGATTTATCCGGATTATATCAGATTGCTGGATATGTAAGCCCCACAGTTTTCTTGGAATTCATCAAATCAATCAAAAAATCAGATTTTAACCATAGTGTGCAAATTTTTTCTCAAGATCCATTCTTTGCCGGGAGGAATTTCTTATATCAGCTTTTAGACTGGGTGCTCTCAGAACCATCATTATCAGAAAAGATCCTACCGAACATTCTGGAGGGGATTGCTGAAATAGATTTCCGGCTAACTATGGGATCGGATAGAGATTTACAACTTGAATCTCTTGTAGCATTGCTATGTGAGGTCGTAAAGGAGTCATGATGAAAAAATGAAAGATTCATTTCTATTGAGATTGAAATATCAACCAAAGACCCTCGATGAGATTCCTGGAAGAGAGGAGATGGTAAAAGATTTAAAAGAAATGGCTAAATCCAATGATATACCTCATCTTTTATTTACTGGACCTAAAGGATTTGGAAAATTGGAGATGGCACGGTTATTTGCGCAGTATGTTTTGGGAGAAGGATACAATTCAAATTGTAAAATTGTATATGGTTCAGATCCCCTCACCCAAGCAGAAAGGGATGAAACTCGAAGACTCTCATATATTCCTACAAGTCGAGTGGGAAGTACCGCAGGAAGAAAGTTCACCTGGCCAGCGTTCATTTTTTCACGGATTAAACCTTTTGTAGAACTTAAACCAATTTCATTCAATCCCTATAAAATTCTGATTATAGATGATTTTCACTTGTTGAGTGATCAACAACAAGGATTCAGAAGACTCATGGAAAGATATTCTGCCTATTGCAGAATGATAATTTTAACCGATCAGATTTCATCTATTATAGATCCGATAATTTCCAGGTGCAACATAGTATTTTTCAATCAAATCCCCTACTCAGCTTTTGAAGCTAAGATAGGGGAAGTTGCAAAACAAGAAAACCTCAAGCTTAGGGGGAACATCCCAAAAACGTTGTATATTGCAACTAATGCTAATCTGAATAGTGCAATTTCATATTTACAAGTTGGTTCTTTAGTGAATCCAGAGATAACTCCTGATACAATTTATCAAATTACAAAAGATGACTTTCAAGAGAACGTGGGAAACTTGTTACGTAATGCGTTATCACTGAAAACAAACAGTTTACGAATTCCTTTATCAAATATTAAAAAATCTGGACGATTTTTTAATGAGATTATTGAAATCATGGGTGAAGAAGTATATAATTTGCCCATAGTAGAAATTAAAAAAGCAAGTATTTTGGAAATGTTATCACAAATTGATTTTGAATCCGTGGATGCACGATCTGAAGATCTTCTTCTTGATAATCTCGTACATAATTTAATCGAAATTGGAGTGAAATTAACATAGGTGAATTATATGAAGAAAAAGCCTGACTTACCATGGATAGAAAAATATCGCCCCACTTCAGAAAAAGAAATCAAGGGATTCACCACAAACATAAAAAAAATAAAGGAATTTTTAGCAAATTTTGAATCGAAACAGAAAAGCGGAAAACAACTAAAAAGCCCGGAGAAAGCAATACTACTTGAAGGACCACCAGGAATAGGAAAAACAACAGTAGTATATGCGTTAGCAAATGATTTAGGATACAGTGTTATTGAAATGAATGCATCTGATGTAAGAACTGAAAAAGCGATAGTAGAAACCCTTCAAGAAAGCATTTCTACCACGGATCTGATGTCATTCATTAATCCGAAAAAAGAACATCGAAAAAAAATCATTCTTATAGATGAAGTTGATGGTATTAGTGGACAGAGTGATCGTGGTGGACTCAAAGCGATCATTTCCCTTATCAAAATATCGAAAAATCCAATTATCATGACGTGCAATTTCTATTCAACAAAATTTCGAGGACTATACGATGCCTCCACGAAAATTCAATGTAGATCCCTAAGATCAGTAACGATCGTAAATTTGCTAAGGGAAATTGCAACTAAGGAGAAATTGACTGTGAACGATACAGTCTTGGAGGCAATTGCAGGAAATTCAGGCGGGGATATGCGGTCTGCTATAAATGATTTGCAAGCTTTAGCAATGGGGGTTTTTTCAGACGTAGAATTCTTAGATCTTCATCGAGATATCCAAGAGAAAATATTCACATTTTTGCAGGCGATGTTTGATCAAAAAACGATTAAAAATGCTAAAGACATTCTTTCCAACATAGATTTTGATTATAAAATTCTTCACCAAATTATTCATGCGAATTTACCAGGATTAGTTACTCAAACGAAAGACTTACACCAAGTAATCATGAATTTGGTAGATGCGGATACCCTAATGAGTAGAATAATGACACGGATGGATTTTTCTCTATTACCATATTACTTTGATTTGGTATCAGGAGGAGTGATCTTGTCTGTTGAAAAGCATACATCAGATTCCTCTGGTAGATTCAAAATGCCTAATTTATCAAGTTTACAGTTCAGATACGCAAGTGATGCCACTTTGGAGGAATTACAAAAATATTTCTATAAATCAAAACCTGAAATTGCTCGAACTATCCTTCCTCAGATTGGTGAAATAATTTGTCTGTATAATGATTCCGAGAAAACTGAGAAATTAGATATACTAGCGGAAGAGTTTGGAATTACTAGCCTAGAATTGAAAAAATACCTGCAGGACTTTCAGAACTGAAAGAAGAGAACTCCGATTTTTATCCATTTTCACGTTTTGGTAGATATTCAAATTTAAATCCAAACAACAATTTGATTCGATTAGATATTCTTATCTAACATTATCCTCTATTTGTGTGATGTTGGAAATGAAAGGATTTTGTACTCTCGTTTTCGTAAACGCGGTTTCAAAATTCTTATAAAGTATCCACAAATGGGTAGATCAAGAGTTTGTTGTGAATTCGTCATGTTTCAAAAGTTCAATTTCAATATCAGACAGGCAATCTATAATGTAAAACGTTCATTTATGACAATTCTTACCCTAACTATAGCGATTTCCATGGTTGCGGGTCTGTTTTTTTACTTTGATGCCTTTGAACGTGAAGCAGCTCAGTCAACATCCCAATTTAGTACTTTTTCGGACTTAAATCTCTTGCACTCGTCTTCTACCAGACAATTAGAATGTTCTAATACTTTTCAATTCACTGATGCTGGTGTATATATTAGTTTAGATAATGCCCAATTAGAAGTGGAAGCAGCATATAAGTATCAAACTATAAGTAGTACTAGTTATCCCCCCTTTTTGGGTTCTTTTGTTTTTGTAGACCACAGCAGTCGACCAGATCTCCTATCTCAAGGGCTAAATAGTTTTGAGTATTTCCGATTTCATAGCTTTCAATTAGATAACAATTTTTATCAATCCAAGCGATTTACTCAATTTTTCAACATGATAGAGGGGAGAACACCTCAAAATAAAAATGAAATTCTTATTGATATGATGGTAGCAGCAAAATTTGATTATGATGTAGGGTCAAGTGTGAATTTAACAACAGTTAATTTTTACGATTATGGGGATCAATACACTATAATTATTCCTAATATGACAGTAGTAGGAACGTTTGTTCCAACAACATCATTACAAAGTTATAGAATAGTTAATGGAAGTACAGACTTCTCTAATTATTATTTTGACTTCACAGAAGAGGATTTCATCGGTTTGGACTACAATGATTTATATGAACTGGATTCATCCGGAACAGACACTCCATTATTGGGATTTTCCACATTTGAAGCAGATGACCATCCTTTTCAACAATATTATCAAACTCTTGTACCTTTAGTGGTAGGCGAAATCCTCACTTTAGATTACTTTTCGGGATACGGAGTAACTTTGAATAGAGATATTGTATCTTTTTTTAATATTAATCCTCCTGCGCGTACTGTGGAAATTGGAATCAATGACCTAGTCCGTTCCCTACCATATTCGATTATCATTCTAGATATGATCAGTACACCACTCCAAGCGCTTTTTGAACAATCCAATCGTATGAGAATCCTTTCCCAACTTATTAATATACCCGTAATTCTTGTAGCACTAATTGTGGGTTCATTTACTTCCAAATCATCTGCTCAAAGTAAATTAGACGAATTTCTTCTTTTGAGAAGTAAGGGAGTGCCTAATCGGACAGTTCGGAATCAAATATTAATGGAATCCATCGTCAATGGGATTGTAGCATCCGTTTTTGGAACGGGTTTAGGATTTGTAACCTTCTTTGGGCATGATTTATGGATACGACCCATGATATATACACAATTTATTGAATTGGACGTGAAACTCTTTGTTAAAGTGTCTTCAATTTTGCTATCGATTGGAATTGGGGTATTTTTATCGTTCTTTACAAGTTTTAGTAGTATAAGATATGTTAATAGGCAAAAAACTTCAGATTTACTCACCACAATTGACCAAAAAGATATGGATGTTGAATTTGATGAGCAATCAGTTTATAGATCATTAGATAAAACAACTAAAACCATGAGAAAGAGTAATCGAGAGATTAAAAAGGAATATAGAGATATAATTGAAGAAAAACGCAAGAAAACGAAAAAATGGTCTATTTTTTTCTTGTTTATAGGTGCACTACCCGTATACTATTATTTTTTCATCAAATATGCGTTTGAGATATTCCCAAATTCCTTATTACAAAATTGGAAGTACTTTTCTGAAAATTTTCTAGTCTATAGTTTTCTTTCTTTAGTTTTTATAATTGCACCAGTTTTCTTAGGAATTGCATTTATTCGTATAATTACACAAGAGGCTCCTATTATATTGGGTAGAATCTCGAGATTTTTTGGGAGAATGTTCCTTGGATACAAGTCCTACCTACTCGGATTGCAAATGATAAAAAAGAAACAATACGCGACAGTTATTATGTTTCTTGGGATTTTTTCAGCATTATTTGTGCATATGAACATCATGACATATTCACTGTTTGCTCAGAAAAATGTATATACCAACTACCAAACTGGAGCAGATATGAGCGTTTCTTTTGAATTCGGATTCAATTTAACCAACACAGGAGACTTTGAGGACCTTATACAAGATGTAAAAGCAATTGCCCCAAATGGAGAACCATTAGTCGAAGATGCAATGGTCATCTACCAACATCCGCATCGTTTTATTTCCAAACAGTATATGTATTATGTGAATTTCAGTCATTATCTCAACTTTGTCTCAGATAAAGACAAAATACTCCCAAATCGAGATTTTGTAGCGACTATCAATGCTCTAAATGATTACAACCTCAACGACCCTGAACGTGACATTTATCCAGGTGCTATTGTAAATCAGAAATATCTAGAGAACAACAATGTGGAAGTTGGAAATATCACATATCTTGCGTATGAATATTATGATTCCACTCAACCATTCCATACTGCGTTTGATAATGGATATATTATCGCAGTAAGAATTGTGGGAATTGCAGAATATTTACCTGGAGTGTATGTAAGACCATTATCAGAGGAATCCGCAGAGGCTTCAGTCGAAAGCATTGCAGTGGATGCAAGC
>SDNX01000152.1 GCA_004524545.1 Promethearchaeota archaeon
AAAGTTTTTTTAAGTGTTACGAGATTTTGAAGCATTTTTATTGACGTTTTTTGGTCTATTCGTATGATTTGTTGCACTGCTTCAGAAGTAGGATTAGCAAATCCCATCCATAATTTTCCTGGGAGATTCCATTTAGTAGAAATATCAAACAGAACATCACTCGGGTTTCCTCCTTTTATTAAAAAATCATTCAACCATTGAACTTCGGGTTTAATAAAAGTATAAAGAGAGGGTCCGAAGAAGTCATGATCAAGCAGACAGACTTTCTTACCTCTTTTTGCAAGTAATACTGCGATGTTTAAAGCGATAGATGTTTTACCGACTCCTCCTTTTTGTGAAAGGAAAGCTAAAGAATGCATGGTCATAGTTTGACCTATTTATTAATAAAAATATTCAATTTGCTTTCGGATTAATTAAATGATATGGTTTAGGAATGCATTTCAGCGACTTTTCTTTCAACCAAAAGGTCATCCCATTTTCCGCACCGACTACCCCATCTAGCTATCAATATTCCATTCTGTTTAATCTCTACTACTTCACAATGATTTGGACAATCTTTACATTCAAATCCTTTGGATTCAAATTTCATCTCAGGGATATCCCAACCATAGAATTCGGATTGGCGAGGATTTACCTCCATTTCTTCTTGGGCAAGAATAGCTGCACCGATCGCTCCCATAACATCATAATGTTTGGGGATGTAGATCTCTTTCTTTAATTCTCTTTTGAATGCTTCTCTGATTCCGATATTTGCCGCTACACCACCTTGAAACATAATGGGTTCCAATATTTCCTTACCTTTTCCAACGTTATTCAAGTAGTTCCGCACCAAAGCTTCACATAATCCTCGAATAATATCGGGAATTGCATGGCCCAATTGAGTTTTATGAATCATATCGCTTTCAGCAAATACTGTACATCTTCCCGCAATTGAAACGGGTTCATCTGATTGGATTGCAAGCCCACCAAAGTCCTCAATAGGAATTTTTAACCTTCTCGCTTGTTGATCTAGAAAAGATCCCGTTCCTGCAGCACAGACAGTATTCATTGCGAAATCAACCGCGACACCATTTCGAAGAATTATGATCTTACTGTCTTGTCCTCCAATCTCAATTACTGTTTGTACATCCTTCCTAACGTGAAGTGCAGCTAGAGAATGTGCTGTTATTTCGTTTTTGACTACATCCGCTCCTATTACTACTCCTGTGAGTTGTCTAGCGCTTCCTGTAGCCCCCGCTCCATGGATATTGATGTCCTCGCCAAACAAAGTATTCAATTTTTCCCTCATGATGCGAATACCTCGTTGAACCGAGTTAATTGGTTTCCCTTCAGTTCGGATATAGACCGATTCTATTATATTTCGTTCATTATCAATTAGTGCAACGTTTGTGCTGATAGATCCTACATCCACACCGATAAAATATTGTTTTTGCATTAAACATATACCCCCATTTCACTTTCTGTAAATTTTTCATTTCTATTTTTTGTTTTACTTAGTTTTTCTTGCTTTCTTCTTCTTAGTAAATCAATAAATGCTTCAATTCGTGTTTGAAATCCTGCCTCTCCCGTGTGCTCATCCACGACTAATGAGAGAAATGGCATATCATTTTCCTTACTCAATTGCGGAGCGATCGCTCGTGTAATAATTTCAGGCATACATGTGAATGGATAAATATGAACTAATCCGTCCCACCCTTCTTGTTTGTATTGAATAATATCCCCTAAATTCTCCATAGTCTCCCCACCTATTCGATTAGCAACATAAGGACGCCCTAATTCTCTGGCTTTCTGCCAGTGCATTTGATAAAATGGATTTAACACTCGTGGGACGTCAGAAAATCGTGTAAGGGTAGCAGTACTCTCGCAAATAACTCCTAATTCGTTTAGTTTGCGATGAACATCTAAGTTCAATGCGGGTTCAATAACAGCGTATATTTCCCCACATACGGCAACTTTTAACACATTTTTTTCCTTCTTAATATTAATCTCTTTTTCAAAAATTTTGGGGAGTTCTCGATGCAATCTTCGAATATTACATACTCCTTTAGTTTCGACAATTTTTCGGAACATTTTCTGAGCCAGTCTATCGGTAACTCCTTTCTCTATCTCCAATGCTCGATATTTAAACAACATTTCATCAGTGAGGTCGGTCAACCGATTTTTCAACCAAGTAACTTGAAGGGCACGTATCGTCTGTAAAGTATTTAACCCTCCACTCGCTTCCTTTAAGTTTTTAAGTAACATTCTGGGAGATTCGTAATCTACATGGAAAAATTTAAAATCATAACCCAAATCTTCCAAGATCAATTTCTGAACAGGCCAGTAATATCCGAATCGGCAGAACGAGTTACATCCTCCCATTGCTAATTGATCTGCACCTTTATCTAACATTTCGATAAATGTTCCCAATGTTAATTTAAAAGGTGTACAAATAAATTCTGGTCCATATCTTGCTCCTAATTCAGCAGTGTGTTTTGTAGGTTTTATAGGTGGCATAATATCTTTCATTTTTAATTCTCTCAATAGCGACTCTAATACATAAGTTACAGAGCCCCAATGAGGATAAGTTACAGGCATCTTGAAATCATCTCCATCACCCATATACCTCCAATGGGCGTATTTTTTTTTGTGATAGTTCGCGTTTTCGTTTTATTAAATCGACATAGGCTTCCAAACGAGTCTGGAATCCTGCTTCTCCTGTGTGTTCATCTACCACAAGAGATAGAAATGGCATGTCATTATCTTTACTGACTTGAGGTGCGATTGCTCGGGTAATTATTTCTGGCATGCATGTAAAAGGATATAAATGTACAATACCATCCCACCCTAGTTTCTTATAGTAGGTAATATCTCCCAAATTCTCTTGAGTTTCACCCCCAAGTCGATGCTGAATATATGGTTTACCTAAAAGCCTCGCAACTTCCCAATGAGGTTTATGAAATGGGTTTAAATTATTAAATAAATCGGTAAATCTTCTTAGAGTGACGGTACTTTCCACTATTACTCCCAACTCATTCAATCTTCTGTGAATATCTACATTCAGAGCAGGTTCCAATACAACATAAATTTCTCCACAAATCGCAACCTTGAGGGGATTCTTTTTATCGTAAATTTCTATTTCTTTCTCGAATGTTTTGGGCAAATCTCGATATAATTTTTGAATGGCAGAAATTCTCCTTGTTTCTACAATTCTGTGGAACATTTTCTGTGCAAATCTATCAGTGACTCCCTTTTCGATTTCTAAAGCCCTGTAGTGATATAACAACTTGTCCACTAAATCTGTTAAACGATTTTTAATCCAAGCTATGCGGAATGCATGAAATGTTTGCAAATAATTAAGTCCATTACTTTCTCTTTTCATATC
>SDNX01000062.1 GCA_004524545.1 Promethearchaeota archaeon
AACATTCGAGCTTGGCTGCAAAATCCGCATTTCCTCGATAACGTCAAGAAGCATATAAGAGATTTCATTCACCCCATCCTCTCCATCCTCTTTCAATCCACCAAGGTTGATATTGCAGAAATCAGTGTAAGTGTTACTCTCTTCCGCAGTTACACCTACTTTGGGAGGAGCTGGTTGATTGTTGAATTTTATCCAAAAAGCTTGAAGTAATTCCTCCGCCCATTCGCTTGACAGGGTTCCTCTCTCTACCCCTTCACGGTAAAATGAGATTAAGTGTTGATCTAATCGTCCGGGATTAAAAGAATCCCATGTGTTAAATTCCGTTATGACTCCAAGATGAATAAACCAATAATGTTGTAGTGCTTCCCAGAAATTTTCAGGAGCGTGGGCAGGGACTCGTGAACAAATGTCTGCAATTTGAAAAAGTTCCTGTTTTCGACGTGGTTCCATTTCAACAACTGCCATTTTTCGAGCTTCAACAGAATGTCGTCGGGCAAAGGAAATTATAGCGTCAGCAGCGATTTCCATCGCTAGAAGTTCTTCTTTCTTCTCAGCTGCTTCAGAATCATTCTTAAAATCTAAAGATTGTATCGCTTGTTGAATTGTTTGTTTGTAATCCAAAAATCCTGTGTGCCAAATTTGCTTTCCCGCAACCGTATGTCCAGGTGCACGTTGTTCCATGAATTCTGTGAATATTCCCGCATTATATGCATCTATCCATTCAGGTGTTACTGAGTTGAAGATTTTTTCTCGAATTGATTTTCCTTTCCAGTAGGGATGAATTTCATTCATTTGGAGATTCATTATTTCTGGACTGACTTTAAAAGATATTTTCTCACGAGAATCAAGGATTTTAAAATCATTTTCAGTATGAATACACACTTCGGGATAAGTTGGAGTCGCTTTCGGTTCGGGACCGCGCTCTCCAACAATCAATTCTCCTTCACTTATACAAATCGTTTTGTTTTCGAGAATGTATTTGAATGCCATTGCTCGAGTAACGGGTATACTCGCTCCTTTTGCTGCTTCTGATTTATAAAACTCAGTGAGTAATTTAGCACGTTCAATTGAAATACGTGGAATCGCCGTACGGCTCTGAGTTCGTAATTTTTGAATCCTTTCATTCTTATGCAGCATGAGAGTTCCTCGGACATGACACGTTCTATATTAATAAGATAATTATGTTTGAATTCTAAAATGATTTGCTTATTATTTCAAATAAGAACGATAAGAACAACTCCACTCAATGTGAGTAAGATTCCAATAAAACCCCAAAGGGAGATTTTTTCTTTATTCACAATCCAATCTAACAAAATCGAGAACACTGGACCAGTAGTAGTCATTAGTGCCATTGTTACAGCACCAGCAATATAAGCAGCCTCGGTATAAAGATATACTCCTAAAGAAGTTCCAACTAAAGCCCCTAGAATTAACCACAACCAAGAACTCTTGCTCCTACCTCTAATTTGGTAATGAGAAGATATTTTATCAGATTGGTAAGTAGAGGTATTTTCTGTTCGCTTATATGCTCCAAAAATTGAAAAATTGATACTTGTTAATAACAGAACCGCCATGGGAAATCGCACCATGGTTCCTACTATGGATGTTAATCCGCCTGTACTAAATAAAACGTCAATTTTTGTCATAGAAATATCTGTAAACGTGATTCCTGTCGCCCAACTAATGGATGCAATGAATGCAAAGAGAATTCCAAGAAATATGCCTTTTCTTACTTTTTTATTTACAGAATAGTCTTCGTTTTTCTTGATTTTTTGGGAATAAGCAATAAGAAGAACACCCGCACTTATGATAACCGCTGCTACCAGTACCCATGGATTAAAATCCCCATTTAAGAAAAATATATCAATAAGAATTGTAAAGAAGGGATACGTTAACGAAACAGCAAGCGCTTTTGCAGGACCTAAGTATTGTTGAGAAAAGAAATAAGCGGTATCGCCCATCACTTGACCAAGAACTGAACTAAGTATCAGTAACCCAATTAAATCAAGCGGGAGTTGAAATACTATAGGTAAAGTGTTCGTAATAAGTGCAATAATCAAAAATGTGACGATCCCTACCGAAGTTCGGAATAGGTTAATCATCGTTGGTGAAGTGTCCTTTTCGGTTCTCTTAAAAAACACATTCGAAACCGCAAACACAAAATTTGCTGAAATTGCGAACACTATCCCAAGCATGGTAGCTTTCAAGAAGCGAATCAATTAAATCTTTGAGGATTAAGGAGAATATACCTTTTTGCCGTGATGGAGAACTTGTTTGTGGCTTTGTTTTCTTTTTGATATAATATCAATCTGAAATATTATATTCTCAGCGATGGAATTTCATTAGACTAAATTTGAGTCAAAATAGTAGCTATCGTTTAAGCCGAAAAGAAAGGAATGTATACTCTTTAACAAGTATGCCAAATGTGGTCTTAGCTGGTTTATTTTCGTTATTATATGTGGATTTCTATTGGAATAAATTATCATTAAATCATTGGGTTTTCGTAGGTGCGCAAATTCTTTATGCAGTAGTCAATTCACTAAACGATTTCTATTTTGGAACTATCAGTGATAAAACTAATTTTCAAAAATGGGGCAGCCGTCGGTTAATTTACATCAAATGGGGAGGTATATTATGGGGATTATTTTTCTTTTTAGCGTGGATCCCTTGGGGGAATAATGATATAGTCCTTTTTGTACAATACTTGTTAATTATCTGTTGTTTCGATACGATGCTATCCCTCGTTTGGCTGGTCTGGTTAGCCCTAATGGCGGAACTCACCGATAACTTGGAGGAGAGAAATGTCATGAGCTTGAACAACACTTATTATTCTATTCCTGGATACGTCTTAATTGGAGTTGGTTTTCTTTTATTCCAAAACCTCGATAGTCTATTGATCTTCCAGATATTTGCGGGAGTATGTGCAATTCTGAGTGCTGTAGCGTATTTTTACATCGGAAAATC
This sequence comes from Promethearchaeota archaeon, assembly GCA_004524545.1. Taxonomy (GTDB): domain Archaea; phylum Asgardarchaeota; class Lokiarchaeia; order Sigyniarchaeales; family Promethearchaeaceae; genus AMARA-1. Next base: position 2,965 of record SDNX01000062.1, read on the forward strand.
TCTCAAAGAAAGACCCGAATTATACGTAAAACAAGAAAAAATTCCACTGCTCAAATCGTTAAAGGAAGTTCTGAAATCTCGTTCGTACGTAACGATGACGATTTTCCGTGTTTTTAATCAATTAAGCGGAGCTTTATCAACTTCTTTTGCATTTGCATATCTTTTTTGGCTGGGAGATGGATACTTCTACATAGCTTTTGCTGGAGCGGGTTTTGGGGTCATTGGAGCAATGATCAATAAGAAACTATCAGAGAAAATAGAGATGAAAAAATTAGTTATATGGGGACGGTCCCTCCAAATTCTGATCAATATCGCGACTTTTTTCATTCTATTGGTACCCGATTTTAAATTTGTCATCTGGATAAACATTGTCGTAACCGGAATACTTGGAGGGTATAGCTTATTTGATACCCCCATAATGTCGCTTGTAGTTGATGAGGATGAAGTAATTAATAGACAAAGAAGAGAGGGATTAATTTTGGGTACGAATGCGTTCTTCAACAAAATCGCGGAAAGTATTGCACCAATTCTGGGTACTTCTATCTTGCTGATTTTTGGATTCAAACAAGGAGAATTGACTCAAACCCCTGAAGCGTATTTCGGAATAAAAATCCTATTTTTAATTGTTCCTTCTATAGTCAACTTCATTGCCCTTCTCGGTATTTTATTCTTCCCTCTCCATGGTAAAAAGTTGGAGGAGTTGCAGGAGAATTTGCATTCAATGCATGTAATCAAGGAAGAAGAATATAATGACATCCCGAGATCCGAAGCCAAGTTTAGAATCGATTGAAATTGGATAATATGATTGTAAACATGAATCTCTATGTGTTTCTCCTTCCTCCTAATTTCTACTATTAGGAAATTATTATTGAAATTGAATTCAAAAAGAGAGGAAAGGGGGTTGGGTTAGGCGCACCTACAACAAAAATTTCAATTTTTAGCGATGGGTATGTAGTGCGTGAGTAACCCTTGGATTTTTATGCAACGTTTTCACATAGCAAAGAAAAACCCGATCCTTCTTTTATCCTATGTATATATAAACTTATATCTAGATTTGGTATTCAACCGACGAATATATCCCAATATGTCAATCAAGGTAAATTTGGGAACGATAAAATTTAATAAAAATACTTGTTACATTCTTTCATCAACTAACCCAACATTAAAAAGTTGATAATTCATCAAAGCGTGCTTCCGTAGCATAGCGGCTATTACGCTGCCTTGGTATGCGAATTTGGTTAATAAAAAAGTCCGAATCCCCAAACAGGCAGAGGTCGAGGGTTCGAATCCCTCCGGAAGCTCCATATCTTAATTAAATCAATCAAACAAGCAGACGTAGCTCAGTTGGTAGTAGCGCAGGACTCATAATTTCAAATCTGGGTCAGATTTGGTCAAAGAGCGCATCATTAGCTTCTAATGAGAAATCCTGAGGCCGAGGGATCATGCCCCTCCGTCTGCACTTTTTTTAAAAATTTCTCGTAAATGTAAAATTTTTGTGTCAGCTATTTCAATATATCCTATGAAGTATGTCTTTGGTACTAAGCAACTCACCCGTTATGAATTTCCTACTCATTTTAATGACCTTATTGTCGACCGTTCGGAATCGGAGGCTAGTGAGGTATTTATTGTCGTTATTGAGCCAAATAAAGCTCCTCCTTCTCATAAGCATAATGATACAGAACAAATCTTTTACATCCTTGAAGGTCAAGGAGTACTCGAAATCGGAAACAAGAAAGCAACCAACTACACTGAAACTGTCTATCCTGGGGAAGTAGTTCGAATTCCTCCCAAGACGTATCATACAATCCATTGCCAAAGTAATCAACCATTAAAATATCTTGCAATTGATTGTTTTGTTGAAGGAAGACCAAAAACAGAACCTACTTGGGATTCTCATGTAAAAGTTCTGTGCAAAGAACAAGGTTGGGACTACTCACAGGTGAAAAAATGAATTCCTTCAGCCTCGATAAAGATTGGGTGATACAATCAGCGAGAAGAACGGGATTTTCGGTTCCCACCATCCAAAAATTCATTGAGGTATGCTATTTTCGGAACGCACAAAATTCCCTTCAAGAGCAAGTTGAAAATCTAATAGCATCCCTCAAAACACCTCAGAAGTGGTTCTCTTTACGAATTAACCCAGTAAAGTCGAAGGAGAAGTCAAACAAAAGACTATTTGATACTTTGAGGATGGATTATGAAGTATCGTCATCAAAAATTATTGATAACTTAGCTTTTGTGCCTGTAAATGGTCCTTTTTCTTTACAAAAACACTCACGAGAAATTATCGTAGATAAATTCGCAGCAGAATCTATGATGACTGGAGCAAACCTTTACATCCCTGGATTTTTAAGACCTTTTCCGAAATTTCAAAAGGGAGAGAATTTCTCAATCTATGGTCCGAATCGCATCCATGTGGCAAATGGGATAACTCAATTTTCACAAAAAGAAATTTTAGAAATGAAAAACGGATTAGGTATCCAAACTACAGAGTCATTGTACAAAATTGCCCCTTATCGGGATTCTGACTATTATAAATCAGGAATATTATCGGATCACTCATTTGGGCCATTTTTAGCATGCAATCTGTTATTGGAATTCTATAATGACAAGAAGCGAGATGTCATATTTGATGTCTGTAGTGCCCCCGGTCATAAAACGTGCGCATTATCTGAAATCGGATACTCCAAATTTGGTCATTTTCCAAAAATAATTTCCATTGACCGCTCTACAAAGCGTCTTGAAGCATTGCACCATGACATAGACCGTTTGGGATTAGAAAATATACATATCATTCCAAAAAAGCTTGAAAAAATCCCTACGTATCATCCCGAACTCTTGAAAACAGCCGACCTCCTTGTCTTAGATCCTCCATGTTCGGCGCTTGGAACGCGTCCTAAACTATCTATTACTCACACAGAGGAGGAGATACGTAGTTTTTTCCTTCTCCAACGGAATTTGGCTAAAGAGGTCTCAAACCTTCTTAAGGATAACGGGATTTTACTTTATACGACTTGTACTTTGAGTCTTTTAGAGAATGAGGGAATTGTATCTATGTTGATGCGGAAGTATGGATACAAACTCTTAGACGCACATCGTCTACTTCCCAAAGTAATTCATCATACATCACTATCTATAATGGAAAATGAAATTCTTCCTGGGATATCACGGAATGAGGTATTACTACAAGATGTTCCATTTGCTGAACCGAAACATCAAGAAGATTTAGATCGATATCTAACGCTAGATGAAGAAGATGCAAGAAAAGTTATACGAATGAATCCAATGGGAACACATGGTACGGGGTATTTCATAGCACTCATGCAGAAAATTAACGTATAATCCGCCAGATACCAATTGCACTCTATTTTATAGTATACTTTTTACTTCTTCGAGAAATTCATCGATTTTTAAATCTTCAAAAGTATATTCAGAAAGTCCAATTCTCTTCATAAAAGAGGAAGGAAATCTAAAACCTGCTCTATTGAAATGTCCGCCCCCCCCAAAATGTTCCGCAATCTCATGAACGTTCGTATTTTCCGAATTAATGTTAGTATTCAGAGATTTTTGATCTATTGTGAATAGTAAAAGGGTTTTAATGTGTGGTTTCTCTGAATGTAACCATTCTTGGGAATAAATTTCATCTAGACGATGCATGGAGCGACCCGATCTCATTTTGGAAATGCCCATGATTATCAGAATTTCTTCATCATTTCGATTTTTCATCACGATTTTTTTCAGAGTTTTCTTCATCATATTAAACTGCGAATTTTCCCAATTCTCGACTTGATGGTATATTTGGTTCATTTCTGAATTGAAATTTGACCCTTGGGCATAATATTTCACAATTTCGCTTAATTTCTCAAAATTTTTTCGATAATGACTTATTATCGACATTATTTCTTGGCTATACTCCATATGAAATGTATTAAAATCAGTATCCTCCCCCAAATTGGAAATAAATAAAGAAATATTATCATTGGGAAGAAAAAATTCATGTACAATCTGTGTTGCACAACGATTCTTATCGACTATATAAACCCGGCAATAGTTTGAAAAAAATTCTTGAGTTTCCAAATCATGAGTATGGTGGTCAAAATATGCGATGGGAATATCCCATTGTTTTAGCACCGGAAACAGGGTTTTAAAGGTTTTGTTATAGCCAATATCGGATAAAATTAGCAAATCCATGGTTTTCCATAATTCGATGTTGTTTAAGATTTGTTTTTTGGATTCTGGACTCACAAAAGCATATTTTTTTCTAAGTTCTTCCATGGTATGCACGCAGTGTAATTTGAGAATCACCGATTCCCATATTTTTTCAAATTCTAAGAATTCATTTGAATTCTTTTGTATCATACCGGCAATGATTGCAGCCCAGTAAAATAAATAGTCTCCATAATCAGTTTGCATGAGGTATAATTCTACTTCCCCTTTTGGAAACTGTCCTATTTCAGCTGGAATAGGCTTTTTTAGAACAGAAAAGTATCGATAAATTATCGCTTGAGACCCTATTCCATCAAAATCATCTGAATGACTAAGCGAAACAATCTTTATGGGAGTCATGAGTTCATCATCAACATTCAAGTTTTAAATATCATCCTCTAGATAATCCAGTACGATTTGATGATTTTTCGCTTTCTTAAGTAATAACTGAGCGAGTTCTTTTTTTAGCGCGTAATAAGTCTTTAAAATTTCAGAAAATTCCGTCCCTGGATACCGTAACAAAAGAGCAGGATCTCTGTTAGAGCAGCCTCCTTGTCTCATACAACAGTAGGATAGAGACCCATAGCAAGTGAAATCTGAATTCCAGTTGTGTTCTTCCGAAAATTCTTCCTTAATTCTAATGAACTCTTCAGAGGTCATTCCAATTTCTTTGAGTTTTTGGTCGCGTTTGCATTTGTAACCAAAAGTTAACGGTAATCCAGGTTTACAACACCATGTTAGAGCTCTATAATCTCCACCCATACATAGAGGTACTGGAGCATTCTTCCATCCTTGAAGATCTCTTAGCATCTCTTTCGGAATTTTTTCTAAGGCTTTTTTCATTGAAAATCACAACAAAACCTATTTTTGTTGTAGAATAGAAGCTAGGGTTTTACTTAAGCCTTCAATCGTGTAGGGTTTAACTAAAACGCCAGCAAAACCATAATCAGAGAAATGAGCTAGGACGGGATCATTCGAATATCCAGAAGATACAACTGCTTTGACATCGGGATTAAATTTAATTATTTCTTTAAAGGCTTCTAATCCTCCCAATCCCCCAGGAATGGTGAGATCCATAATTAATAAATCAAAATTCGCTTCCCCATTCAGAGATTTTTTATACATCTCAATTGCTTCATCTCCAGTAATTGCGAGTATTACATCATATCCCAGTTTTTCCAGCATTTTTTTCGCAATTTTCCTGACTGGGGGTTCGTCATCAAGTAACAATACTCTGCCTTTTCCATTTTGAATAATGGGTTTTGTCATGGGTTTTCGATCAGCTTTTTTGTTGGAAGCCGGGAGATAAATAATAAATTTTGATCCTACACCTAGTTCGGATTCTACTGTAATTATTCCTTTATGATTTGTTATTATAGAATACGCAGTAGTTAGTCCTAAACCCCTGGGAGGAGATACTTCTTCACCATGATTTTCCTTAAGTTTTGTGGTGAAATAAGGATCAAAAATTTTTGGAAGATTCTCAGGAGGTATACCCACACCCTCATCTTGAACTTCAATTCGAAGATATTTTCCAGGTGCGATTGGAATAGGCAATTGACCTGAAATCTCGGTATTTTCCCCTCGAATATATACGGTACCCCCATTAGGCATTGCTTGGATCGCGTTCAAAACAAGATTATTTATAACTTGACTCATTTGGGCTTCATCAATATCTACAGCATGCAATTTTTCCGCTATATCGAATTTTGCTTTGCATGATTTTCCTCGTTTCACAAAATTAGTGGTAGTTTTTATAAGTTCCCCTATACTAGATGTTGTTTTTCGTATTGGAGCGCCTCCTTTCGCAAAAGTAAGAAGTTGTTGGGTAAGAGACTTAGCCTTAACAGTCGCATTTTCTGCTTCAATAACAATGTCTTTTAGATCCGAACTTGGATCACCTTCTAAGTACACCTTCGCTAAGGATAAGTTCCCAAGAATAGAAGTTAGGATATTGTTAAAATCATGAGCAATACCTCCAGCGAGAATTCCCAGACTTTCAATTCGTTGTGAATTCAATAAATCATGTTGCAATCGCAGCTTTTCGGATTCCATATTTTTGAGTTCAGTGATATCGGTGAATACTGCAAAACATCCGATATAATCACTTGTTTCTTCATCGAATAATCCAGCTGGACCAATCAATGTTGGAATATCAACACCAGATTTATGTGCTAAAATGAGCTCATAAGGTTCAGACCTCCCTCGTTTTCTCATCTCCATTTGTTCGTCTAGGATATAATGATAACGTGAATGAACAATGTCTCGAATATTTTTTCCGATTAAATCTCCTGCATTATACCCCAGAATCTCACAGAACCGGTTATTTACATATGTAAAATTGTCATTTTCATCTCCAATTGCAAACCCTTCCTCCATTCGATCTACTAACATCTTGAATCGTTCTTCACTTTGTCTAAACGCACTTTCCGCTTGTTTAGCTTCAGTAATATCATTCAAGATTACTAAGTTTGCATTAGAATCCTCAAAAGTGATAGTTTGCGAGAAAACCTCGAAATGAACCGTAGTATTATCGCCTCTTATCCCTCGAAACTCATAATGAGGGATGTAGCCCGGCTCTCCTCTCTCTTTCATGATGGATTGCTTTTTTACAAACTCTTGATCTTCGGGATGAATGGTTTTTAAAAACTCATAAGGTTCCCATTGAAGTACCTCATCACGAGAATATCCTTTCATTTCTGCGTAACGCTGGTTGGTGTATAACATTTTCCCATCACGCATGATTGCGATGCCCAAAATATCGAAACTTAAAAGATCCTCTATATCAATTAGTTGTTGTTTTCGAGGAATGGTTCTTCTGAAGGACGCCATTATAGCTCTTCTACCCTTAAACAGAAAAGTTTTCAATTCGATTTGGTAATGGGCAGTGTATGCTGGCTTCCCAGTGGCCTTCCCAGACAACACAATGTCATGAAGATAGGTTTTCGAAACAGAATCACTGTTTTTTTCAAAAAAATCCAATTTTGTGACGAAATTTTTTCCCAGTAAATTTTCATCTATGGATTTGCCAACAATATCGTTTATAGCATACTCAAAATTATTTTGAAAGGTCTGATTGACCCAATATACTTTCTGATCGACAATGATTAGAATTGCATCTCGGACGTTGTTTAAGATAACGAATAAATCCTCTGATGTGATATCTTCCATTCCAGATCTCCAAAAAGTATTCAAATTCAAGTCGCAGACTAAAACAATATTATTAGTCAGAGTGATTCTTAAGTGGTTTATCGTTCGTCTAAGTCTGGAAGAATGGAAAACAAAACTATAACTTTTTGAATATAAAGAACTATAGTGAAGTAGATAACAATATGCAAAGCATATGTTTTGTATTACTTTCTGGTGGGTTATCCTCCCGTATGACAAGAGATAAGGGACTCATTCCCTTAAAAAACAAACCACTCATCCGGCATGTTTTAGATTCTATCGAAAAATTCTTGCACACGCTAAGTCTGAATTCGCAGATTCCTGTGAAAATTGTACTAAATAATTACATTCAGCAAGACGAGTATATGGAAGCTATTCCTTCACTAACCGAGGATCAAATTATTATAGATGAGGTAGTATGGAATAAACTGTTTTCTGACATCCCACAACCCCCACGCGGAAGCATTTTTGGATTATATACAGCTATGGCAGAATTGAAAACAGAATATACAAATCTTTTTGTACTCCCTTGCGATACTCCCTTAATCTCAGTCACTGTTCTCAGCCATATTTTCAATGAATATTTTAAAAACGATTTATTGAAGAAGCGTAGGTCGAAAAAAACAAAAACCTACAATACGTACATCCCGCAATGGAGTTCTGGAAGTTTTGAACCCTTCTTCTCAATTTACCATATTAAAAGCATTTTACCGATACTGGAACAGAAAATATTCAAGAAACATTACTCCTTTCAAAAAATTTTTGAGGAAATCAGAACAAATCCGGGCATTAGTGATAATATTAATAGTGAGAGAGACCACGAAATCAAAATTGTATCCATTCCAATCGAAGATGAATTACAAAAATATGATGAGAATTTATATAATTTCATGGATGTGGACTCAGAAGATAATTTACGAGAGATTCAAGAAATTATTTCACAAAATCCATAAAAAAGAAAAGATCACTCGGTTTTACCAAATAAGTCAGATGGTTTAATTAAGTGAGAATCTTTCTTCTTATCCTTGTTGCCTTTCTTCATATGTTCGGGGACAAAACCATAAATTTCGGGTTCTTCATCATTAGATGCTGTTCCATACGGTTTTCCAAATTCTGTCTCGATATTTTCTGTAGAGGTTCTTGATGTGCCAAATCCGACTTGAGGTGTAGGAATGGTTCCTCGTCCTGTGATCGCTCTTAATTCACGCATCACATTTTCTAAGTTCATCCCTTGCATGGATTTTCCCATTGTATCCATTATTTCCTTCAGACTAGCGCTTGTTTCTCGAATTCCTTCAGGATTGATACCAGTTAACAATGTATCTAAGGAATCGTCTATTGATTTATTGAGTTTATTGAGTGATGCTTGAATTTTCTTCCAATTGTCATTGAATTGGTCTGCTATCTTTTTAATGAACGTAACCACTTCATTCATGAATTTCACATGTTCTTCATATCGTTCATTATCTTTAGCCCTGAGATCGCTTATTAACATCATCAGTTTTCGAATATCTGCTGCGTTTTGTTCTTCACTCATTTTTTATCACACTTCGGATTATAGTATATATTTCACAACGCAGTGCTAAACAGTTTTGGCTGAGAGGTGTGGGTAAAAAAAACAAGATAATACATTTCTTAGGAAAAAATCGGATTAAAAATGGCATTTTGTGGGTAAACATTTTTATGGACAAATGATGTTATTTGTGTTATACTTAAAAATAACGGATGATGAAGGAAAATTAAAGAAACAGAAATCTTGAAACTTGACCGTCGTGGGCGTATTGTAATCCCCAGAATTATGCGAAAGTCATTAGGATTGACCGAACACACTCAATTGTTGGCAATTTCGGATAGTGAAGAGAAAAAAATCTCTCTGGTACCTTTACAATTAGCAGAAGATCGTGTTTATATTAAGATCAAGATAAACATGCCAGACACTCCTGGTAGCCTATCTGATATCACGAATGTGTTCGGAGAATTAGGATTATCCATGGTTTACTTAGAAACCATCATCGTAAAGAAGGGATATATTGCGGAAACCAATATTATTGCTCCTACCCCAACTGATATTTCTCTCGAAGAATTGAAAAATATCTTATTAGACAAAGGTGGAGCAAAAGAAGTAGTGATTCACGAAGGCAAATCACTTGTCGTTGAGAATGAGGATTAAAACTTAGCGTTTCGAATTTAGGTTGAGTGTCATTGTACATAATACTAGGTGCAATCATCAATGGCAAAAAAGCGAAAGTCAAATAAACCTAATCAAACGGAGTCCGATGAATTACAGCCAGCGGAAGAGAAATCTTCATCTCAACCTAGAACCGAAATACAGAATTTAATCAGTGCATTAGAGACGAAAGATGTCCCTATGTTAAAATCTTCTCTCCCACAATGGACCGCAGATGGAGAAGATGAAAATATTGTAGATACACCCTCATTTCTTACCGTAGATCCAACCCCCACCACTGAATCCAAATTAATTCCTGTGTCAAAACCGCTTGTTCATAAAATCGAAAATAAGCAGTATTCTAGTACGGGGGAGTTATATGGAGATATAGGTGTATTTATAACGGAGTTAACCGATTCATACGCTCAACGGTATGATTCATGGGAAGAGAGTACGAATTCTGTATTAGCCGTATTGCGTAAATTACAGATGATTACCTTGGATAACACACAGCAGCTTGTTTCAACCATTGAAGTTCTTCAAGAACAAATAAATGATGGATTAAACCGGTTTCGAGTGAAACGAGATTATGTAGAAACCTATTCCGAGACAAATCATGCTGAAGTAGCGCTTATGTTGAAGAAAACGTTGGATTTATTAGCCCTTCAGATAAAAGAGTTTAAGATAAAAGAGCGTTTGAATCAACTTATATCTATCTACACAAAATAAGAGGACAATATAATGGAGAAACAAAGTTTAGCTAGCATGTTAAAGGGCGAAAATATCAAGCTGAAGACAAAATTGGACGAATTAGAAAGTACTCTAACACGAATTGCTGGAAGTGTACATATATATTCTGCAGGAACTTCTGAATCAAAAATAGACCTATACAGTGAAATTGTTGAGGTAATTAATTCTGCTCGTGATGATATAAAAGTAGTAACCCCCAAAATCGGACCTGATTTCGCAAATATTCTGATTGAAAAAGCAAAAAAAGGGAACGTGAAAATTCAAGTAGTAATAAACGACCGAAGAATTTTAGTAGAAGAATCGAAATTGGCGAAAATTCACAAAAAAACTGACGTAAACTATGAAAAAATCTACGATCTTCTAAAAGTCACTCCTGAAGTTGATCTTATCAATAATCCTAACGTCAAATTTCTAATGGTTTGGACCAGAAAAAACGTCATATTTGCGGGGGGCTGGTTAGAAAAATCACTTCTTGAAAAAACCATTTTATTGGGTGTCCATGTTAAGGATGTTGCAAAAATCGAAGAGTTATCAGAGATCTATAAACAGTTATTGCCAACTTTTATGAGATAAGTAAAAACCCGACTCTCGTAATCTAATTTCTTCTATTTTATGAGTATTCTATAAGTTTTGTGCACTATAAGAGAATAACATTTGTGGATAATTATTAAGGTGCATTCACACTTGTATATTTTAAATATTCCCGTTGAATTATCCCATTTGAGGCACAATAGAGGGTTATCACATGATCGACTACCAGGAATTTTTATGCTATACTCTTGAAAATGACGGC
>SDNX01000063.1 GCA_004524545.1 Promethearchaeota archaeon
TTAATCACATTGGATACTCGTTCAGAGATGGAATTTGGAGTTATGAATTTCTTCGCATAGATCTCACTGTTTTCAGATAAGTGGAAATTTTTCAGTAGGGAAAGTTTGAAAATTTCTTCTAATAGTTTCGGTGTTGTGTCAGTGAATATTGATCGATTTCCTGTCCAATTCTCCAGTACTGATGCATAAATACCCTCAAACTCCTCAATGAACTTTGACGTTTTCAATTTAAGTTCTTCAGAAGCTTGTTTTTCTAGTATCAATGCTACTATTATTTTATGGCCCCCACCCAATAGTATCTTGAAGTTCTCGTGAGCAAATTCAATGAATTCTTGTTTCTCAAACACCATACCTTTCTCAAGTTCCTCATCATCCCGGATAAAACGCTTACCTAATAAAAGTATGGCTCGAATGAAACCGCTGAAAAGCTCTTCATTCGCTTCATCTAGTCCACTGATAACATGCCTATACATTAATAGTCCACTTTGTTTCTCGATTAAGAGGATTCCTTTGATGTTAGTAATATCATCAAATATCTGCGTTTTATGTTTCAATTTGGTAATTTCTTGTTCCCGATTTTTTGTTCGTTTATTTTTAACACCAATTGCTATCAAAGATCCTGATAAAACTGCTACAACTAATCCGGCTGAAGCGATTATCCACCACCATTGTAATGGAGTGTCTGGTTGCTGAGATACTAACGTCATACTTATGGTTCCAATCTCATAATCCGATTCCGCTGGTGTGACTGTAAAAATTATTTCATATGTCCCAACTTGTGATGGTGCAGTTTCGCTGAATTGATAATATCCATTACCGATTTCTGTCAAGAACCCAGTTCCGAATATCCAACTGTAGGAAATTATCGCATTCAACATAGGGGCAGATGTTCTTGGATCCGCTAAATAAAGACGAGTTGTGAATTCACTCCGTTTGGCGATAAGGAGCGTATCACCGCTTTCGAATTCGATATCAAAATTAATCCGAGTAATAGAAATTTGAAGAACTTCAGAAGCGGATTGATATCCTGTCTCGTTAAAGATGATACTGATGAAATTAACTCCTAAACCAAAGAAAGAAGAATCAATCAGATTGAAATACCGTTCTCCTTCAATTGTAAAAGGTGTTGAATATGAAGCTCCATCAGATAGTTGTACCGTACCTGTAATCACTGGTTGATCACTTGAAGAGGTATAGACTCCAATTGTGAAATTTAGATCTTCTTGGATTTTTGCAGAATATGATTTATTTGATGAACAATCGGCCGAATTTATTAAAATTTGAAAATATATCGATCTTGGAAGAATTTGGATCCGAGTTATTAATTCTTGCGACTGATAATTAACGCAAGTGGAATTAATTTGTATATCGTAAATACCAGAGCTTGGAAAGGATTCGGTAGAATTTATTTCAATATTATATTGTCCAGGAACCACGTCTTCAGTTACATAATAATCTGACAAATTTAGAGATATTTGTGCTTGACTAATACCTATAGACCCCGGTTTTGTATGGTAATCCAACCGAATGCTGAAATTAGTTCCATAATCAATATTGTTGTCCAAACCAATTATTTTTAACTCAGTTTCAGAGGTTAAATGAAGTTCCAGTGTGAAATAAACGTCATAAAAACCCAAACCCGAAATCGTGAATTCTACGGTATATTCCCCAACTCCTGTTAAATCTAAAGTATCTAGAGAAGTATCATAAATACCAGAGCTGATTTCATTGAGCGTAGCGTTCCCTGTTGTCCAATTGTATTCAACATGCAGGTTATTTAGATTAATACCATTTGCTGAATCATTTAATTTCAAACGAACTGGAATAATATCCCCCAAAATGGCTTCAGTTTCAAAATCAATAATTGCATTACGGGGATAAAGGAGTGTATGCTGAATATTGTGTTTTATTTCGAAAGTTCCATTTAATCCCCCCGCAGATGAACCATTTGTCCATATCAAGCTATATTGGTACACACCACCCACAGTATCAATCGCTTCGATATTTTTTGCAGTAAACTCAATGTTTCCCAGGCCATTTGGATGAATACTCTCACTATGATACAGAGTTTCATTAGGATAATAGATTGATACATTTGCCCATGATGCTAGTAGATTTCCTATTTGTGAAGGATTACTCAACGCCGTTCTTATTTCAATGTCTTCTCCAACATCATAAGAAATACCCCCTATATCATAAGCCCTCCACGTAGAATCGTCATATAATTCTGTAGATGATGAGAGTATTCTGTTACTCGAATTCGCAAGAAAATACCACCAACCAGGAAAATTACTTTCGATTGTAATATTATCATCACCAACTCCCCCTCCAATATAACTCGTATACGGTACTCCCACGGGATCGTTCACTTGAATTATTTCCCAATTGTTCGGTTTGGATAGGTCGTATTTATAATCAGTGTATTGAGATGGAATGAAAACATTGTGATATGATTCCCATAGAATGGTTTCGTTAGTTAAAATCGTAAGTTTTGAACCGGGTTGACCATTATGTTGTTCGTAAGAAGACCCTACATGATATCCATAAACATTTGAATAAAGATCAAATTCCAATTTTGGTGCGTCTGCGGTCATTGAAATTTGCATAGGATTAGAGTCCCAAGTATTATACCTTGAAAAGAAAGCAGAACCCCATTCTGTGGTAGAGTCTATTAACGATAAGCCATCAAATTCAAGATTAATATCGGCTTGTGTTGTGTTAGCGCGTGTTTTCAAAATCAATTGAATATTATCGAAATAGGCTTCTTGAATATCTAGGTGATCAAATCCTGTGTATTCTACGCCATTTCCAATTTCTATCCCTACAGAGAGATTGAAGCTTTGACCATATACAACATCATTAAATATGTTTGAACTGTTTTCCCATAATATTAGATCAATAAGCCCAGTGCTGTGCCATTGACCTAATCCAGCTCCAGAAATCGTCCTAAATCCTCGAGTGTATACAGTTTCCCCGTTTATTTTGATAAAAGCATAATTATCATTTGTGTTAATACCGCGTAATAAGTTGTAATCCATAGAAACCCAAGCATCAGTTACTTCTCCTCGGGGTACTGTAAAATCCTGGTAGAATCCCGCTATATCTCCATCTTCATATGAATAAGATGGCGCGCTATCTATCCCTTCAATCACAACTCCGAGAGCTGAATGATTACTTTGTTCAGCAGTGCTACCATATAATCTACTCGCATCGGTAATCGTATCTTCAAAGTAGGTCCAATCCGAGCTATCAATTGTGAACATACTTCCATTATAGGTTTCAAAATAATCTACAGAATAGCCATATAATTCTACTGTATTATCAGAATCCATTGATATTTTGAGTTCTGTAGCACTATACCAAGGAGTATAGAAATCAGTATAATATCCAGCATAATAATCAATTATTGTATCATCTTGATCGGAGATATATAATGCATCCCAATAATATTCAACTTCTAAAAGGACGAAATGAATTCTCATATAATCACAATCAGTTCCATCAAAAGTGGCAAGAATGGTTGCTGGGTTCAAATTTTTGCCATAACTTGGACCTGAATCTTCTGATTGGGAGATTTGTGATGAGTAGATTAATCCAGTATTACTGCCGATATTTCCATTTTCAATCCAATCTCGTTCATCAACAATGTTGGAAATTGTTGCATTGTAATAAAATCCTTCCCAATCATGTGTTGCATCGATTGGGAATTCTGCATTCTGAGATGTAATACCTGCATGTGTCCCATTTCCAATTTCAAAATGTTCGCTGTTAGAAAATATTGCAGTTTCATTAATGACTAGAGCATCTTGAGTTCCAGTGTAGAGAATACCATCTTCAAATAAGTTTGAGGACTTTGGAGCGTTAAATGGACCATCAGGAATATATATTGTTGATTCTGATATTTTTTTTTCATGAGATAATGGAATAGAGGCAGTAGATAATGAGATAAATATAAAAACTGCAATAAACGTCAGTTTAAAGAGCTTATTGTGTGAATTATCTGGTTTTCTTAGTCTTTGGCTCATAAAGGGCACCATTTTCTATTTTGTTGCAAAATATTGTTTGTTTTTGCTTGAATTGAGTAAACTCTTTAAAAAAATTTACTCCATTTACATAATTAGGTTAACACATTCGTAAATGATTAAGTATGGAAAAGAAGATTCTAACAAATTTGAAAACACAATAGAGGTAAATAGAAAATTATTTCTTCAAATCTACACCAGTAGATCCAAATCCGCCCAATCCACGATCAGAATCGGGGAGATCTTTAACAACGATCATTTCGGTCTCGGGTAACTTCCGTATAATAAACTGGCAGATTTTTTCATGTTTTTTTATTGTTACTTCTTCATTGGATAAATTGACAATAATTGCCATCCATTCATTACGATATCCTGCATCAATCGTTCCTGGAGTATTTACAATTGATAATCCTTTCCAAAGTGCATTTCCACTTCTAGGAGCAACAGCTGCATAAAATCCAACTGGAATAGCTGTTCCAAATCCTAATGGGCATCCAATTCGTTCTAGAGGTTTTAAGGTGTATTCATCAACATCTAATTCTATTAACTCTTTTTTTCCATTTTTCACTAATGGTTTTTTAAAACACCGTACAAAACAATCGAAACCAGCATCATCGTGGTGGGATTTCTCGGGCAATTTCGCATCCTCAGCCCATTTTTTTACTAAAAATTTCATTATTCCCCTATTATTCATAGTCTTTAAAAAACGTGAACTTACACGGCTGACAAGCAGTTAATAACCATTTTCTCAAAACAACAACATTTTTTTTTCCTCAAACCAAGATCCAGTTATGGAAATCGTTCGATATGATCCACGGAAAGACAAGGAAGAACTGATGAAATTAGCGATAGCATTCGCAGATCGGAGTTACCTCCCGTTTGAAGAATCCCGGTTTAAAAGAGAAATAGAACAGCGAGTTTTGGATTTAAAATTACGCAATTCTATTATCCTCGCTAAAGAAGATGGTAATATTATTGGTGCTGGTACATTTTCCCCCTATAATGATGATTTTGGTAATCCCCACTGCATCGTTCATCAGGTTTTAACGTATAAAGAAGATGCCTACAACAAAGGGATCGAGGAAACTGTGATGCGGGAATTATTCAAGTATATTAAGAACACCATGAATATCTCCCAAATTGAGATTGCGTGTGATCCCAAGGATTCACGATTCCAATCCATTCTCATGAAATTGGGAATAAAACGTTCTAAATTATATTTATATGAACACCAATTATAGAATTAGGTGAGGAATCCATGCAGAAATTCCTTATCAATCCCAATTCACATTCAGAAATAGATTTACCTGCTTTTTCTCAACATGCATTGGAGTTTCACAAATCATTACCAAATTATAAACCCTCACCGTTACACTCTGCTAAGAACTTAGCAAAAACTCTAGGATGTAACAATCTCTATATCAAGGATGAATCTAGGCGTCTAGGTTTACCTGCATTCAAGATTTTAGGCGCGTCATACGCGACGATCAGAGTATTACAACATAACTTTGGTGTGAAATATTCGGGAATTGAAAACTTCAAAAAAGATTTAGCTGAAATTGATAATATTAGGTTAATTACTGCCACAGATGGAAATCATGGACGAGCTGTGGCGCATATTGCTAATCTACTTGGATTAAAAGCAACTATATATGTTCCTAAACACACAAAGCAAGCCAGAATTGATGCTATCAAATCAGAAGGAGCAGAACTTGTGATTGTGGATGGCAACTATGACCAAGCAGTTGATATCGCAGCATCTCAAGATGGTATAATTATTCAAGATACAGGATATCCCGGGTATGAAAACATCCCAAGATATATTGTAGAAGGATATTCCACTATGTTTTGGGAAATAGAAGAGCAGTTATCTAATCAAAACCTCCCATATCCTGATTTAATCATTGCACCAATTGGAGTGGGTAGTTTCATATCAGCAGTTGTGCAATTTTATAAATCCTCAATTCAAAAAATTCATCCCATTATCCTTGGAGTAGAACCGGAACAAGCTGGTTGCGCATTTGAAGCGATTCGCGAAAACAAAATCATTGCTTTGGAAGGTCCGTACGAATCCGTAATGGCGGGATTAAGTTGTGGGAAGATTTCAACGATAGCATTCCCAATTTTAAAAAATGGAGTTGATGGTTTCATTCTGGTACGTGACGTTGAAGCGTTACAAGCAATGAAAGTTTTATCCAAAGAGAAAATCATATCAGGAGAATCAGGTTCAGCCAGTTTCGCTGCCTTAAATATTTTATTTTCTCAAGAAGGAAAAAAAAATAGAGAACATTTCCAAATTAATGAATCCTCAAATATCTTAATTTTCTCCACTGAAGGAGCTACTGATCCCGAAATGTACGAAGCTGTGATGAAGGCAAATATCCTCGAAGATCTCCTTTAATGATAAATACTTATTAGTATGAGAGATTAAAAGAAAGTAGAAATGTCTATAGAAGATGCAAAAAAAGCAGCTGCTTTTCAAGCAGTGGATGAAAATTTAAAGAATCATAAAATAATCGGCATCGGGTCTGGTTCCACCGTAGTATACGCAGTAAAACGAATTGCTGATTGGGAAAGGAAGGATCTTATTTGTATACCTTCCTCATTTCAAGCAACTCAGTTAATTGTCTCTAATGGATTGACTTTGGGTAGTTTGGATCAATATCCTAAGGTTGATATTACCTTTGATGGTGCCGACGAGATTGATGACGATCTGAATCTTATCAAAGGTGGGGGAGGATGCCAAGTTCAAGAAAAAATTCTTGCATATAATTCCAAAAGAGTTATCATTGTTGCAGACTTTAATAAAGATTCAAAAATTCTTGGTGAGAAGTGGAAAAAAGGCGTTCCAATAGAAGTAATCCCTGGAGCATACGTCCCGATTATGAAAAAAATTGAGGAAATGAAAGGAGTTCCTACTCTACGCATGGGGGTAAATAAAGCTGGTCCCGTCATTACAGATAATGGTAATTTTATTATTGATGCAGATTTTGGATTAATTAAGAATCCTCTCAATTTAGAATTGGAATTGATTCGCATCCCTGGTGTGGTAGAGACAGGATTGTTCATCGATATTGCAAATGCCTGTTACATCGGAATGGAAGATGGTTCCGTAAAAGAAGTAATGAAGTAATACCATGACATCATTCCTTGATTCTTTTTCTTTCCAAACGCGATATAGAGGATCAAAGATAAAGATGATTCCCGCCATTTATGATGTAGTAAAAAAGCTAGAGTTTGAAACGGTTTTAGATGCTTTTGCAGGAACAGGAGTGGTTTCATATTTATTTAAACGAATGGATAAGCAAGTACTGTTCAATGACCACCTCCATTTTAATTATATAATCGGTCGAGCTATCATTGAGAACTCAGAAACTAGACTTACGAAAGCAGATGTCGACCAAATTTTGAAACCGAAACCATATGAAGAGCATTCTCACCTAATTGAAGAGCAATTCGCTGATATTTACTATACAAATGAGGAAAATGTCTGGTTAGATCGAGTGATTTCAAATTTATATGAAATGGAGCCAGGATACAACCAGGATTTGGGTTTTTGGTGTTTGTTTCAATCTTGCATCACAAAAAGACCCTTCAGTTTGTTCCACCGGAGAAACTTAAATTTACGAACGAGAAATGTGAAACGGTCATTTGGTAATAAAGTGACATGGGATACCCCCTTTGATATTCATTTTAAGCGATTCGTAGAAGAAGTTAATGGATATATAATTAAAACGAAAAAATCTTGCCACGTATTAAGATCCGATGTCATGCAGGTCCCGTTAAACTACTTTGAACAGGGTTTCGATCTGGTCTATATTGATCCTCCCTATATACCAAAACGAGGAGAAAATATTATATATCGTGATCTTTACCATTTTCTTGAAGGAATCACGCAATATGACGAATGGGAAAGCCAGATTGATTCAAAATCAAAGCATAAACGAATAAAACCATTGTATAATGTCTGGAATGATAAAAAAAGTATAACAAATGTATTCACAGATATGTTGGATCGGTATAAAAATTCGACCATTCTCCTTTCGCATCGTTCTGAAGGAATTCCATCGACAAATGATTTATTGGATATGTTGAATAAAAAATGGACAAGTGTCTCGATTGTAAATAGCATTGGGCATAAATATGCTTTAAGCACGAGAGATTCAAATGAAATTCTTATTCTTGCCCATAATTAGTATGATTTTTCATTTCACTAAGTAATATTAATTTCCAAGGATATGCATACTTATGAGATTGTTTTCCTTTTGGAGATTGGGTGTCTTTTTGTTCTAAGTTATGGTCTTTCATAACAGATGATTTTTAATTGTAAATAAAAAGTCCGAGAAAAAAAGTAGGAAAGAGAGTCTATCGACTCATTTCTTCAAGTTTTTTGTGTTTTTCATCATGTAATATTAAAATATTCTCTTCCAATGTTGCCAGACGTTTCCCTTTTAATGGATACCAAAACAAAATTAATACTTCAATTAGCATGAGTATCCCAGGAATTAATCCAGAAAATAATTTGATTGCAAG
Source organism: Promethearchaeota archaeon (assembly GCA_004524545.1). Classification (GTDB taxonomy): domain Archaea; phylum Asgardarchaeota; class Lokiarchaeia; order Sigyniarchaeales; family Promethearchaeaceae; genus AMARA-1. The sequence continues at coordinate 8,556 of SDNX01000063.1, forward strand.
CAAGGCTATAGAAGGTTGACCTAAAATCGTGTCAGGAGTGCCATTAAATATTATATCCCCAAAACGCTCCTTAAATCCTGTATATCGTAGCATCACTGTAATCATAATTAATGAAATACTCTGAGCAGGTTTTGTAATAAGCGCATTTACTCCAAAGAAGCTTGCTTCCCGTCTAACACCTGTTACAATTTCGTCCTCGTCCGAAACTTGGGCAAACATAATATTTGTAAAAACTTGAGGTCCTGTCAATCCAAATCCAGCAAAAGCATACCCAATTACCATAAGTTGAGCAGGTAAGAAAGTGATCAATATTAATCCAATACCAGCAATTGTTAGCAGTAATTGATCTGCCCCTACAACGCCTAATTTTTTGCTTATTAATGGAGTAATCCATATCCCAACTATCAAAGGTACAAATAGTGAAACTAGTAGAATGATATCATTGAATACGCCGAAAGTAACATAAGTAGCAATATAGATAACTGAACTTAGCAAGGTAGATTGCATAAAAATCGACATAAAATTTGCAACTACTAAAATAATAAACGATTTACTCTTGAATGTATGTTTAATTGATTTTCTTAAATTCAATGGTGTATCTACTTGAGTAAATTCTGGACGTTCTTTGAAAAAGAATGTCATGAGGAAAACCAAAGAGGAACATACAATTCCGACTATCGTCATAACTATGCGTAACATGGGCAATTCAAACTGGAACATCAAAGGGATTAAGAATCCTAGTATGGTTCCGATCAACCCGAAAAAACTTGCTGATATCTGTAAACCATGTCGTTGCTTTTCGTCCTCGGTTATTTCGGGTAAAAGTGCGGAATAAACTAAGCCAATTATAGTATAAGCGGTATCATAGAATAACATCGTGAATAACATCCATAAGAATATCGCCCATATACCCCAATCTGGTTGAGCAAACCACACTAGTGCGAATGATAGTGCAAGAAACGGAGAGGTCCAGCGCATATAAGGTATTCTTCTGCCTCGTTTAGATTTAGTTGAATCGCTAATAAAACCAAAAATTCCATCATTGAGTGCGTTCCAAACGGCATATGCAATCGCAACAACAACTATTATCCAAGCCCCATTACCAACCAAACCAAGATGGTCATTATAGAAAATAGATAATAGAGCTCCATATATTCCAGAAATGGTTGAAAGACCTAAAGAAGCAACACCCCACATAACCATTTTTCCAAATTTTATTTTGACTCCTCTATTGGGAGCAGGTTCTGAACTAGCCATATTTTTTCATCTCGATATTTCTATAAAAAAATCAACTTATCACTTAATATAAGTACCGATATTTTTTGAAAAAAGAGAAGATAAGTAAAAAGATTTTTTTATGATCAAGTTCCGAGATTGTATTCTTTCATTGATCTTACTTGAAAAATGGACTATTTTGATACTGGGTTTATTCAATAAACTAGAAAAGAGCATCTCAAAAAATTATGCTACTATCTCTAATTCCGAATCGTCGTCCATTAGTTCCTCTCCAACGTGAATCAAACCTTGATTTAAGATTTTCTTTACGTGGGCGTCTGATATTCGGAAGAACTTTTTCCTGCCTCTTTTATCATATTTCACTAGATCAGCTGAACTTAATATTCGTAACTGATAGGAGATTGCTGGTAAAGATGTACCGATTACATCCCGGATGTCATTTACGGTAAGCTCTCCGTCATCTAAAAGCTTTAATATCTGAATCCGAGTTTCATCTGATAGGGCAGAGAAAAGTCTTGCTAGTTTCCGTGATGTTTGCATATTGTTTCAAAGTTTTAAAAGTGTTGAAAATTAAAAATGTGATCATAAAAAAATATTAACAAAACTGACTGATCAGCAATAGAATAATAAGTAGTAAGTTGAAACTTCATTAGGTTAAGAAGTATTGTATTTTCATCTTGAAATTTAACTGAAGAAAAGGTAGTATACTTGTGATTATTCGAGATATTCTGAATAAAATTAGTTGGGATCCTTCTTTTCCATCAAAAAAAAGCCAATTTTTCATCCAATTCACCCACCGAGGAGTACAAGATAATAATGTAGTGATTTCTCACACGCAAATAAATAAAATGCACTCAGGTTCGTTCGAATATTGGAATGAAACGATTGTTAGGATTCCATTCCACAGAATAGAAAAGATTTTCAACAATGAAACACACGAAATTTTGTATAAAAACCGAACATTGGGTGCACATTAGTGGCCAAAAATCCATTTAAAGAATTCTATCCAGTTCCTAGCGTCGATGAGCTCATTGACATTGCCTTTGGAAGAAGTGCAAAAAAAAGTGCCTCGATTCCCTCACGATTCAATTCAGTACTACGGGCAAAAAGAGGCGAGGTAAATCGCATCAAAAACGTGAGTGTAACGATAATTGAACGCATAATTAACATTATTCAATCAGTTCCGAATCTGGATGTATTGCATCCTTTTTATCAAGAATTAAGTCATTTATTAGTGGATAAGGATAAACTAAAACAAAGTTTAGGCAGATTAAATGGTATAATTCCTGTGTTACAGAAACTATTATCTTCCCAAATTAGAGAAATCAACAAAAGTGAATCATCAAACAGATGTGGTGTTCTCAGAAGACAGTATTATGCGCGAGTTGCATCGATTCTTAAAGAACAAAAAAGTACGCTAGAATATTTAGAGGAAGCCCGTAGAAAACTAAAGACTATACCAGTAATCGATACAGAAATGCCTGCAATAGTTATCGCAGGATATCCCAATGTGGGAAAATCAAGTCTTGTTAGACTGATTTCAACTGCAAAACCGAAAATTCGAGAATATCCGTTCACAACGAAAGAAATTATCATTGGATTATATAAAAAATCAGACGATATGAAGGTGTTCCAATTGATAGATACTCCCGGAATATTGGATCGCCCCATGAGTGTAAGAAATGAAATAGAAAAACAAGCAATATTGGCACTGAGGACAATTTCCAATATTATTGTCTTTATGTTTGATCCTACAGCCACCTCAGGTTACCCCATTGATAGCCAAATTTCATTGTTTAATGAGATTTTACATGAATTCATTGAGCAAGTAAATGTACCCTATCTCATGGTGATCAATAAGATGGATTTAGCAACCGCTGAGGAGATTGATTACCTAAAAGCTAACCTGCCAATAGATGAAAATGAAAAGAATTATGTTATTACTAATGCAAAGGATGGCGTAAACATGGACAGTTTAATTGAATCAATAATGAGGCTAATAAAAAAGCATGATCTGTTCCATTTAGACCTATCAAAATTTGAGAAGTAATTCAAATCCTAAATTTTTACATTCCTATAACCTCTACCCAAGCGTACTTTTTTATGTGGGTAAAATCAAGATTGATAGCGTTTATCATTTGTTAACGGTATTTTGTGATCCATTCAGGTCCTCCATGAGAAGAAGTATATGTCGAAACAGACCAAATTCAGAAGGGAATTAGAAGAATTCTTCTATTTTATAATATGGGATTCAATTTCACAAATAATAATCGAATCCGCTGGAAATATTGAGCAATCAAAGATAAAGTCCTTGCAACAAGAATTATGTACATTGTTCATAGAATCCGTTATCCAGCGTCAATCCCATACACAATTTAAATCCAGTTTTGCATCCATAATCAAATCTAGTGGCTTCATCAGTGAACTCATGGAAGAATATATTGTTGAGACACTGTCTTTGTTTAGATTACGACTTTTCAATATTTTTACGCGTGAACAACTTAAAAATGAATTAATTGAGCAAGAACAACACGCTGAATTAAAGAATTCAATCGAGAATTACGTTATTTTATCCTATTTAGATAAATTTGTGCTATCAAATGTGATAAAAATCTTATTATATTCGTCCCGTATTTCTTTTGCAGAGGTGAATGAATTCAGAATACGGTTGATAGAAATTTTCAGAGAAATTCTAGATGGAAACACCACGCTGAAAGAATTAACGGAGTATTTAGAATCGGAATTAAATCGTATGGCTTTAGATAAAATTGTTAGAGATTTTATTTCAGCCTCAATTATCGGATATTTCAACACGATAATGCGATTTGATAATTATATGGGAATATTAGACCAAATGAAAAAAAGTGTAATAAACAAGATAACAATCTTCTCTGATACGTCATTTATCCAAAAACAACGAATTGATAGCATCATTTTTTGGCTAAAAAGAGAAGTTATCGACCCATTCTTCGATCTGATTCGGGGTTCAAACGTTACAATTACCCCCTCCACTGAGACTATTACTTCTTCCATTGAATCCATATATAGAAAACAAATAGAGCGAAAATTTAGTTTAGATATGATTTTAGAACGCTTAAATTCTTTAGAAGAATCTATTGAGGTTCAACTTAAAACTCGACCGGGTAATCGATTTAAATTCTCTAACAAACCATATATTTCGAATAAATTCCGTGTATTGCGAAAGGATTCAAATAATAAAATCCCCCTAGGACCCGAAAATTTATCAGAATTGGAAAAAATTTTTGAGGAGAATGCAGATCTCACTCCAGAAAAGGTAATTGAAATGGAATTTCAGATTTTGCAATATTTAGCTGCATTCCTCGATAATGAATTATCTTTTGATTATCAATTAGAAAATTTTTATAATCTAATAAAACAAAATCGACATGGAACTAACCAGATCTATTTATAGTCCACATGAGAGAATTATGAATGCTTGAGAATTGTAAATTTGTCCTTAGTTTGGATATTGGAGGCGCAAACACTAAATCGTCCTTTATGTGTTTAGATATGGGCTCTTATGTACAAAATTCTGAACCTAAACATATTGAACGTTATAAAAATATATTGAAGTTATCTCATTCGCTTTTTTATTCGACGCTTTATTTTCCCTTTTGGGAAAGAAACCAATCGCAATTCAAGAAAATCTTGATAAGTTTGCGTGCAAAATCTGAAAAATTTCTTTTGGAGCACATCATGGTCCAATATCCCGAGATTACTTCTGTTAAACTCAATAATTCAGGTTTTTGTTATCAGAAAGAGGGAAAACAGTTTAAGAAAATGCGAGATCAGATTAAAGAAGCTTGCCCCATTGAATATAATGTAGTTATTACAATTACAGCAGAACTTAGCGATGCTTTTTCTACAAAAAAAGAGGGAATCACACTCATTTGTAAACAACTCCAAGAAGTGTTTAACCCCAACTATTTGCATCTCATTAATGTGAATGCAGAATTCATCAGTATAAAAGAAGCACTTTCAGACTACCTATCCGTTTCTGCGTCAA
>SDNX01000064.1 GCA_004524545.1 Promethearchaeota archaeon
CAAATGACAATTCACACTATTCAAGATGGGTATGAGAAATTGACTGACAAATTTCAACAAAAAGTTTCTTCTAATGGTAGAATCGTCATTCCCAAAGAATGGCGCGACAAACTTGAAATTGATGATTCTTCTGAAGTAGAAATGGAACTTGATGACGATAAGAAAATCATTATCAAAAAGGTACGACATCCACTTGAAATTGAGGATAATTTGTTCGGAGATATGGAACCATTCACCGAAGAAGAACTGAGAGATGCGAAAAAATCCTTATTTCGTGATGTAGAATGACTAATAAAGCCGTAATTGACGCTCAAGTATTATTTTATTTTCATTATCGATCTGAGAAAGTTCCGGAAATACTAAAACAATTGAAAATTGATGTTATTTTAGGTAAAATAACAGTGATTATCCCTACAATCGCGATTGCTGAACTTCTTTGGAAGATACGAAGAGAAAATAAATCCACTGAAAGTCTTAAAACAGCTGTAAAAAGATGGGAACAATCTCCGAATGTAATTATCGATAGTTTTGACTTGAATCTTATAAAATTGATGCTGCATAACCACGAAAGTCATGAATTACATGATGAAATTATTGCTATAACATGTAAGAAGTATGATACAAATGTAGTTTATGGAACTGATTTAAAATTTGAAACCGTGTTTAATTTGAAGCTAAGATCTTGGAAATGAATTTTTTCACATTGTGTTCGAATATTAGCACCGTTTTGAGGGAGATAGGGTTATTTAAGGGAAATGAAAAGCACAAAAAAATCGGAAATAATTGAACTAAGTATAGAAAAAAATTGAAAATATGTAAATTAAAAAAAATTAGATCATTTTGTAGAATTGTCGGAAACTCATGCTCATTACGTATTGTTGAATCTGGCGTGTTCCACCGATTACTTCTTGGATTCGGCTAATACCCATTAAATCGTGCATCAGGGTATTATCACAAACACCTGCCCCTGCCATAAGATTCGCGCATTCATATGTAATTCTCTCGGCAAGGATTGCACCTTGATATTTGAGGGAATGAGCGATCGGAATCATAGCGGCTTCTATTGGTTTTGGAACATGACCGCCATATTTCTCAACTGCGGCATCAAATTTCTCACAGAATCTAAGAGCTGCTAATGTAAAGTTCATACCTTTCGCCCAGAGATCAGCAAAGGTAAATCCTACACCTTGGTGCTTCAAAATAATATCGCCCATCTGTTTTCTCATATTAATATATATGAGTGCGTGAGTTAATGCAGTCCAAATCTCTGCCACATCCAGAATCGCAATTCCCATTCTCTCTAAATTCAGACCTTCAAACATGTGGCTTTTACCTCTGCCTGGGCCGCCTAACACATTCTCTTTTTTACATACTGCATTGGTCATAGTTTCTTTTCCGAGGAAGAGTTTTGGTACCCATGGAATTCCTATTCGTTCAATTTTAATCCCTTCGGCGGGTAGTTCAAACAGACCTTGCATCATGGTAGATCCATTGCCTGGTTCTGTTGCAGCGTAGAAAACCCCATATTTTGATTTTGGACCATTCGTTGTGTAAATCTTTTCCCCGGTGATGAGGAAGGATCCGTCTTCTTGTGGGTCGGCACGAGTTAAAGGTCGTACCGCGTCAGAGCCTACTTCGGGTTCGGTAATAAAAATGCTTCCAACAGCCTGTCCAGTAACCATTTCTTTTAATGCTTGAAGTCGATGAGGTTGGTTTTCATGGTGTTCAGCGAGAGGATTAATAGCCAATACAGTAGCACCTGCACCCATGTTGAACTGAGGGTTGAATTGATCAACAGCTAGAGCTCGAATCAAGTCTGCAGTTAACCCTACGTATCCGTCTGGACCATTCCATCCTAAATCAAATTCTGGGAATGCCCTAGAACGAGTGATGTAGCCCTTTTCTCCGAAATCTGGAATCCAATCATAGACATCGGCAGTTGTATGATCTACTTTACTGTCATACTTACGGCAGAACTTCTGCACTTTCAAGAAGAAGTCTTTTTGTTTGTCATCAAGAATTCCCATGAATTGTGCATTCAAAATTTCATATCTTTTCTTAAGTTCTAATTTTTTAAGAATTTCTTCATTAATACATCTAACATCGTAGCTTTTCATTTTTCAAAAACATCCTAATAGTGATGTAATTGGATTGGTCGGCTATCAATTTAAATCTATAAGCACTAAACTTTCGAGAAAAGTGAAAAAATGATCTGTATGAGAGGAACGTAGATCTGCTCATCAAGTCTCAAGATATAACTATTCATAATTCAGTACCCAGATAATTTTTATCCGGTTTCACTCGTTTTTCCTTATACCCCCCTACAACCAACCCGCCTACTAGATAGAGAAAAGCTTTAACAACTTCAACTACCGTTAAAATCCCGAATATTCTCGTATAATAAGGATAGAAATTTGCCAAAGTGAATCCTAATGCTAACTCATTTGAAACAAAGATCCCCCTCAGAAGTAAGGAGGATGAAGCTGCAATAATCATAATAATAAATCCCGTTAACACTCGTTTTTTCTGGTTTTTCTTTAAATAGGGAGAGATTTCCATATATGACCGCAAACGGAGCCAGATAAGCAACTCACCTACATTAGCGAGTAATTGGATAAAAAAATCGGGTTCCAACTGACCGAGAAGCATTCTATATGAAAATTCGTAGAGAGATAATTCCTCAGATATAAGTAGTAGTATAGAAAGGGATAATACTCCAACAATTATTGCCGCTAAAATACTTGGTACTTTGAACATTTTATCTTCTTTTCTATACAGATCTACAAAACCATAGGCTAGAAGTATCCAGATGAATAAAAATGGGACCCGCTGAGATACATTTGTTGAAAAGTTAATCAATGCGTAATTGGAATCACTTAAGCTGATCCCGTAAATTAAACCTGTTTGAAACCAGTATGATAAAATGGAATATTTAACCAGGCCAATAATGGAAGTAATAAAGGTTATAATTCCTAGCGCTAAAATAATCTTTAATAAACGGTTGTTCAGTTGAGTTGGATCTATATGATTAGTTTTCATGGTAAGTTTTTCTCTAACAGGTTCTTATTCACATAAAATGGTAATTGAAATATAAAAATGTATATTATTTGACAGTAAAAACAGAGTCATTTCACTCGCAATATCTGGTTCAACTCTTCCTTGGGTATTCTAGGGAAAACAATAACAAATTCACCCGGATAATAAACCGTTATGCCCTCACCGACCATAAAGTTGTGAATGGCAGTTCTGGTAGTAGGGACTTCAATTTTAATAGTTTTCTTGGGGAGGGTATGTTTAGTATGGGGAGTTTCTGTGGTCCAATTTTTAGGCTTAAACTTTGCTTCTAATTCAATACGCAGCCAAGCCCCCATAAATTTCGCACGTTTAATTTTCCCATATATATTATTTGTTTTGGTTTCTCTTCTCTTATGCCGAGCTTTAAAATATTGAGAGCGGACGATAAAGGTGACTTCATCTCCCTCTTTAAATATTTTTTTCGTTATTGCATATAGAATATAATTTTCTTCTGTAGAAATGACGACCTTCAAAAGTGGAGCTTCATCTGGTGAACTTGTTTCAGAGGGTTCTACGGAAATCACTTTTCCTGAAAAGTGATTTATTTCCGTACTAAAGAAGTTAGCCACAAACAAATCAGTTGGATCATACATAATTTCATCCGGAGTTCCGATTTGACGAATTTTTCCTTGATGAAGAACTATAATCCGTTCCCCCATCATCGCTTCCTTCATGTTATTTGTAACATGTATCGTAGTCATGTTTAATAGCGGACTAGTTGCAATTCTTTTGACTTCCCGACGTAAATTCATCCGCAAACCTGCATCCAATGCTTTAAACGGTTCGTCGAGGATTAAAATTCCACTTTTTTCTAAAGCGACAATAGCTCGTGCAAGAGCAACACGCTGTTGCATTCCCCCCGAGCATTCATGTGGCAAAGCTGCATCCCGATCAGTAAGTCTGACTAAATCAATAACTTCCCGACTTATGTGATAGGTTTCTTGGTGGTCTGATTCCTTCATATGGCGTGCATAACTTACATTGTCCAAAACATTGAGATGCGGGAAAAGAGCATAGGATTCGAACATAACACCACAAACTCGATCTTCGGGAGGCTTATTTGTGACGTCTATCCCATCGAAAAAAATTTTTCCGGAACTGGGCTTATATAATCCTGTGATTAATCCAATCAGACTGGTTTTTCCGGCACCTGTTGGACCTACTAAAGTTATGTATTCTCCATCCTTAATAGTCAAATTAATATTATCCAGAATTTCCACTCCATCACGCTGGAAACTGAGATTTTCTATCCTAATCTCCGTCATTGCAAATCCATCTCCTTTGCTAAATTATCTGGGTATTTAAATAGCCGCAGGTCCTCATTGAATAAACCAATTTTGATTTCTTGGTTGCACAGAAATTCATATTGAAACACTTCAGGTTTCGCAACAGAAAGTGAATCCCCATTATCTAATTCGACGATATACCTTTTTTCCTTTCCAGTCAGGAATTTCTCTGTAACCATCCCTTCGCTCAATACAATACCTGTCCAATCTGCACGGGAATTCTCGTAATCATACTCTAATGGAAACAAATATACATCCTCAGAACGAAGTGCAATAATTACATTCTCATCAAGATGGAATTTTGTGGTTGGAGAGTGGATTACAAAGGTTGGACCACCTAATCGAACTTTAACATCATAGTAATCCTCTGGATGAACTTTTCGGATATAACCTTCCAGAATGTTTATCCCACCAAGAAAATTTCCCACAAATAATGAGTTTGGGTAACGGTATAACACTTTAGCGGTATCTTGTTGGAGGATGTTACCGTCTCGCATGATAATTATATAATCTCCTATTGCCATTGCTTCTTCTTGATTGTGAGTTACTTGAATTGCAGTTAAGCCTTGATCTTTAATGATATTCCGAAGTTCCCACCGAAATTCAGCAGAAATTTTTGGATCGAGAGATCCTAATGGTTCATCCATAATGAGAATTTTAGCTCCACTACAAATTGCTCGAGCTAATCCTAAACGTTGAAGATCTCCATTTCCCCAACCGACCGGAACTTCGTCCGCCCGATCAGCTAGCCCAACTATATTTAAAACTCTTTCTCCTTCTTGAATAATATATTCTTGAGTATATCCTTGGACTTTTAAGGCATAAGTTGCATTTTCGAACACCGATAATGGAAAAATATTGAAGTCTTGGAATACAAATGCGATACCTCTTTCTTGTGGAGGTCGTTCTGTTACATCATTTCCATCAATAAATACACTTCCTACTGTAGGCTGAATTAATCCTGAAATAGTTCTCAGCATCGTAGTCTTACCACAACCAGAAGGTCCCAAAAGGAATGCAAAATCTCCATCATTAATTTTGAGGTCAATATCATTAAGTGCAATGATTTTTCCATCATTAAACTCTTTTCTAATATTGCGTAATTCAATGTCTGGCATTTTCTTACCCCTCCTAGAGGAAGTCCCTCCGTGCTGGCTCAAAGATCCGTGTCAGTCCCAATAGCATCGCGCTGACAATAATCACCACGACGCTTGCAAAAGCAGCTGATGAAAAGGCTGTTTGCTCTACCCAATCAACAATCTGGACAGGCACTGTTCGAGCTGCTCCCATTACAATAAGTGTTGCTCCAGTCTCACCGAGACTTCGAGTAAACGCGGCAATCATTCCAGCAATAATTCCATTTTGGATTGCGGGAAAAGTGATTCTACGAAAAGTTGTGATCTTCGACGCTCCTAACGTAGCACTAGCTTCCTCATGCCCTTTATTCACATTACGGAGTTGTGCAGCAATAGGTCTTACTACAAATGGGAATGTAAATGTGAGATGAGTAAAAATAATCATTCCCACACCGGGATTTGCTAAATTTATGCCTGCTGGTCCCCAAAATAAAAACACTGCAAATCCTAATGCTGCACTTGGAATAGTAAGAGGAATATCTAGTATCATGTCCAATATTCCGTTGATCTTACCCCATTTTCGTCTTACTAATATCATAGCGAAAGGAATCGCAAATACTACATCAATTAGAACTACAATAAACCCAGTTTTAAAGGAATTCACCATGGAAATCCATAGATATGCCCATTTATTATCCGCACCAAATAGTTCTCCGGGTAAATCACTCCTAACTTCTCCAAAGATCCAAAATGAAGGAATAAGGATTAACATAGCCATCGCAACAAATGAAAATATCTTTAATCCATAACTAAACACAGGTCTGGAAATATATTTCTCCCAATTGAAGTGAATTTGCCAAAATTTCTTCGTCTCTGTTTTACGTCTAGCTACTAATTTCACGATGAGTAATAAGGTAAGTGAGATTACGATCAAAAGTAGAGATAGAAACGATGCTGTGGGTAACTGAAGTTGCTTTCGTAAAGATACAACCATAATAGGTGCAGTTTCAACCAGCCCTGAACAAATAATTGTAGCTCCCGTTTCTCCTAAACTCCTGGTAAATGCGAGAATTCCTCCTGCAATCAATCCTTCTCGTATTAAAGGGAATGTAATGGTTTTAAAAACAGTCCATTTCGACGCTTTTAATGTTGATGCTGCCTTTTCTAATAGGGGATCCACTTTCTCTAAAGCGATCTTCAAATTTCTGACGATGTAGGGGTATGTAAATGCTACATGCACGAAAATAATCAATAATTTTCCAGGATTGATATTAAACCATTTCCAAAATAGTAATACTGAAAATCCTAATGCAGAGGTGGGAACAGCCATTGGTAAATCCACTAAGAAGTCCAAAATTTTGCGTCCGGGGAAATTTCCTCTTGTAAGAAGTACCGCAATAGGAAAAGCAATCAAAACATCTATGAAAACTGCAATAAATGCCACTGAAAATGACTCCCAAAGAGATCGCAAAATCATTAACCATTGAGAGTTTCCTAATAACTCATCATAAAACAATCGATTCCGAATTTCTCCCACATTATCAATAACATTAGAAATGATATTGATAATTGGTGCTGCAATGATTAAGATGAAAAAGGTTAATATTATTATGTCGAGAGCGATTTTGTATCCTCGTTTTGATAAATGTTCCTCTAACTTCAGTAGGATTGATTTTTTGATAAGTCTACTTTCTTCTTTGTTTATGACTGTCATCTTAATTCCCCCCTTATACAGTATTCCTGGTTAACAACCATAAATCAGGAATACGTGATATCACATTTCCATCCGATGGCGGATTAAGTTCTAAATTTTTAATAATAGTAGCATTGGATGTAACTCCATGTTCCGCATTAAATGATGCATTGTACACTGATTGTACATCCGGATCATCCAGCAATGTGTTGTTATAAGGACGAAAACCGGTACTAATTGCCTTAATTACTAGATCTTTTTGACTAATGAAATTCAGGAATTCTTTTGCAACATTTTTCTGTTCTTCAGACACCCAATCAGCATCCAGTATACAAAATGGGTGATCGCTAAGCAGAACCCCTTCTTCTGGGTAAACCGCTACCATTTTTTGCCCGAATTTAGATTCTGCATCTAAAGTATAATCTTGAACAACATTTTCATATAATATTGTAACTTGCAATTCCTCAGGACCTTGGTCACGCATATACTTTCCCAGAAATCCCGTGGATTTTCCATATAAAATTGCAGCACTTTCTATAACTCGCATCCATTCTTGAATATCAGGATTCCCTAAATCTCCTAATGTCATATTTGCAGTCGTAGTAGTAGAAGTCGCATTCAAATATGCGGAAACCATCATAACGGTTGCCATGAATCCAGAATTTGAAGATCGGGGGTCAGTATGAGCAAGTTTGACAAGTCCGGGATTATTATCAATTAGATCGTGCAACTCAGTGAAATTATTAAATGGATTATCAGCAAGAAAGTTTTCCCAAGTTGCAATAACTACTGGAGAATATATAATTTGAGTGAAATTCGGTGCAATTAAATGTCCTGTTTCAGATAGTTGACTCCATTTCGCGTTTAGAATCGGTACCCAGATGTTGGATGCGGGGGACCAGATAGTTGGTTTGATTTCTTGGTTTAATAATGCAATTAACATATCTCCAGAACCATACGGTTGCATATCTATAGAGATAGGTTTAAGACTTGAATCTAAAGTCATTTTTTCCTGCCAATAATCCGCGAAGAGAATCGATGCTTCCGACATCCAAGAAGCTTTTTCACTAGAATAAACAACAGTAAATGGAATATGATTCTTAGAAGATTCCGCAAAAAACATTCTACCCAGTAATCCTCCTGCAATAAATCCGACGAGTACCCAGATCAATATAGTAGTTGCTGTGATCTTATTTTTCAAATAGTCTTTCTTTGTTTTGCGAATCCTTTTTTTTCGCTTTCCAGATTTCATATAATCGAGAAAATCTCTAAATTTAGATGACTTCACGATAATATCACCCAACAATATTATTGATAATGCTATTAACCCACGCAAATACAATTCCTATGGCAAAGGCTCCAATGAAAATAGAACCAATAATAATTCTTCTTTTGAGTTTATCTGTCAAGAAATTACACTCCTATCGTTTTGCTGTTTTTAGAACTTCGATATAGTCACCGACATCTTCAACTTTATCGGTGATTGATTCAATCATGTCAATTAAATTTGAGATTTGAATCGCTGCAAATTGATTTATATCCAAGTTCTCCATTTTAGTTAATTCCCTGTAAATTTCAGATTGGATAATGTCGGATTTATGTTCAAGAATTTGTATCTTTTCACATAAGTCTAAAATTTCTTCTGTTTCCGCATCTCGGAATCGTTTCCAAATCGTAATTAATACTTTTGTAGCTTGGATTGCATGATTGATCGATTCAAGCATTTTTTCAAAGATGATATCATTCAAAGACATCAGATCATCAGGAGGGATGCCTGTCATCCTTCGTGAGGCACCATTTGTCATATTAGCTATTTTGTCTATTCTTTTGACCAAATGAGTTAAATCTTCTCGAATTTGGGAGCTTAATTCTGATTTTGAAATTTGCATCAGTAATTCTCTACGAATTCCATCTGCTTCACGTTCTAAATCATCCACTCTCCGGTAAATTTCTAAAGCTAATTCAGGATTTTTTTCTTTCACATATATGTTGAAGCCACGTTCGAATTCTACGAGTGTTTCTAACACTTTTCGAAGGTGAGTAGAAGCACCTTCCATTATGTTTTGGGAGTTTCTGTCTCTAAACCAAAGTTTCAAGCTCATATAAAAAAATCACCTTATCCATTGTTTTTAAAAAGGTGTGTATAATGTTTCCTATTAATGATTACTAGTGGTTTATTAAACTGAAAACTTTAAGTGAGAATTGAGAATTTCCAAACTAACAATTATCAACAGCACATGGCTATTCTTAAAAGACTTATATATAGATGATCTTTTAAAATATAGAAATTCATTGAATATATAGAATTACTATATATCCGAAAAAATAATATATTGCTGATCGACATTATGGTAGAACATCGTCGTTTACAAAAAACAGGAGGAGGATCCTATGTAATCACTCTTCCAAAAGAATGGATTATATCTCTTGGAATAAAAGAGAAAGATCAAATCTCCATTATTACCCGCCCTGATTCAACTCTATTACTATCTGCTAATATAAAAGAGAAAAATATTGAGAAACGAGAAAAAGTTTTCAATCTAGATGAGATTCAATCTACGGGTTCAGAATCTGGTCGAAAATCTTTTCTTTACAGGATGTTAATCAGTGCATATATAATGGGTTTTGATAATTATCGGATTTATTCATCACAAAAATTGTCTCCCAATGTCATTAAAACCGTTACTGATTTCGTAAATACAGCATTAGGACCGGTCATTGATGATCAAACCAAAAACACAATTATTCTGAAAGATATTCTTAATCCTACTGAAATGCCATTTGAAAATAATATTCGAAGGATGCATATGATAATTAAGACGATGCATGGCGATCTAATGGAAGCATTTCAAGACAAGAATATTGAAGTAATTTATGAGGTAATTAGTCGAGATAAACAAATTAACCAAAGAAATTGGTTAGTAGCTCGAGAAACCAACATGATCTTTAGGGATGTAATGCTTGCTCAGAAAATGAAAGTAACGCTGGAAGATGCCCAACACTATTTTCTTATCAGTAAACAGCTTGAAAGAATTGGAGATCATGCACGACTCATTGCACGACAAATGATCAAAATTATGAATAAAAAATTGGCAGAGGGACTATTCGAAAAAATTCGTTATTCCAGTGAGAAAGCAATGGAAATTCTTTCAGGTAGTCTAAATGCATGGGAAAAAAAGACTCGAAAATCTACTCCTAATAAATCTATTAAATTAGCAAATGAATCAATTGAAGCAAATGCGGATCATAAGAAATTGATAGAAGAAATCACAAAACTAAACATAAACGATCCTGAAATATATATTCCAATTAATTACATCGCTGAGAGTTTGCGAAGAACTGGAGATTATTCTGTAAACATTGCTGAAATAGTCATTGACAATCTGATTAAGGAAATAGCAGAATAACAAGGAGAAAAGGTATTTTTTCATCGGATTTTATAAATAACAGATCAAAAATTATTATAGATCTAATTCCTCTGTTTTTTCTGATCATCAAATAAAAATGTTGCGGTAATCCTGATGAAGCGTTACTAATCTGATTTTGTCGGATCTCCATAGTTTCTATAGATCTCAGTCTCAATCATAGAATCGGTGGAAGAACTTTATATTCAAAACTACAAGATGTTCAAGTGATTCAAGCTTTTTTAGAATCGAATTGAAATCCGGATTTCAAAAAAACCATAAAAAAAAAGTGAAAAAAAACTATGAAAAAATCTACCTCATGGATCATTGGTGTTGCATTGATCGTTGTTGTTGGTGGTGTCGCAGTAACAGGATATTTCACAAACTGGTTCGGTTTAGCTCCGACCCAAACATTGAAAATCGCCGGTTCAACAACCGTATTACCAATTACAACAAATGCAGCAGAAGCCTATATGGCTGAACACCGAGGTGTAAACATCGAAGTTGCTGGTGGAGGTTCTAGTGTAGGAGTAAAAAATGCAGCAAATGGTTCCGCTGATATTGGAATGGCATCCCGACCAGTAAAAGATTCTGAATTTACCCAAACCCCTAGTCTTATTCCTTGGGCAATTTGCTCAGATGGCATTGCAGTAATTGTTCACCCAACAAATCCTATTGATGATTTAACTATGGATGAAATCCGTCAAATTTTCAATGGTACTATCACAGATTGGAGCGCAGTCGGTGGAGCAGCAGGCGCTATTACAGTTGTAAACCGTGATTCAGCTTCTGGAACTCGATCATTCTTCAATGAAGAAGTTATGGATGAAGATGATTTCGTCTCTGGAGCAATTGAGTTAAACTCCAATGGAGCAGTACATGATAAAATTGCTGAGACTCCTTTAGCCATTGGATATGTCGGTTTAGGCTATTTGGATGCTGAAGTAAAAGACCTTCAAGTAGAAGGTGTTGATGCAACCGTTGCAAATGTGCAAGCCGGTACTTATCCGATTTCTCGATTTTTATATTATATAACAAATGGGTATCCGAGTGAATTAGCCAGAGATTTTATTGCGTTCGTAATGAGCACTGAGGGTAAAGCTATCGTTGCAGATGAAGGTTTTGTTGCTTTTGAAGATTTATCTGGTGCAACCTTGAGCATTGCAGGATCTACCACGGTGTTGCCGATCTTAACCACTGCATCTCCTTATTTCTCTATGATGACTGGGATTAATCTAGAAGTAGCTGGTGGAGGTTCAAGTGTCGGTGTAAAATCGGTAGGAAATGGAACCTTAGAAGTTGGTATGGCTTCACGCCAAATAAAATCATCAGAAGTCGCTTCTTATCCTGGAATTTTGAATCACACCGTCTGCTCTGATGGTATTGCAGTAATTGTTAATCCTGCTAACGGAGTAACTGGTTTAACCATGACTCAAATCCGAGAAATATTCAATGGTACTATCACAGATTGGAGCGCAGTCGGTGGAGAAACAGGCGCTATTACAGTTGTAAACCGTGATTCAGCTTCTGGAACTCGATCATTCTTCAATGAACATGTTATGGAAGAAGATGACTTCGTCGCTGGAGCAATTGAGTTAAACTCCAATGGCGCAGTTCACGACAAAGTTGCAGAGACTCCTTTAGCCATTGGATACGTTGGGTTAGGATATTTAGATAGTGAAGTACAAGCATTAGATGTTGATGGAGTAACTCCATCCGTTGAAAGCGTTGCTGATTTATCCTATCCGATTGCACGAGGTCTTTATCTAATCACAATCGATGACGTTCCAGCTCAGATCCCTGTAGTTCAAGCGTTATTTAGCTTCTTATGGTCACGAATTGGTCAATACATTTGTAATGAGGAAGGCTTTGTAGCACTCACTGCTTATGCTGGCGGAGCACTTCCATAAGCATAAAAAATTAATAACTATTTTTTTTTTTTATAAACTCATTTAATTAACCCAACTGAAATAATATGATGAAAAACCCCCAAGAATCTCAGAATTACGCTGAAATAATTCAAAAGATCAAGAAAAGTAAAACAAAACCTTTTCACCAACCAGTTGTTGGTATTATCCTCACTTTAGCGGGGATTTTTTCAATTATTGCAGTATTTATTATAATACTATTTCTCGCCCGGGAGTCCGTTTGGTTCACAAAAAATCCAGAAGGATGGACAATTCTTGATATGTTATTCACAAATGATTGGCATCCAGAGCGAGTTCTTTACACAGGAGAGGGTCGAGAACCTACTTATGGGGCAATTTTCATTATCATAGGATCTCTCCTGATTACTATTGGAGCAATGATGTTTGCAGTACCCCTAGGAATTGGGTGCGCGATATTTATTTCAGAAATCGCTCCTCCAAAATTACGAGTTTTCTTAAAAACAGGGATTGAATTATTGGCCGGAATTCCCTCAATCGTTTATGGATTCATCGGTCTTAGGGTTTTTACTCCATTTCTGCAAAACATTTTGCCTAATCGGCGATTATTGGGCTTTACAGGTGATTCTTGGCTTGCAGCTTCCATTTTACTAGGAATCATGGCATTACCCACAATAGTTAGTGTAACTGAGGATTCATTGCGAGCAGTTCCTCGAGAATACAAAGAAGCTTCTTTAGCTATGGGAGCAACTAAATGGCAAACCATTCGACGAGTTCAAGTACCTTCCGCAATATCCGGTATTACTGCTGCTGTAATATTAGGTATGGGTAGAGCCATTGGAGAGACAATGGCTGTAATGTTTGTTGCAGGAAATTCTCTTGCAGTACCCGAATTTGGTGCGGGAAATTGGTGGAACTCCTGGGGAATACTTGAACGACTTCGCACGATTACCGCAACTTTGGGAATCGAATTAAAAGAAGTACCTTGGAACACCCCTTGGTACGGTGCATTATTCATGCTTGGAGTCATCTTATTTGTGATTACTCTAATAATTAATACCCTATCTAGTGTGTTTTTAAAGAAAATTAATGAAAGATTTCAACCTCCCGCTAAGGATGACGATCTTGATAAAGAAGCATTAGGAAACATTGCATATTCAGTAGCTTATCTCCCAAAAAGTATTAAAAACCGAAGAGTTGATGGAAACCATGGATTGTCATCACCTGAAATTGATAAAATTAAACATAGTTTTAAAAAATTAGGTGAAACCATGCGGTATTTCGGTTTTTTTCA
>SDNX01000065.1 GCA_004524545.1 Promethearchaeota archaeon
TAGACGGATTTCGATCTTCCGAGAAAGTAATTGAAAAGATCCTAGCACGATATATACCCACGTTAACAGTAATTAATGGTATTATTGTAGCGGTTCTCTCATTTGGAGCGGATTTCCTGGGCGCATTAGGCTCAGGGACTGGGTTACTGCTATTAGTTGGAATTATGCAGAATTTCGCCGAAACCATTGCAAAAGAAGCTGCATCAGAACAATACCCCACTCTTGCCGGATTTATGGGTAAGTAGGGGATTATTTCATATTTTTCTTTCATGTGAGAATTTTTATTCTCTCTTATAATACTATAAAACAAGTGGTCAAATATTATGGTAAGTTGGTCTGAATTCGTAGATTGGTTAAGATATCCCCCCGGGGCGATGTTCTTCATAATGTTCATTAGTTTAACAGTGACGTTGATCAGTATTGGACTGAATAAACTTCTGTTGGATCCGAAAGCTATGTTGGTGAAACAACAGAGAATTAAAGACCATCAAGCAGAACGGAAAAAATTGGAAGAATTAGAGAAAGAAAATCCGAAAAAATATGCGAAAGAAATCGTCAAGTGGGAGCGTCGGGATAAAAGCGTGCAAAAAATGCAGCAAAAAATGTCTTTAGAACGCTTGAAACCTACTTGTATCACATTTGTTCCGATGATTCTGATTTTTACTTTGATTCGCAGATTTTTTGATGTACAAACAGGGCTAGGAGGTCAACCTCCAATTGCTTTATCTCCCATGAACCCGAGCACAATCCCAATTCAATTCTTAGCCAATTATATGTTATCAAATCAACCTTTATTTGACGGAGCGTTTTTGACATTTGGAGATAAAGGCTGGATTAACTACACTGCATTTTACTTCTTGTGTTCCTTTACAATTAGCATGATCCTACAAAGATTATTCAAAATGGTTCCTGTGTCAGGGGGAGGCGTTGGAAACATGTTTGAGCAGAGTAAAATGGATGCTTATAGAAAAGAGGCAAAAAATCGTAGATAAAAATTAGGAAGAAATTTCTTCTTCTTTTGGTTTTCTTTTATAATTCACAATCCACCTATCTAAGTAGATAAATGGTGTGTCAATTGCACCTAAAACCCATTTAGTGGCTAGTTGCCCGAGAATAGTAAGCCCAACGGTATTCCAATTAGGTGATGCGGTGAATACTCCAAATGCAAGGGTTACGAATATGCAGCTATCCAGTGCAAGACTTGGAAGATCAGTAAGTATAGAACGGACCCATAATGCCTTAGTTCCTGTTTTTCTCTTTATCCAAGCATACAACCACGTATCGAAAAAGTTGGATATTATGAATGCAATCCAGCTTGCAGCAATTATGCCAAATTGTTGCCTGAATAGTAATACCCAATCCGCATTATCAAACCACACCCATCCGGGGCTTGGATCCAGTAGATTACCAATTTCTATGAAGAACACCATTAACACTTGGGTGACAAAACCAATTACAATCATCCTATAGGTTGCTTTCTCTCCAAAATGTTCATTCATGGTATCTGTCAACTGAAATACAAACGGAAAAATAATAACAGCAGCGGGAGCAGGTAAGCCCCAAAAATCTGCTAATTTCATTGCTAAAATTTGACTTAGTGCCAAGTAAATGACATATATTGCTGTTATCGCTTCAGATGTCTTGTATTTTCGTATATACAGAGAAATTCCTACCGTAGAAATCGTTAAACTTGTGATTATTATCCCAATAAGAAGTAAAATGTTCATTCAAAATATCCTCATTAATTTAGATATTGGAAATGTATCCTGTTATTTATATCATCTATATTATCCCCCTGAGGAGGATTTTATTGTTCTTTTTTCCAGTTCGGATCGAAGTACAAATTACACGTGCAATGTCCCATTTCTTTTATCTCATCCGGACTATCTACACAAGGAGCACATACATTATCATCAATTTTATCCGCTTTACAGGGACAGTAGTATTTGCCGTATTTCTCAAAATTTTTATTCTGTACGCGTAAATTTCCTTCTACTACACGGTCATTTGGATTCACAATCCATCCGTGTTTTTTTGCCATTTCTTCCACATCTTTTCGAGTTCGCATAATATTCACACTTAGATTTTTCTTCAATAAACTAAAATTTTTCCCCTTATGAGGAATAACCAAATCACTCTTGTACTTTAAGATTCTTAACTTTGATGTCTTTTCCCGAAATTAGATTTGTGTTACGGCTCTTGCAGTGCTTACATCGGAATAAATTTATACTCATAAATCGCAGATCTTTATTTAAATGAACTTTCTGAGTGAAATTGTCAAGCTCATCAGCTTCTTCTTTGGGAACCTCTTCTTGCTCCTCATTAAACCAAATCTCACTTGTTTTTTTACAATCATTGCATTCTATAACTCCAGGAGTTCGGGTAATTACTAACTCAGATTCTGCAGTTATTGGAGACTGTTTTTTCATAATATTAAACGAGTAGGTGAGCAACTCTTCCACTACTAAAGTGAAATCTCCTAATTCCACATTAATCTCGATAATTTTATCAACTTGGTGATGGTTAGCGGTCTCAATACAAGATTGAAAAATTTGGTCTGCAACAGCAAATTCGTGCATGATATATCATCATTTGGGGTTATATCTTCTTTTTCTTCTTCTTTTTTTTTGAGGATTCTGCTGCTTCTTTTTTATGAAGTCGAATATCGATTATTTCACTGGCGAGTTTTTCCATAACTTTAATCTTTTGTTGCCCTAGTGTATCGATTAAGAGCATACCAGCTGGATCAGACCACGATCTGGGATATTTGGCTGAAGGATCAATTTCAGCGGTATATTTTAACTTTGTAGCAGCCTCCGCAAGTTCTTCTATTGAAGGAAGAGGGATTGCTTTTGCTTTCGAAAGACGTCTTCCCATCCGTACGGATCGATGTACATCAAAATACGCTGGAAATATAATTCTTCTACCAGTTTTACGCCTCATATGCAATACCTATCCTTATCAATTATTCGCATATCTAAAACTTATCGAAAGAGCAAACATTTTTTTAAAATAAAAACGATGTTTTATGTGACATAGATATGAGGCGTACAACGTCAAAATATATTTTACTTGCTGGAACGGTATTAGTATTACTATTTTCCGCGTTTGCAGTTGTGAACGCATCTGAAGACCCAGAATTCACAGATTCATTTCCACTTCAGACATTTGATTTTCGAATGTATGTGGTTTCCCTAAAATTAGGAGACACTTTGATCGTGAATGTGACAAGCGTCGCCGATGGAGATTTTGACCTATTTTTATTTAGTACACGCCCCACGGAAGCCTATGTATCAAGAGACGGATATAATTCAGAAATTTATAATCCATCATGGAATTTAGCTTATGATAATTCCACAGGGACACCCTTTTCAAGTATAAATTTCACAGCAGATAACCCAGATTATCCAAATGAACTATATTATTTGCAGGTTGTCCTAATTGATAGAGGACCAGATTCCTATTTTCTTCAAGCAAACCATAAATTGGATCTGTACTTCATTCCATTTATTCCTGGATACCCAATTTTTACCATAGTTGGCTTTAGTTTTCTTACCATAGGTATGATATTTTTCCAAATAAGGAAAAGTATGATAAAGGGATAAGACCAACTATATTTAATTGTTAGATCTACATAAAGTAGAATTAGTGTGATTGTACAATATTAAAAAAGGTGTTGTTAATATGACTGAAGTTGATAAACTCTGGTATAAGAGTTGGCCGAAAGGGATCAAAAAAGTTATCGAAATCCCCAATACAACCGTACATGGAATTTTTGAAGAAATTGCGTTAAAAAAAGACGTGAAAGATATAACTTACATGTCATTGTTAGGTATCGATTATTCGTATTCCAAAGTAAACGAAATGGCGGATCGATTTGCCTCTGCACTAATAGAATTAGGCGTAAAAAAAGGAGACCATATCGGGATTTTAATGCCCAATTTACATCAATTTTCTATTAGTTTTTTTGGAATTCTTAAAGCTGGTGCAATAACGGTACCATTGTCCCCCCTGTATGGTCCTAGCGATTTAAAAGCAGTTCTACAAAAAGTAGATTTGAAGGGAATTGTCGCATTAGATATATTGTATGAGAAAATCGAGGAAACCGAAGTAAAAATCCCTCTTGTTATAACGACCGCTTTGGGTGACATTTTATCCCCAATAATGCGATTTGTGGCAAAATTAATTGGAAAACTCCCTAAAAGTCCTAAAATTTTAGGTAATTTAGAACTGTATGAATTAATAAATACCCATGAACCGCTAAAAGAGAAAATCAGTGTGGAACCCGAGGATGTTGCATCCATCGGCAGTACGGGAGGCACGACAGGTGTGCCAAAAGCAGCAATGCTTACCCATCGGAACCTTGTTGCAAATATGATGTGGCTAAAAGAATGGCCAAAAATGGTACATCCAGAGGGAACGCATAAAAAATACATTGGGTTAGTGCCATTTTTCCACATAATTGGTTTAGTGGGTGTTATGCTTTCTAGTATCGTCCTTGAAAGCACAGTATATCTTGTCCCAGATCCACGAAAATTCGAGGATATTCTCAAGTTACTCAGTAAGGAAAAAATTCATTACATGCATGGAGTTCCAACGCTATATCGTGCCTTATTGCGTCATCCAAAGTTCGATAAGTACGATCTTTCATCCTTAGATCTGGTATTTTCGGGTGCGGCTCCCTTACCAGCGGTATTAGCAGAGGAATTCGAATCAAAAATCAATGGATTGGTAATGGAAGCATATGGGTTAACTGAAACCGCTCCAATTGTGTCATCGAATCCATTTGAGAAAGATAATCGAAAAACAGGTTCCATAGGGATTCCATTTATCGGCACTGATGTTGAAATTCGCAATCCCGAAACTGATGCTGTAATGCCCCAAGGAGAAATTGGGGAGATTTGCGTTAAGGGACCTCAAATAATGAAGGGATACTATAAAGATCCAGAAGCAACGGCGCAGGTTATTAAAAATGGATGGTTTTATACTGGAGACTTAGGATATTTTGACGAGGACGGCTTTCTTTTCCTTGTGAATCGAATAAAAGATATGATTAATGCTTCCGGATATAAAGTATATCCCCGGGAAATTGAAGAGTTAATTTACAATGATTTTCCTCAAATTTCAGAAGCGATTGTCATTGCATCCCCCGATGAATACCGTGGAGAAACCGTTAAATTGATTGTAGTTCTCAAAGATGGGGAAAAGCTTACTAAAAAAGAGATAACATCCCATTTAGAAAGCAAAATTGCAGCCTATAAAGTTCCTAAAAAGATAGAATTCATGGATTCTCTTCCAAAGTCTGGATTGGGCAAACCAGATCGAAAAGCATTGCGTGAACGGGAATCAATGGGACTTTAATTTTTTTTTAACTTTCCCTCTTTTTCTTGCAGAATAGGAAAAAAGGTTTAAATCGCAATAATCCGATTTTTGAGTATGAGTTTCGAGGATTTTACCAAGGATATTGAGAAACTTCTAGAAAAAGTTGATCAGATCGAACTAAAGAATGTAGAACTAACTAGCGAACAGTTAGAATTACTTGTTGGCGATCCCCATCTAATTAATTCGATACTAAAAACGAAAAAAGGAAACTAACCGAGAGATTACCATGAGCTTTGAAAAAATAACTGAAAAACTTCTGAAAATGTTGGAAGGATCAGAAGAAATAACGATGAAAGATTTTGAGCTAATTGGTGAGCACTTAGAATTCTCTGTTCTTCCTGGTATCGGCAAATCCGTAACTATGGGAACACAGCAAGCAATTCAACAAATTGCTACCCAACAAAAACTGAAACCTGCTGAATGGATTGAGACAAAATTCCCCGAAATTAAGAACGAGTACAAAGGGAAAATCGAAGAGGTTACTTTTTACCGAAAGAAGAATCAAAGTAAGGTCATTATTGGAGGAGAAACTGTACCACCTTATTTAACTTTCTTTGGACAGAAAAATCCCCATCGTCCCGTTGTATCTTTAGATGTATTTGACTATGGACGTAGCTTCCCAAAACCTATCAAAGCTATCTATAAAGATGTATATGATGATCAAGTAGCTTGGGCTAAACGTGCAGAAAAATTTGGCGCTGATATGCTGACTTTCCACTGTCTAGCAACCGATCCGTTATTGCTTAACCGTCCAATAAAGGAAGATGCCAAAATCTATGAAAAAATCCTGGATGCTGTAAAAATCCCCGTAATTATAGGAGGGTCCGGCAATAAAACTATGGACCCACAATTATATGACCAACTTGGAGCAATTGCGGCAAATGAAAACAGCCGCACCATGTTCAGTAGTGCAGATAAAGAAACTTGGGAAAAAGTTATTCCTCTCTCATTGAAGTATAATCAAAATGTGTTATTATGGACTCAATTGGATATAAATGACCAAATCAAACTGAACAAAGATGCTCTCGGTGCGGGTCTTCCTAGAGATCATACGGTAATAGATCCTACGTGCGCAACCCTTGGGTATGGTTTAGAATATTCCTACTCAATTTACCAACGATATCGAATTTCGGGTTTATTAGGGGATCAAACCCTCAATTTTCCAACTAGTGCAGGCACAACCAATGCATGGGGGGCGCGTGAAGCTTGGATGTCAAACGATAAAGCTCCACAATGGGGTGATATTTTTAAGAGAGGTCCTCTCTGGGAAGTCACAACCGCATTAGCTATGTCTCTTTGTGGGCTTGATTTAGCAATGATGTTCCATCCCCTTGCCGCTCAAACCTTTAAAGGCATCTGTATGGACTTTTTCGCTGAAACAAAAAAGATAATCCTCCCAATTGAAGAATGGGTTACGATGAAAATTTAAACAGATTCTACTGTATCCAACTCAATATTTATTTTTACTTCTCCTTCTTTGGTCTCAGGTATCTCAGGAACTGTGATTTCTAATGTGTCTTTTCCTACGTGTCGATAATCACTAAGTATCGTCATCAATGTCAAGAATAGTGCTGCAAATATCGCAATTCCCATATAGAGATTTTGTAATCCAAGCCAATCTGCAAGGGGTCCAGAGACAAATGTAGCTATTGGTCCTAATACGAACGAAATTGCAAAATCCACAGAAAATACACGCCCGAGCTTATCCGGAGGGATAGTTTCATGGAAGATCGTCTGGTAAGTAGTATTATAGATCGATGCATAGATTCCAACCAACGCACTCGAAATATATATGAACCATATAGGATTCCCGAAACCGACAAAAGCATATAGAAAGTATGCAATAATGCTCAAGAATTGTGAACCTATAATCAGAAGGGATTTCCTTTTCCATTTCTTTTTAAGCATCATCAATCCTGCTCCAATAAAAATTGCAACTTGGAAAAATACTCCATTAATAGCGAGCTCTGTAGTATATATTGGTCCAAGAATCTGTTGGAAATATATGTATTGTAGAGAATTGAATGGTGCAGATATGAAATTTAGCACAATAATTACAATAAATAGCGCCGCCATACCTTTAATGTCCATGATTGTCCGGAATCCTTCTTTGAATTCTTGGAAATAAGATGGTTTCTTTTCTTCTGGTTTTTGTTCTCCTTCTTGCCCCTCTTTTACTTCCTTTTTAGGTGAAGGGATTTTGATAAAAATCGTCGGAATAAGAGCTATTGCGAAGGTGATAACATCAACCCATAAAATTTGAGAAAATGATAAATTTAACCCAATCAAGAAGTTTGCGAAAAAGGGTCCCGCTATCATTAAAGCACTGCCAATAAACTGGTTCATTCCATTAAATCTGGAGATTTTGTCCTTTGGAATCATAAGTGGAATGATTGCCATGATTGCCGGTCGATGGAAACTTTGACAAGTTTGTCGTATCATAAATATTCCAGTGACTATTATGAGATTCCAAGGCCATGAGTTTTCTAATCCGAAGAAAAGAAATAATACTACTAGAAGTAATGACATAAAAGCTTGAATGGAATCAGCCCATAGAATGATTTTCTTGCGGTTCCAACGGTCAATGAGAACACCACTCAAGAACATGATGATAACCCCCGGTATAGTGACAATTGCTGAAACTGATGTAAAAATAGTTCCTTGATTTTCCATCCCTCCAGTTATATTTGTAAAGAACCATAGAACTGAAAAGAACACTACAGAGGATCCAAAAATAGAAAACAATTGTCCAATCCAAAATAGAATAAATTGAGTCATTGTAGACTTGCTTGCTGAACTTTCCA
Source organism: Promethearchaeota archaeon (assembly GCA_004524545.1). Taxonomy (GTDB): domain Archaea; phylum Asgardarchaeota; class Lokiarchaeia; order Sigyniarchaeales; family Promethearchaeaceae; genus AMARA-1. Next base: position 8,187 of record SDNX01000065.1, read on the forward strand.
TAATATTATTTGATTCTGATGACATAAGGGAGGAATATTAGAATTATATATAAAGTATGTTTAGCCCAAAATCGGTGATATAAGCTAATCAGTTAAAAAACTTAACCCTAATGTAAAGAAAATCATTTCTGATTAATCAGTTTAACCAAACAGTTTAAGATATTAACCTTAAATGATAACATGCGAATCTAGGTTTATTAAAAAAAATATTAACTAGAGACTGGGATGATAGAAAGACTGATTTAAATTAATCAGATTCTTCAATATTTGAATTTTCGTGAGTTGAAGGAGGGTTATGTTTTATTTCCATATCCTCAAGCGATTTCTCGAGAATATCTTTTCCTACATGACGATAATTACTGAAAATCACCATGAGTGTCATAAATACAAATGCAATGATAGCTATACTGGAATACAAATTCCTTAACCCAACTCCGATTCCTGCCCCTGCTCCTAACCAGTCCGCTAATGGACCTGATATTAGGGTTGCGATCGGTCCAAGAAAGAATGAGATCGCAAAATCAACTGAGAAGACCCTCCCCAATTTTTCAGGTGGAACTGTTTCGTGGAATATAGTTTGATACGTTGTATTATATATTGAAGCATACAAACCAGTTAGTGCAGTTGCTATATAGATAAACCAGAAATATTGGTTGAAAAATCCTGATAACGCTATCAAAAACCACGCAATAATACCCAAATACTGAGAACCTATAATTAGAAGTGATTTTCGCTTCCATTTTTTTCTTATCATCATTATTCCGCCTCCGATAAGTATAGCAGCTTGGAAGAAAATTCCATTATATGCCATTAAAGTGAAATAGCCTTCTCCCACTACTGATTTCCAAAATAGAGGTGCTAATTGGTTAAATGGTGCTGATAACGTGTTCAGTACAAGAATAACGAGGAATAACGCCGGAAATCCCCTGAGACTCATTATTGTTCTGAATCCTTCCTTGAATTCCTCTCGATATGATGCTTTTTTCTCCGGTTCTCCTTCTGTTTCTGTTTTTAGTTTCGGTGGAGGAATATTGATAAATAGTGTAGGAACTAAAGCGAAAAGGAATGTGCCTACGTCTATCCATAACATAGTTTTGAAATTCATACCTAATCCCATAAGAAACCCTGAAAAAATTGGAGCAACTATCTGTACAGCGCTACTTACAAATGTGTTAATCCCGTTGAATCGAGAAATATTCTCTTTTTTAATCATTAAGGGTATTATTGCTTGAATTGAAGGTCCATGAAAACCTTGGGCTACATTTCGAATTAGGAACATCCCTGCACAAACCCAGATGGTTAGCTGAATTTTATCGTCAGTTAATACTCCGAAGATAAACAATAATGCAAGAATCATAGTTACAAACGCTTGAACGCTATCTGCAGTAAGAATAATTTTTTTACGATCATAACGGTCGATTATTGGTCCAGAGAAGAAAAGCATAATTGTGAATGGGATTGCGATGACTGCTGATACGGTAGTGAATAGTGTACCTTGATAAGCGATTCCTTCCGTCAGATCTGTAAAGAAAATGAAGATAGAAAACCCTACAACTGACGAGCCGAACAATGATAGTAGCTGACCAATCCAAAATATAATAAAATGAAACTGGGTTGTTTTACTTGCTGGTGACTCACTCTTTGTGGTAGTTTCTGTTGACATAAGTGGAGATCGAAAAAATGATTTATAAGGGTTCTTTAGACCATGTGTAGATCCTTATATCTAGCGGATGGAGAAAATGGTCTAAATAGACCAGTAACCATTGGTATGTTTTAATTGAACTAATAGTTGTAAAGATTCCATAATACTTTGTAGGTGATTTGGATTAAAATTGAGCTCCTCTGCCAAATCCTCGATTTTGACGGGTGATTTTCCTAAAATCTTTTCTAATACCACCAATTGGAGAGGAGAAAGATCAATTTGATTAATTAGTTCAACAATTTGGTTTCGAATCTGAGATTGCTTAATAAATATAGCCTTCTGTTGATCCTCTAATTCTTCAATTTCATTATTTAGCCCTTCGAGTTCATTCGATAATTCGCTGAGATTTTTCCTCTGGATGTTGTCCAAATTCAGCGATTTATTATTATACCTTATTTTCTTGTCGTATTTTACATGTTCCAATGGAATTGTATTATATTTTTGGTCAAAAAGATTGGGAGCTAAATTTATGTGTAGCATAAAAGCATGATCTATAGTAAAATATCTTCTTCCTTTTGAGGGTTTGGTATGCTTTTTTCGATAATCCTCGTACCCCAACACATAGGATTTTACAATTCCAAGGCTTTCCAAGTAATTCAAATTACGATGGATATCTTGTTGACTTTTTCCTATAGTTTTGACTAATTGTAAAACATATTTATCTCCTGAAGCTAATTGCGATAATATTTCAGTCCGTAAATGACTGCCTAAAGCTTTTGAAACGGTCTTAATACCAATTTCGGGTTTATCTGCTTCAATCAATTTTTCATTCATAGTTGAGTACCTATGTTCATGATAACATTTATATGTTACCATGTATTACTATACAACATAGTGTTGTTAACTGTTAGTGAATGACAGCGCTAATTAAAAAAATGTGGAGGTACATAAATTATGATTAGTAAGATGTTAGTCGGAATTGACGATTCCGAACATGCTGAGAGGACTTTAACACAAGCCCATGAACTACAACAGAAATTGAATTGTGAACTAGTGATATTTCATTCAATAAAACACAAAATGATATCACAGAGCTATCCGTTACCAATTCCCGCTTTTAGTCCTGGAGCTGTTTACAGGATCCCTTTAGTAGACTATACTAAAATTGAAGAAGAATATAGAAATCATGGAAAAAAAATCCTCGAGAAAGCAAAAAAAATCGTTGGGGCAAATAATCCTAAGATAGAAACCCGGTTAATAGAAGATTTTCAACCTGAAGACTATATGAAAATGGTTAGTAAAGAAGAGAGTTTTGACCTTATAATACTCGGGTCTAAGGGAGATCATAATGTAGTAGAGAAACTGATAGGTTCGATCCCCGAGAAGGTCATAAAAGATGTGGAATGTAATGTTCTGCTTGTAAAATAAAAGGAGGTACTATAGGCTATGTATAAGAAAATTTTAGTCGGTATTGATGATTCAAAGCACTCAGAGAAAACTCTCGAATTGGCTCGGGAAATACAGAAGACTTTTGATAGTGAACTAGTCGTATTCCATTCAATCGAGCATAAAATGATTCCAAAAATTTTGACGTTACCGATACCCCCATTTGAACCAAAAAGTGTGTATAGAATTTCACGGGTTGATTATAACAAGCTTCGCCAAGGATCCATTAAAAAGGGAAGACAAATTCTTGAAAAAGCCGAAAAAACCGTGCGTAAGGACGCCCCAAAGGTGGAAACACGTTTAGTAACTGAATTGAAACCTGAAGATTATGCAATACACACATGCAAAGAAGAAAATTTTGATTTAATTATTCTGGGCCAAAAAGGTGACCATAATGTCATTGAAAAAATATTAGGATCAGTGTCGGAAAAAGTAATGATTAACGCTGAATGCGATGTTTTAATCGTTAAATAATCCCAATTCAAAAAAATCGTAAGAATTCTTGAATAATATATGAGATAAATCAGAACGTGATTTATCGTTTACCATAACTATGAACAATAATAGGAGGTTATAGAATGGATAAAGGTGATAATGAACAACCATCAGATTCTAACAAAGAATTTGTGGGGTCTGAAATTAAGGCAGAGCAAAATCTAGCCAAGCAAAAACTCCCTCAAATTTTCGACCCATCAGAAGTAATGATCGTTATTGATAGGTAGAGATAAACTAGCTTGTAATAGTCAGTGTAGGATAAACAAAATCGTCTTAGATGGTTTTTCAGGAAAAAAATGGTGAAATTGGTGTTTGCCATACAGTTTCTAAAGGAGGAAAAAACAATGAAATTTCGAACAGAAGTGAAAATAAATTGTCCCCTTGAATTAGTTTTTAATCTTGATTGTAGTCACGGGAATATCAAATAAGCTACTTTTGATTTTTTTCAAGACCTATTAATCTCGTTTCAAGCTCTTGTTTTTTTGGAACTCTTGGTTGATATAAGAAAGAAGTATTTTAAATAGAGATGTTTAAAAGGTACCAATCATTAGTTTACAACATGATGTTGTATACAGAACTGCAAAAACAACTTGTTAAGGTCGCTAGAAGGCATGATACGTCTTGATTAAAAAGATCTTGGTTGGTATTGATGATTCTAAGTATGCTGAAAAGGCATTAAGACGCGCTCTTGATGTCCAGAAGAAATATGGAAGTGATTTAGTTGTGTTTCATTCTATTGAACACAAAATGATTCCGAAATATATAAAATTGCCGCGAATTCCTTTTGGACCATCTAAAATTTATGAAATCCCAGAGAATGATTATATTAAACTACGTCAAGAGTATCTAAATAAAGGAGAGGAAATTATAAAAAAAGCTGAAAAATTAATTGACAAAAGGAACAAAAATGTGGTCTTTGAATTGATCAAAGGTATAAAACCTGAAGTTTATGCGATTTCCAAAAGTAAAAATTTCGACTTGATTTTAATGGGAAAGAAAGGAGACCATAATGCCTTGGAAAAGAGATTTGGATCTGTTGCAGAAGATGTGATGGAAAATTCAGACTGTATTGTAATGCTAGTAAAATAAGTTTTCTGACGTAAAAATCAAAGAAAAAGTACCCAAAACTACGAAATGACTAAAAATCAAAAAAAAAACACCTAAAGGAGGTTATATACAATGAATAGATATAAAATCGAACAACTTGAGAAATATGGTAAGATAAAAATAAAAAAAGTGCCCAATTTCAATCATAAACGAAGTCAGGAAGATTATAATAAAATCATTGAAGAAACTGAAAGAGAACTAAGACAGGTTCAAACAATGCTAAATCAAAAATTGAATCGCGTTCAGAATGAAATTTTAAAAATTTGTGTGAACAAGATCTTGGAAGTGTTTCGCTACTATTTTGATGCTTTTACCTGGAAAGAAAACAAGCAAAAAAATCGGTTGTTTAAGAGATACATTAGAGAATTAAAAAATTTCAAGAAAAAATACTTCGGAACTGGTAAAAATGACCGTGATTTGATTGATGAACTAATGGAGAAGTTGATTCATAGATTTCTCAAACAGAAAAGAGAAATCATTCAGTTAGAAGAAAAACTCAAATCCAGCAAGATCGCTCCATTTGAGGATACGATTGAAATAAGAGACAATAAGATAAGGAAGTTAGTGGATTGATTCAAGAAAAAAATATGAGAAGAAATAAATTAGGACGCTGTAGTTACTGTAATAAAGTACTTACTTTCTTACCTCATACTTGTCAATATTGTGGAACAAAATTTTGCAGAATGCATCGATTACCAGAAAATCATGATTGCAATGGAGATCCTCATCCCCCTCCATTAATGCGTTAAAATCTCGGGTCAGGTTCTTTTTTTAAATTTCGCCATATCACTTTGATATGCTTAAGTTTCTGAAAAATGGACAAA
>SDNX01000066.1 GCA_004524545.1 Promethearchaeota archaeon
ACGCGATATAATGAACGCGATTCGACTTATCCAAAAATTGCAGAGCTAATTCACGACTCAATACAATATGAAACTGGGAATTATCTCGTCTTTTTCCCTAGTTTTCAATATCTTCATAACGTGTTAAAAGAAATGAAAAAACTACCCCTTTCTAATCATATCTTAATTCAAAAGCGACGAATGACTGAACGAGATCGAAAACAAACATTAGAAAAACTGAAATCAGGTATCACTCCCTATTTGCTACTTGGAGTGCACGGGGGGATATTTTCAGAGGGCGTAGATTATTTGGGAAAAATGGCAATAGGCGCATTCATTGTAAGTCCAGGATTACCTCAATATTGCTACGAACAAGAGCTGATGAAGAATTATTTTCAAAAACAATACATGCAGGGATTCGATTTTGCTTACAGAAATCCCGGTCTCACTCGAGTAATACAAGCAGCTGGACGAATTTTCCGTTCGGAAACCGACAGAGGATTTATTATTTTGATTGGTCAACGTTTTCACACAGATTACTATCGCAGTGTGCTACCAAAAGACTGGGATATCGAAACTCCTCAAAGTTATCCACGCCGTATCAAGAAATTTTGGAATAATTAAAATAGAGATTATTTTAAAAATAGAAAGTCCTAATCCAAGTACATGGGTAAACTAGCGAAACACGTCATTTTATTGATTGCAGATGATGTGAGTAGTAGATTTTTCAGAAAGATATACGATGAGGGGAAACTTCCAAATATCAAATCCTTGGGGGACTCAGGTATTGTTTCAGATAAATGTGTGACCACATACCCCTCTATTACTCTACCTACACAACCCAATATAATGACGGGGGCATATAGTGGATATTATCCGAAATCTGGTAGTGGAATCCCAGTTTACCATTGGTTCGACCGAGACTCCAATCCTCCTCAATATCGTCATTATTCTAATTTAAATGCATTACGCCAAACCCATGAGATCGAAGGAAATGTAAAAACCTTGTTTGAACAAATCGGGGAAGGCAATTCCTATTCACTAGTTCAATATTGCAGTAGAGGGGTAACCAAAATTTTTCCCCCCAACAAATTCATAGCGGCGATCTTTTTTCTGCTATTTGTACTACTGGCAAAAAAACCCGAAAACTCACACAAAGTGGTGACCAAACAACTTATCAATGTATTCAAATATCCGAAATTATTTTTTAGAAATAGTCAAAGACCAATTGCATCAACTGCCTATTATTTCCTAACCGATACACTAATGCACGATCATGGATTTGATTCCGATCGGTATATTCAGTCTGTTTTGGATTTGGATGATGAAGTTGGGAAATTAATAACTGCGTTGAAACAATTAGGGATATATGACGACACCATAATTGTGTTTACGAGTGACCATGGAAACTATAAAGCAGATCAAGCAAAGGATCTTGCACCCTTTATTAAAAGCAAGGGACTTATTCCATACAGCAAGAAAACTGGAACGGGAGATTTTGATTGTTCATTTGGGTCTGTAGGATTTTTTAATTTCCCGGGAACAAATAAAAACTGGAAAGTGCATCCAACTTTGGAAGAAATGAAGCATTTCAAACCCACTGATTCTGATTTAAAAATTAATCTACTAGATATGATGTTTGAGATAGAAGGGGTCAAATTTATCTATTATCGAGCCGAGAATAACACTCCAGATAAAGGGACGATCAAAATACGATTCAAAAATGAAGATGATAAAATTCATACTGCACAAGTGGAATATATGGGGGAAACTACGAAATATTCATTTGAAGATGTGGATGTATATGGGTATTCTAAGGATCCAAGAGCGTCTAGGATTGTCGATGGCAATTTCCATACCATTGAAGAATGGCTCGATCACACATATCATCTAGATTTTCCTATGATGCCCGATCAGTTGGTAAGATACTTCATTAATCCTCGTTCGTGTGATATTATGGTTTCGACCGTTGCAACCGTCTGCTACAACTATGAACATGGGAAAACTATCAATACTCATGTCTATTCTCATGATGTCGGTTTAAGGGATTCAATGTATGTGCCTTTGGTTATCGGTGGGGGACAAGGAATTTTAACCCCAAAAACACTGGAATATTGTAAAACTACCGACATAGTTCCAACATTAGTGGAACTCTTGGGAAAAAAACCTCATCAAAGTGTGAGAGGTAAAAGTCTTTTAGACTGACATATTTTTCTCGATTTTTTTATTTTGGTCCTAATCCTCATGTTTACTAGATTCCAAAAAAACTAGAAATAGGGTTTTAAATTGTCCCAACCTTGATGTAAAATTGTATAAGACAAGTGATTCTCAGTGTCAAAGATCAAACTACGACTTACATCAGGGGCAACCATAGATCAAGGGGTTGTAATTAAAGGTGGAGGTAAAGCTTTACCTGTGTACACACGAAATGCAGGAATTATATTCCTAGATCCATCAGATTTAAAGAAACTCGATTTGTATCCCATGGCAGTTGTGAAAATATCAAATGAGATGAATGAGGTTTTGGTGTATGCGCAAATTTCACCAGATGCACCTCATCCTGGAGTTGCATTCATGCCAAGAGGTCCATGGGCAAATACTCTTATTATTCCGAATACATACAGTTCGGGTGCTCCAATGTATAAAAACACCGAAATAACTGTAGAATCAATTACGACTAATGAGAAACCGCTGAATATGCCCGAATTAATGAGAAAATACTACTTGGAGAAGACTCAATAACCATGACAAAAGAACTGATTAAAAATGTGGTGTGCCCGTTCTGTGGTTCTAACTGCGACGATATTGAGGTTGAAGTGGAAAATAATAAGATTCTTAGTGTGTATAATGCTTGCTCGGTTGGTACGGCAAATTTCATACCTGTTCCAGGAGCAAGACGATTTACCTCTCCTTTATGGAGGGAATCCAAAACTGATGAATTTAAAGAAATCACCTGGGAAGAAGCTCTAAAAAAAGCAGCAGATATTATGGTGGGAAAATCCAGACCGCTTTGGTTTGGATGGAGTGAAACTAGTGTAGATGCAATTCGTGAAGGTGTGAAATTGGCAGAAATGACAAATGGGATCATTGATGGTCAAGTTACTCATTGTCATGGACCATCTGTGCAAGCGATACAGATGGTGGGGTATCCTAGTTGCACTTTAGGGGAAATCAAAAATCGAGCTGATGTTGTAGTGTATTGGGGATGTAATCCTTTGAATGCGCATCCTCGCCATATGAGTCGATACAGCTCATTCACTCGCGGATTCTTCCGTGAAGATGGTCGTGTTGATCGAACCATTATTGTAGTGGATCCTCGATTTTCGGACAGCGCAAAAGTCGCAGATTTTTATTACAAAATAAATCTTTCAGAAGATTATGAAGTATTTCAAGCACTCCGAGCAATTCTAAACGGGAATAAATTGGATCAGAAAGAAGTTGGCGGAATTAAACGAAAAGAACTTGAACAATTAGCAGAAAACATGAAAAATGCTAAGTTTGGAGTAGTTTTTTTTGGTTTAGGTTTGACTCATTCTCTAGGCAAGTCTCAAAACATATCTGCTGCCATTGAAATGGTTCAGCTTCTCAATAGCATGAGTAAATGGTCTATCATGCCATTGCGTGGGCATTATAATGTCACGGGGTTAAATATGGTACTTAGTTGGGTCACCGGGTATCCTTATGCGGTAGATTTCTCACGAGGTTTTCCTCGTTACAATGTAGGGGAGTATAGTACGGTTGAAATGCTACAAAGAGGTCAAATTGATGCGATGTTTTCAATTGCTGCAGATCCAGGTGCTCATTTACCTCAAAAGTGTGTTGAACATATGGCTAAAATTCCCTTGATCGCTTGTGATATACATCCTACCCCAACAACGGAATTGGCAAACTTAATCTTACCGGGGACCCATGACGGTATAGAAGCCGAAGCTAGCTCCTATCGTATGGATGCTGTTCCCATTCATATGAAAAAAGTCATAGATCCGCCCAAGGGTTGCATGCCTTCTAATGCGTATTGGTTAGATAAATTAGTAAAAATAATTGAAGACCGAGTCAAAGAGTAATATGATATCTATATCAGAGATGCGGAAAAATATTCCTGAGCAAATTATTAAAATGGCTGAAGATATCCACGGTCATATGAGTCCGGGTCTGGCAACTGGATTCAAAATCATTTTATTTGGTTTAAATCAAATTAGTATTAGTCCTCAAGATAAAATTGTGATAGTGTCTGAAAGTGTGCGATGTTTACAAGATGCTGCGTTTTCCATCAGCAATTACCTAATAAAGACAAATAAATGGCGAATTTACCCAAAAACTTATGATGTGGGTAAAGTTTCTATTCAAATTTTTAAAAACTATGATAGACATACGGGCAGCGGTGAATTGTTCCGTGTAGTCATTGATCCTGAGAAGGTTAAATCCTATTCTCTATTTTATAATTGGTTGTATCAATTAGAACGGGAAAAGGCTCCTATGGACAAACTACTTAAAGAGATAAATCGCGCTCCTGATGAAGAAATTTTCAAAATTTTGCCCTTCTCAGGAAAAATGACCGATCTTTGCCATATGATGAATAAGAATCTCGTCCAATGTCCTCAATGTGGAGAGTTCACAGAAAAAGCAACATTTTTAGAGAATAAATGTCGTATTTGTGCATATTTTAAAAAATAAGCAATTGTTGGATGAACCATGGCACCCTTCACAGATCATGAACTAATTTTTATTGGAACGGGAGGAGGCCGATTTCATTCTTCTACTCAACATCGGAGAACTGGAGGATTAATCTATGCGTTTAAAGGTAAACAAGCTCATATTGATCCGGGACCGGGTGCAATCGTTTATCTAAATCAAATGGGAATCAAACGTCAAAAAACAAAATGGATTATTGTAACTCATAACCACACGGATCATCAAAATGACGCACCCATTATTATTGAATCTGTGCATAAATCTCTTAATATTCGAGCAGGAACTCTAATCTCAACAGATGATTACATTGAAAGTTTAAACTCTTATTATAAATCTTTACTTAGCGAAATTATCCCAATGCGTACTGGGAAAACCATAACAATCGAATCCAATACCATTATTCATGGAACAAAGGTCGTTCATGGGAAAATGGATGGATTTGGCATGATTATCAATCAAAAGGACCCAAGCAACAACTCCAAGAATTATACAATAGGATTCACTTCAGATACTGAGATTTATAAGGAATTTGGAGATACGTACTCTGATTTAGATATTCTAGTCGCCAATGTTCTTCGTCCTGGGGATAAAGTATGTCAACGACATGCATGTGTGGATGAAATTATTCCCGCTCTGAAAATTGCACAACCTCGAGTCTGCATCCTTACACATTTTGGAGCCATGTTTGATCCTCCGGGCTCAAAAGAAAATCTTGTTGAGGAACAAATATTGCATATGCAGAATTCTCTCGGTCCCTCCACGAAAATTATCGGTGCCCAAGATGGGATGAGAGTAAAAATTAATGATTTATTAACAAAATCTTAATCAGATTTCTCTTGTTGCTCCATTCTCTTTTGAATTTCCTGTATTTCATTTTTATACAAGTCAAACTGTTTCGAGAGGAGAGAGTAAACATTTTCTTTGAAATTCGCTTCCTTATACAATTTATTGAAGGTTTCTACCATTTTAGAATTGTAGTAGATATAGGTATTTTTTAGAAGAATTATCATACCGGGACATTTTTTATCTTTCATTAATTCACTTAATTGCCGTCTCACAGTTACCAATTCATTATCAATACCTTGTGCAATGGAGGTGTCATCAATGCGTTTGTGGCTTTCTAAATACGTCTTAAACGATCTGAATTTCAAAATGGTTACAATAATCTGTAAAATCAATCCCGCAATCGTGAGAGATAGAATTACTATAGAAGTGATCATCAAGGAAGATATCTCTTCTAATTTACCTACAAAAAATAAGATTAACACAAGTACAATAGTGATCACAAACCACGAACGTTTTAAATAATGCCATACACGTTTTAGGGTCTCAAGGAAGGCGCTCATTGGGATCATTCAATATTTCACTATTATAAAGGTTTACTCGTCATTTATTTTTGAATTTCCGATTTCCATCTCAAAATTTTTATACAGTTCCCAGTCCTAGAATGGTCATGCAATCTTCAAATTTCACCTTTAAAACTGATGATAACACACAAATTAGTGTATACAAATGGACACCTGAGGCGACTCCCAAAGCAATAATTCTCGTTATTCACGGTCTTGCGGATCATGCAGGACGATATAAGGAGCTGGCTGAAAACGCTACCAATAAAGGATATGCAGTGTATGCTCCTGACCTAAGGGGACATGGAAAATCAGCTAGAACAGCATCTGGGTTAGGAATCCTTGATAATGATGGATGGAATTTGATCTTGAATGATTTGCAGTTACTGACTACTCAGATGCAAAAAGAATATCCTAATATTCCCTTCTTCTTGTTTGGTCATAGCTTGGGATCGGAGTTTGCTCAGGATTACATAATTCGATGGGGATCAAAACTTAATGCAGTGGTTCTTAGTGCACCTCAATCTCAACAACCTTTCTATATCCTTTTATTTGGAGAAATGCTTGGTAAAGGAGAGATTAAAAGGTTAGGACCTTTAGCTCCAAGCCCTACATTCCAAAAACTTGGATGGGAGAAATTTAATAAACCATTCAGACCTGCAGCGACAGATTATGATTGGATTTCGACCGATTCTAAAGAAGTCAAGAATTATATCGATGACATATTCTGCGGATGGGTTCCTTCTACAGTGTTTGCGACAGAAATTACAAGAGGTTTTAAACGAATTCACAAAAAATCTAACCGAGAATTGGTCCCTAATGATTTACCGATATTAGTGTTGTGTGGAACTCAAGATTCTTCTAATTCATTTGCTAAAAATGTGAAAACTCTGGTGAAGAAATACAAGGGATTAGGGAAACATGTTGAATCCAAATATTATCCGGAAAAACGCCATGATTTATTGCATGAATCTAATCGAGCAGAAGTGATCCAAGATATTATCCACTGGTTTGATACTCATGTATAACCTCTCAAAAAACATATTTTCGTTAGTTTTGCAAAAGCTCTACGATACCCCAGATAATTAAGCCACTTACTCCAAGAATTAACAGCCCTAACATAACATAATCGAAAAGATGTAATTTTTGTTTTTTGGGGACACGGTTGGGCATGAGTGATGTTGGATACAAGGAAATATAAAATTACGTATCACTCCGCTGTGGCTATCCCACGATAAGCTGATATATTTTTACAGTGATGATGATACTGATACTCAACACTACGAGTCCTATCATTATAGGCGCGAATAACTTGAGTTTTCGGTACATTTTTTATTGTTTTTTTTGGTTTTTTTTATTTTCAGTTGAGGATAATCCTCATGATGTACCATACAAAATACACTCATAAATCAACTGCTAGGTTTTTTGATTTTTTTTATGTTTTCTATATACTTAGATCGGAAGTAAAAAAAAAAGAAAGTGGGAAGTGTGAGAATTGAACTCACGATCAATGGGTTTCTTCTGTTCCAGATTTCTCTTCATTCTTTCGTCAGATTTTTATGCGGGAACGCGATCTGGAGCCCATCATCCTGTATGGGCGCCGATAAAACGGGCGCAAGCCACTAGACGAACTTCCCTTATCTTTGATAACTTTTTTGTACATTAAAATTGTTATCGTGGACGTGATTATGAAGAATGTTACTCCTCTTCTAAAAAATTTTATCCATTCTCAAATGAAAAGGATAAGAACTGGCACTGTAAAAATACTTAATACTACGATTATGTGATCATAATAAGAACGAACATGCTTTGAACATGTTCAGTTTTTTTGGTGAAATATAAATTGGGAAAACATGAACTTAAACCGAATAAAGAAGCCTTGATCGGCTCATGGACAGGCTTTCTTGTAGTGAGTATATTATTTCTGGTAATTTTTAGATTCGCATTTGGCTGGACTTTAACAAATCAGTGGTGGATCTGGTTTCCAGTAGGTGGAACCTTAATCGGAGCAATTTCCACGACTATCCAATATTACACAATGGACCCCGTAAGATGTAATAACTGTGGTCAAAGTGTGGATTCGAAGAAAACATTCTGTCCACATTGTTCACAAAAATTACAGTGGCGTTGTCCTAACTGTAACGCTAGAATACGTCCTGATGAGAGATTTTGTGACTCATGTGGTTATGCATTACAAGAAACAGTTAAAGCAGGAACTCCAGAAGTTACACCTGTACCTGAAATTAAACCAGAATTCAAAAATCCAGGCTTTACCTATTGTCAGACTTGTGGATCTCATGTGGATAAAGAAAAACAAAAATTCTGCCCAAGTTGCGGAATGGAGTTGAAATAAATGGTGAGAAATGTAAGTAAAAATCGTCTTGTAACTGCATGGACATCCTTCATTAGCACCTTTGCATTTTTCTTTTTAATTGGATTTTTCCTTTTGCGTGATCCAAATTATTTGATTCCATGGTGGTGTTGGTTAATTATTGCTTTTCCTCTCGTAGAGGCTGTTAGGGTTACAATACAATATATAGCTGGTGAAAATACGCGCGTTTGCCCGAATTGTCAACAAAAAACCCCCGTTAATAACCAGTTTTGTCATATGTGTGGGTACGATCTTCGTGCCGTAACTTATCAAAACTATGGAAAAATAGATACAGATGATCCTGTTAGTGAGGAAATTGAAGAAACATCTAAACCATCAAAATCTTATTGTAATACATGTGGGGGTCCATTAGATGGTTCAGAGCAATATTGTCCCATATGTGGAGCTCCTTTGAAATAATAAGTCTAAAATTTTTTTTTCTCCTATTCTCTATTATTTTGAAGATTTCTGTAATCTGTGCTAAAATCTGGATCATTAAATCTATTTATGTAATCATGAAAACTAAAAGTAAAGATAACAATTTTTCTAGGTAGAGATATATGGGAAAAAAACATGAAAAAGAACGAAAACATAGATATCCAAGGAAAGTTTTCGTTCCTTTATATTGGGTAGCGGTTGGGATAGCGTTTTTGGTGATAATGATTATGTCATTTATTGATTGGGCATTCCTAACGTGGTTATTAATTTGGACTCCGTTTATGATTGGAGCAATTTTATATTCTATCTATTTCCAGCGACAAGGAGTCAGGATATGTGCAAATTGCGGAAAATATGCTTATAGGGGAAGAAAATATTGTGAAAAATGTGGTGCCCGTATATTTTGGCACTGTCCTAAATGTGATGGCCGTATCAATAGATATTTAAAATTTTGTAAAGAATGTGGGCAATCTCTTAAAGTGGTAACTTTCTCACGTCAATTGGAGTTTGATGAAGCCCCTAAACTGAGTGAAGAAGAATTAATGGACAAAGAATCAAATATTGTAGTTACCGGTTCCGTCGTGCAATTTTGCCCCTCATGTGGTGCAGAAATTACCGAAGATCTTACTCACTGTAGTATTTGTGGATCGAAATTTGACAGGTAGGATGCGGACAATCTCTACGTGTTGTAACCTACGCTAAACAGGTGGAATTTGAAGAGGAGATCAACCAAGTGGTTCAAACTGAAAAAACCTTTCCCTCAAATATTGTTGTTACTGGATCAATAGTTCAATTCTGTCCAGCTTGTGGCAATGAAATTACAGAAGACTTGACTCATTGTCTAATATGTGGTTCAAAATTTAGTAGTTGAACCTCCACCACCATTTCTTTTTTATTACTCTAATTCTGATAAGTTTTTTTTTCGACTAAATAAGACAAAAAAAAGATTTCCAACTTTTTTTGGAATATTTTCCATCGGAAGGTTATTTAAGGCTGTTCCGATGTGAATCATATAAACTAGTCATCTTTGTGATTAAGCTATGGGAATAGAGAATTTTTTGATAATTAGTGATACTGGAGACTTCTTATTTAGTCGTGACTATAATGGAAAAAATCAGACAAATCACACCGATTTATCATTATTATCAGGATTTATATCAGCAATTCGTAATTTTGCAGAGTCTATTGGTGAAGGACAAATCCGAACCATGGTAATCGCTAATCGGAAATGGCTCTATACTACGAAACACGATCTAATCGGGATCGCAATCGCAGCTCAAGAGGACAATGATGACTTGATAAAAATGCACTTTTTGATTCCGCTGCTTAATCAATTCATTGAAGAATACAAAGAAGAGCTGTTTAATCATAGCGGGGAATATACTGTATTTGATTCCTTCCAAGAAATGACTGATACGCAAAGGGAGGTATATCGTGCACAAGCAGCGGAACAATCTGTTGATTTAACCACTCGTCAAGCTTTGACTTTGCAAGGTGCAATTGAACTTGTCAATATTGATAGTATAGCGCTAGTTCTTCGACATGCAGCCAACCATAAATTAGTGTTAGTTGGGGATGATTTCATGTGCAAGAAATTAGGAGCATTAATTCAAAGTATGATTCCAATTCATGTGACTTCAGAATTAAATGGCTATACAGATCTCTACATTTCATCTAAGTATCCAAACAATCCTGATATCGAATTTTCAACTTTTAATGTCGATAATCGGGGCTGGACACATCAGAAATATCCATCAGCGATATATGAGAAAATTATGATTCAAAATCTTTTAAAGAAGAAAGGATTAGGTGATATGGATTTAATTCTCCTTTTTCGAAAAGAATACTTGGAATTGATTGATAAAGTCACAGAATACATCAATTTAATCTGGAAATACAAAAATCAAACTAATGGAAGATTAGGGCGAGAATTACAAGCAATAGTCAAGGATAAACCTAAAATAGAATTTTTACACCAATATATTAAGAAAAATATTGGACTCGATGTGGAAGACTTTCTTGACAAATCTAAAAAGAAATAATTACAATTCTTCCAATCAATCTTTCACAATAATTCTCCTTTTCATAGTTCCCAAATGAAAAGCTTTTTAGTTTTTATAGAATGTAGGAAACATACCTTGTCACGATAGATGAATGTCAATTTACCTAACGTGAAAAAGTTCCCAAGGGAGAGTGGTCTAGCTTGGTATACATGCGCGTTAAATATTAGCAGCATTGGCCAAAGATTCCTGGTTTGGGACCAGGCAGTCGGGAGTTCGAATCTCTCCTCTCCCACCATTTTATTTTTTTAGGATATGATTAAATGCGACCATTTTCCCTCCTCATTAAACCCGCTGGTGCGAGCTGTAACTTACGCTGCGAGTATTGTTTTTACTTGCATCATTTAGATCCTAAACACCCAGCACCGCGCATGTCTGAAGAAATACTCGAACACCTGGTAAAATCATATATGGAAACACCACAACCAGTGTATGGGTTTGCATTTCAAGGAGGGGAACCTACCTTAATGGGTCATAAATTCTATCAAAAAGTAGTTGAGTTCCAAAAAAAATTTGGGAAATCTCGCAGTCAAGTTGCTAATGGATTTCAGACTAACGGAATTGGGATTACGGATGAACTTGGAGACCTTTTTCATCATTACAAATTCTTGGTTGGAGTAAGTATGGATGGTCCTCCGGAGATTCATAATCTATACCGGAAAAATGTAAAAGGGAAGCCAACGCACCAAATGGTCATGAATGGTATTAAAACTCTTCAAAAACACCAAGTTGAATTCAACATTTTAACCCTAGTTACTCAAGCAAATGTAAAACGTGCAAAACAAGTATATCGGTATCTCAAAAAACAAGAATTCTATTTCCACCAATATATCCCATGTGTCGAATGGAAATCGGATAATAGACTTGAATCTTTTTCTATCACAGGAGAAGAATGGGGCCAATTCCTTATTGATATTTTTGATGAATGGGCAAAAGAGGATATTCATCGAGTCTCTATACGACACTTGGATAGCATCGTGGAGTTTCTGGTTTATGGAAGTTATAATGTGTGCCAAATGGGTAGATCATGTAATACATACTTAGTAGTGGAGGCAAACGGAGATGTGTTTCCTTGCGACTTTTTCGTGCGAGATGATTTAAAATTGGGGAATATTATGGAAAACACATGGGACGAATTACTAAATTCAGAATTATTAGAGAAATTTGCTCAACACAAAACCAAGTATTCCAATTCATGCAGAGAGTGCGAATTTTTAAGATTTTGTAATGGGGATTGTCAAAAATTCCGTTCTTATTCAGATTGGACACAACCTTCTGGATTATCTTCATTGTGTTCTGGGTGGCAACGATTTTATGAACATGCATTACCCCCATTGAAAGAAATTGTACAGACTAAAATTTTGAATAAAGGATAGAAAAAAAGATTAAATTTCGTGGTATTGATGATATTCCTCGAATTTCATTCGTAAAGTGATAATTTTATAGATATTGGAAATTGATCCAATCACAGTTCCCACAACTGAAATCCAGGTCACCACATTGAATCCTAATGCGATACTTGCAAATAATTCTGGATTTGCAATTTCAAAAGCGGCAATTGAAGGTACGGTTAAAACTGCTTGTGTTAGAAGTCGTATTGTGAATGGAATTGACGCCAAGTCAACTATTGTATGTAATCCCATTAATATTCGTTGCCCTGTGTAGTTAGTTAAATCCATCATGGATTGCATCAAGTTGATTATTCCCCCAATCATGGTAAATACTCCCATTAATCGAATATAATAGGTCAATTGTGGGCCAATATCCTCTACCAGTGGAAAATATACCCATACCTCAGCAAACATGGCAATACCGATCAGCAATGTAATTATTCCTCCTGCAAGTAACTCACCACGCCTTAATGGAGGTTTAACTTGTTTCGGACGTTTTTCTTGCCACTTTCTTTCCATACCTTCTACTTTATCTTCTTTTTCCGGTCTCGTTGATTTCAGCTGATATTTACCCCCTGATTTCTTAAAATCTTCTGGTAAATAGCCTTCAACTGAAAGTGCTACAAAAATCACTGTTACAATTAGGAACGCGCCTAAGGCAGAGGACCATATACCATCTAAATAGGATAATAGATCCCAACTTGGCCCATTTGTAACTGCATCCACAATCACTGAAATCAAATTCACTCCGACAATGACTGCTACAACAATTCCAAAAGTCTTTACGTATGCCGAGAATAACTCTTGGGAGATCCACAACTTTGGAGTTCCACGTTTTTTATATTCTGCGGCAATATCTCGTGGGTTTCCCATATCTTGGACAGCTTGTCGGACATGATAGTTTTGAACCTCCTGACCTGCGGCTATTGCTTCGGATTTTTCCCAGATATGACTTTCCAACTCCGACATTACATCCTTCAATTCAGATTTATTATCTTTCAACCATC
Organism: Promethearchaeota archaeon; assembly: GCA_004524545.1. Classification (GTDB taxonomy): domain Archaea; phylum Asgardarchaeota; class Lokiarchaeia; order Sigyniarchaeales; family Promethearchaeaceae; genus AMARA-1. The sequence goes on from SDNX01000066.1 coordinate 13,285, forward strand.
CAGGTAGTTTACTCTTTACATTTTTCAAAAATTCTTGTATTATTTGGGTTTGATTTAGTTCTTCACTCATTTTAATTACCTCCGGATACTAATCGTTCAATTTCTTCTCCAATTGGAAATCCACATGCACTGCAATACCGTTGATCTTTTTCCAAATCCTCTCGTGAGTATCGAAAAGTGCAATTAGGGCAGTAGAAAAATTCATTTTGTAAGTGTACATCAATTTTAAATAATCCGGACATCGATTCAATCATTCTAGCATATACGCCGTTCAGATGATTTAAGACATGTTGTCCGTAGGGATTACTCAAGTGATAA
>SDNX01000067.1 GCA_004524545.1 Promethearchaeota archaeon
CCATTTCCGGTTCGGGTTCCTCTTCCTCTTCTGGTTCTGGTTCTGGTTCGGGCTCCTCTTCCTCTTCTGGTTCTGGTTCAAGTTCAGGTTCAGGTTCCGGTTCTGGTTCGGGCTCCTCTTCCTCTTCTGGTTCTGGTTCAAGTTCAGGTTCCGGTTCTGGTTCGGGTTCTGGTTCGGGCTCCTCTTCCTCTTCTGGTTCTGGTTCAGGTTCGGGTTCTGGTTCGGGTTCCTCTTCCATTTCCGGTTCGGGTTCCTCTTCCTCTTCTGGTTCTGGTTCTGGTTCGGGCTCCTCTTCCTCTTCTGGTTCTGGTTCTGGTTCAGGTTCGGGCTCTGGTTCTGGTTCAGGTTCGGGCTCTGGTTCAGGTTCCGGTTCTGGTTCAGGCTCCGGTTTGGGCTCTGGTTTAGGAGCGGGTGCAGCTACTGGAACTACCTCTTCATCCCGACATGGTTCACAATCGCATGGATCGTGACCGCAACATTTACAAGGAGTTTTCGCTCGAATGATTGAAAATCCTAACCCAATTAATAATCCGGCTAAAGAGAAAATACCCCAAAGCATATAGAAAACAATTCCCATTTCTGGTGTGAAAACCAGTGGAACTCCGACTAGTGGATAGGCGGAAACTTCTATTCCGACTAACTGGGCAAAATTCTTTGACGATAAAAAGACTGCACCAAAATATAACAGTGGACTAAGTAAACTAGTTAACCAGCATCTTGATAAGAAGGGAAAGATAAGCGCTACAACACCAGTTGTGATTAGAAAACCAAGTTCTACAAGACCCAATGGAGTGTTAATTCCTAACAATCCCCGAATCATTACATATCCAAATCCCGCTAATACTGCGACGATGGGGGGGATAATTTTCCATAATATATGTGGTTTATGTGACATTTTTTTTGTACCTCATAGATAGTTTTGACGTTTCAATACCATTTTCGTAATTTTAAATAATGTTATGAATTATTTAATCGATCAAAAATTAGCTGTAGGACTATAAATATGTTCCTTTATGATAGAAATGACGATTCGAAAAAGACAATTGGTGGATTAATTATTCAAACGATTGCTTAAGGTAACCACGATGTAAAAGATAGCCAAAGAATACCGACAATTTGTATTTTCTTGTATTTCGTGCGAATTTCGATATTTAATAGGATGAGTGTGGGAAGGTTGCTAATATCAATGAAGATTTGGAGTATTAACCCATTAAGAAAAAATTGAGAGATAATAATATAGAAATAGTTTTGACAATGCAAAATTTTGGATTAATTTGGACGTTAAAAAAATTGGTAACCAATTCAAAACAAAACTATCTGTTCATTTTTCTCTTTTAGGCACTTATTTTTTTGGTCCGACTATGTCTTTAGGCACTCCTACCCAAAAAATCATCAAACTGTGTCTACCTTTTTTACGTTTGCTTTTTTCGAATTTCTTAAGTTTGTTTTCAAAATCTTTCAAAATTTCCCATACTTCTTTGTACTCCTCATCATTTTTTATAACCAATTCATTCATTCCAGAAACAAAACCACGCAATTTCTTTTTGTTTTTTTCAATATCAGAAAAAAGATGAATATTGTCCTCTAGATACTGGGCACCTATTCGGGAGAACAAATTTGCTTGAAATCCTATAGACCGTAGAATATTTGCTACGCTATGAACAAAATCTTCCTTATGTATATCCAAAGAATCCATTATTTCATTGTTCATTGAAATGCTCTCATCTTCTTGATTGATAAGTTCCGAAATTACAGGATTTAATTTATAAAAAATTTTTTTCTTAGAACTAGATTGTTCATCAATTATAATTTGATTATTTTCTACTAATTTTTTAAGGTGATCAGATACAGTAGTCTTCGGTTTTTTTAAGATTTCTATGATTCCTTGGAGATTTAGAGGCCCAAAAGTATCTAAAAGGAATAGTATGTTTGCATTTAACTCATCCTCAAATATTTTGGTAATTTCTGATAAATAACTAGACATTTTTACTTCATTACTCAATTTTATAATAATAATTGGGCATGAAAACATTTAAATAGTTCGGAATTCGAACATAATCATATCAGTTTGTTCGAGAATCGAACAATTAGAAGTGTGAATTCTAATGAAAAACAACAATCAACATATAAAAGGTTATGGATATAGAAGATTCATAGCTGGTCAAATAACGTCTTTGCTGGGATCGGAGGTTGTTTCCTTTGTAATCGGACTTTATTTGGCTAGAACCTATGGAAATTCATTTTATTTTGCAATCTCCATGATTTTACAATTTTTACCGCGAGTACTTCTTAGTCCCTTCGCAGGGGTATGGGCGGATCAGGGTGATCGGAAAAAAATTGTTATATCAAGCGATATGGTTCAAGCAGTAATTACAACCGCTCTAGTAGTTCTATTCAACTTGAATGCACATTATTCATGGGCTTTTTGGGTTAGCGGAGAAATTTATATCCTCTTTGGTTTCATTTTATTTCGAGCAACATTCCAAGCAATTCAAGGACCCTCCGTATCATCAATTTTGCCATCAATTGTACCTCGAGAAAAATTATCTAGACTCAATGGATTGTTTCAATTCTCTCAAGGAGCTGCAGGAATAATTGCTCCCTTAGTCGCGGGTTTCCTAATGAATTTTATGCCAGTTTACAATCTCTTGTGGATTGATACAATTACATTTCTAATAGCACTTAGTTTGATTTTCACCGTAAACATTCCCAAACGCGTAAAACCAGAGGTAGAAACACCTATTCAGATCAAAACCAGCCGATTCACAAAATTCATTCAAGATTTTTCTGAGGGAGTCTCAGTAACAAAAAAGATTACAGGACTTTCTGCATTATTGACAATATTTGTCATAACAAACATCTTTGTATCTCCCATCAACACATTGAGCGATATTTTAATGATAACTTTGCACGGAGCAACAAACACGGAATATATCGCTGCGAGTGTATCTTTCGCTGCAGGTATGATAACTGGAAGTGTTATTTCAACGCTTGTAAATAAGTGGAATCATATATCCCGAACTCTATTAATAGGAGTATTAGGATTATATACAGGGCTATTTATTATCGGAATTACACCAATTGGTTTGAGTGGGAGTTTATTTGAGATCCGTACAAGTTTCTGGATGATAATAGCAGGTGGATTTATCACAACATTAGGGATTCCGATATTTTCGACAATTGCTGTAACCATGATCCAACTATCGGTTCCAATTGAAAAAATGGGCAGATTTTCTGGATTCATGAACGCCATTATGGGAATTTTTACGCCAATTGGCTATTTGTTATCAGGATATCTCGGAACAATCATCTATATACCCTATGTTATAATGGGTGCCTCAGTTATTGCTATCCTTCTTATGATTTTAATGTGGAGCGTGAGTAAAATCGGAGCTTTAGAACCTTTGATAAATGAGAAATTAGCTATGGTTCCCCAACAAGCTCAAGCAGCTATAGAAGAAGAGCAAAAATTCACAGAAAATCAACAAGATGAAGAACACATGAGTGCATTTTTAGAGGAAGACCAATAAATAGAACGGTGAAAACCGTTTTTTTCCAGTTTTTTAGAACACCAACTTTTTAATTTCAAACCTCTTTTTCCTATTTAATATGTCTAACATTTTCCCAGATAATTCTGCAGAGTTATCGGAAACGCAAAAAATGGGGAGGGCTATGCGTTGGTATGGATTTGCTCGTTTAGCTTTAATTGTCAGTACCTTTCTCGTCACATTCATTGCGTCTTCTGCTGTCCTACCAGGGATAGATCCTGATGCACCAGACTACATCACAATATATGAGGCCGCTGTAAATGCCTATTTAGAAAGAACCTGGGTGAGAATATATTTTTATGTTTTCGAAGCTGTTGTAGTTGTAGGACTAGGGATATTTGTATTTAGCCTGTATCCAATGTTCAAATCTAACGAAGTAGACGAAAATTTCTCAAAAGTATATTACCTATTCCTAACAAATGTAGTGATATCCTCAATTGCGTTTGTATTGTCCATTTTCATTAACTTAAGCACAACTATTGCGTGGATAACCATTATTCTAAATATTGCGATTCCTGCTTTATCTATTGCAGGATATGTATTTATGCGACCGTGGAGTATAGCCTATGAACAACAGATGGGATCCAGTTATCCAATATTATCAAGCCGAATTCGAAGATTGTTTCTTGGAGAAATCTTGGTGCTATCCGGACTATTTTTCACATTGTTTAGCGTAATTTTAGGAGAAATATTCGTATTAGGTAGTTTTCTAGGTGCATTTTCGCTTGTAGGAGAAGTGCTTGTAATATTAAATTTAATGAAGGCAGGAAAATTACTCACATTAGAGACATTTCCGCAAATTCAAGGATCCTCTCCATTCGGGCAACAATTCAGACCACCTCAAGGTCCAGCTCCCAGACATCAGCAAGAATATCCAGAATATCGTCCTCCACAAAAATTAATTCCAGACAAAGCCTACTTTTGCCCGAGTTGTGGTGCAGTGTTAGTTAGTGAAACAGCTGATTTTTGCATGAAATGTGGAAAACCTATTCCTAAACCACAAACAGACAGAACTACTGTAAAAATCTTAGAAGCTGAAAAAGAACCAGGTAAATGGAGATGTAGATTTTGTGGGACTGAAAATCCAGATGAATCTTCAGTTTGCGAAGGTTGCGGTGAGAATGGAAAACCGAAGTGAAGGAATTTAAGAATTAATTTTCTTTACTTTTTCTAAATAGCGATTATAACATACCATTTCTTTTATGATTTTAGCGACATTAGGAATAAAATCGATAACGGGAAGATTTTCTTTTAACATACTGACTTTAAATTCTAAACGTGCTATGTGAGCGATTTGTTCTTGAACATTCGGTGAAGTGGAACAGAACATCGGTTTTTTCACTTTCTTTAACACTTTCGAGATAGAATCAATAGTCACTTGCTTCATATCCTCTCTACCCATAGTTTCTGCGAATATATGAAAACGTTCTGCTTCTCTTACAAACAAAACAGTTTCAATATTAGGATCTCGTGCAACTACTTCTAAAGCTTTTGCGAATAACTCAGGAACGTATCCATATTCTCCAGTGTCTATCGGATTAGTGAAATTTGTGTTAATTGGAGGAAAGATTTCTCCTAATGCTTTTTGAGTGTCTACAGATAACGGAGGGACTTTTAGTCCTTCTTTTATACAAGTATCGGCGATTTCAACCGAGATTCCACCACCTGCAACTAATACACAAACATTTTCATTTTTAGGCAAGTGATAATCAACCGAAAAACACGTTAATGCGTCTTGGAATAATTCAAAATTATCGGTAAAAATCACTCCATACTGCTTTGCGAGTGCTTTCCAGATATCAATCGAACCGGCCAGACCTCCTGTATGAGATTTAACTGCTTGAATTCCCACATCGGATTGGCCACCTTTGAGTAAGACAATAGGTTTTACGGGAGTTGTTCTCTTTACAGCTTCTATAAACCTTCTTCCATCGGGAATTGATTCCAAATATAACGCGATTACTTTAGTTTTGGGATCCTGTCGAAAATAATCTAAAAAATCAGTTGGGGTCAAATCGATAGAGTTTCCGATACTGACAACATTAGAGAATCCCGAACCTTGCGATACCATCCATCCGGCTAATCTTCCTGTATTACCACCACTCATTGATACATATGATATATTCCCTTGTGCAGTTGGCATTCCAGGATAATAGTGGATTTTTGAATAGGGATTATTGATTCCTAAGCAGTTGGGTCCTATGAATCGCGTTCCATTTTTCTTTGCTTCTTCTACTGCAATTTCGAGCTCAGACTGTAATTTACGATTTCCGCTTTCACCAAATCCAGAAGAAAAAATCACTACAAATTTTACTTTCTTTTTTCCACATTCTCGCACAACATCGGGAACAAGTTTTGCTGAGACCGAAATGTATGCCAGATCGATTTCTGGGACTTCTGGATCAAATAATGAAGGATATACTTTGTATCCGAAGAGCTCTTTGTACTTTGGATTAATCGGATACACTTTACCACCCTCTTCGACGAATTCTTGATTGGCGAATACGAATTTAATACCGCCGATTCGATTCTTACTAACTCCAATAACGGCGATTGTTTTTGGATAAAAGAGGTTCGTTAAGTCAACGTTTATTGAATCTTGAGCCCCTGAACTCATATCTCCAGTTTATCATGAATGGTTTTTTAACCTTTTTTGTATCTATTTGAAAAAACTGGATATAAGCAGTGGTTCTAATCCCACATATCCGTTGAGAGATAACGTTCTCCCGTGTCGGGTAAGATTACTGCAATATTTTCAATTTTATTTGCTTTAGAAGCGTATTTCATAGCTGCTGCTAGAGCAGCTCCAGAAGACATCCCCGCGAATATTCCCTCTTGTTTTGCCAGCAAATTTGCATATTTGTATGCTTCTTGTTTGCTGATGGAGAAAATTTCATCATATATCTTCGTATTGAGAATATCGGGTATAAATCCCGCACCCATTCCTTGTATTTCAGATTTGCCAACAGGACCACCCGAAAGAATGGGTGAACTTGCTGGCTCGATTGCAATGATATGAATGTTCGGGTTCAGTTCTTTTAGTTTTTCACCTGTACCTGTTATGGTTCCCCCTGTCCCTACACAACTCACAAAAACATCGACTTTATGATCAAGGTCCTCCCAAATTTCCAAAGCAGTCGTATTTCGATGTGCATCTGGATTGGCAGAATTTGTAAATTGCTGGGTAATGAAACTGTTTTTTATTTTAGAGGCTAGTTTTTCTGCAATTTTAATAGCAGGTTTTATGGTTTTTCCTCTGAAGAGTATCACTTCTGCACCATAAGCCCTCAATATTGTACGTCGCTCAATCGAGGAGAATCGAGGCATGATAATTTTGAGTTTATATCCTTTTACTGCGCATACAAAAGCAAGCCCAATACCTGTATTCCCTGAGGTGATTTCAATTATAGTGGTATCCGGATTGATTAAGCCCTCATCCTCCGCCTTTTTAATCATGCTAAAAGCCGCTCGGTCCTTTATACTCCCCCCCGGATTGAAGGATTCTACTTTTGCATATATGTTTGCTTTCAGTCCTTTAGGGATTTTGTTCAATTTCACTAACGGAGTATTTCCAACCGTATCTAATATCGAATTATAGAGAACCATTTTCATTCCTTCTTCGGTACTTTTTCTTCTAACGCTGATAATCTTGTTTCTAAAGATTTAATTAGGTTAATTATCGGATCGGGGAGTTCCCCATGTTTAAGATGTTCGATTTCATCTAATGCTTGCGGATGTCCCTCATGTAATATTCTGCCCGGTACTCCTACAACAACACAATCATTAGGGATGTCTTTTGTTACAACACTATTTGCACCAATACGCACGTTATTTCCAATGGTGACCGGACCGAGAATCTTTGCTCCGGCACCAACGATGATGTTATCTCCGAGAGTCGGATGACGTTTCTTGCGTTCTAAGCTTGTTCCTCCTAACGTAACTCCTTGATAAAGGGTGACATTTTTTCCAATTATTGTGGTTTCACCAATTACTACACTGGATCCATGATCTATGAAAAAATGATCGTCGATTACTGCACTTGGATGAATATCAATTCCAGTGGTTTGATAAATACTATGAGACAAAAATCGAGGTACAAATGGCAACCCTAAACCATCTAGAAAATGAGCAACGCGATATATTAAGACAGCTTGAATTCCAGGATAGGAAGTTAATACTTCACTAATACTGCGTGCAGCAGGGTCTTTATCGAAAGCAGATGTGACATCTGTAATGAAACAACGGAAGATTTTTTCAATCTCGCTATAAATATACTCTTTATCCTTTGCTTTCAGCGTTATATCTAAATTAGAAATACATTCGTGGCATTGTTTCGTTAATTTATCTTTTTCTGTACCGCTACCAAACAAACATTTGCAATTCCGAGTTTCCATAATCTGATTAATTTTCCAGAATTATAAAACGTAGCCTATTTTTTCGAAAGCTGGAACTACATTTTCGCACTTATTATTCTCTAATTTGCTCATTTTCCTTGGTTTCCATAAAAATATGGGTAATATTATTCCACATAAAGCAATTTGGCATATTTGTTTTCACTTTATATGAATTGAGAGGAATATAAGCTTGTAAGATGGACATTCAAAAACATTAATTTGACATATAAATTCCCTCATGTAATGCTATCTATTGCCAAGATTACAGATGGAGTATTTTTTTTAAAGCAAAATAAATCTATTCACCCTTTATCCACATCAAATGGATTTTTGATTACGCCATCACAAATTCCATCCAATTCAATAACTAAAGAAGCCGGTTCGGTATTGATAGATGTTAATCTTGAAGAAGATGGATGGTTAGCAATAAAGAAATTCTGTGAGGAACAACGTATTCCTCTACCTTCTAGATTGATCATGACACATTGTCACCTAGATCATTCTTCTCATGTTCACTTGTTTGTAAAACTATTCGATGGTGTAGTTTATGCTCCAGAACCTGAAGTAAAAGTCATATTAGAGCATGATGGATTTTTCCATGTATATCAAATCACGGAAATGATGGAATTCCCGACATTGATGGATTCCTATCGCCATCTAAAATATGAAATTTTAAAATTTAATATTATTTCTGAGGAAAAAGTCACCACTTTCAAGCCAGGAGAGGTTTTCGATTTCAAGACGATTCGAATTCAAACTATACCATTAACTGCACATAGTCCTGGGCATGTTGGAGTGAAGTTAATTCTGCAAAAAGAAGCGTCAAAAATCTTTCACAATTCGTGTTTGGGTCTAGACCATCTTAAAGTAAATAAAGATGGAACCATAAAGGACGGATTTGGACCTTGGTATGGTTTCAAACATACTAATATAGCAGATTATATCGAAGACATCAATAAATCCGAAGTAATTTTCAAAGATTGTCAAATATTGACCTCTTCTCACGGAATAATATTCACAAACAAAAAAAATCCAATTGAAATTGTTCAGGGGGAACGCTTATTCATCAAGAAATTGACACCCCGAGAGAAGATTGAATCACCATCTGAGTATATGAAACGTAAGATTCATGAAAAGGAGCAATGTATAAAGAACTCACTTGATAAAATCGGAATTAATAAAAATAATGTTCAAGCTGTTCTAAATTCAACTGAGTTAATGGGAAAATTATTGGATATGGATCTATATTTCTCCAAAAAACGAATTCCTCCAAGACAACTCCCAGCATATAAATTCTGGGAACGATATCTGATCATTAATCAATTGAAACACATCCTTGCTAAATTAATTTGAATTAAATTTGGACACCACACGCTTTATATTGTACAAAAATTGACAGTTATGTGGTGACACAAAAGATGTTCAATTATTCAAGTAAAAAATTAGCAAAATTAATTCTAAAGCATGCGCTGAAACTTCCCGAAAAAACCAATGTTATGATCCAAGGCAACTATCACTGTTTGAATCTCGTAAGAGCTTTGTACGAAGAAGCACTAAAGATGGGTTCATATCCTACTACTATGTTGGGATTTGACGGAGCCCAAGAAATCTTCTTTAAGTACGCGAACGAGGATCAATTGACCCGTATCCCTGTTGGTATGAAATTTATGTTAGATAATTTTGACTATATAGTTCAAATTTGGGCAGATTACAATCCGAAAGCCAATCAATTGGTTGATCCAGTGAAAATGCAAATGAGACAAAAAAATCCTGAATTTCCTCCTATGATGCAAAAATTTATGGCTAAAACTTGGACGTTAGCACCGTATCCGACTCAAAGTATGGCTCAAGAGGCTGGTATGGACCTATATTCGTATGCAGACTTCGTTTCAAAGGCTTTAATGCTGGATAAAGAGGATCCCATAGCAGAATGGGAGAGAGTGCATATGGAGCAAGAAAAAATCTGTGAAGTTCTTAACAAAGCAGATGAAATTCATGTTCTTGGAGAAGATACCGATCTAACCCTTAGTGTCAAAGGAAGAACATGGGTTAATTGTAGTGGCCAGAAGAATCTTCCAGACGGTGAAGTGTTCACAGGTCCAGTAGAAGACTCTGTTAATGGTACAATCAGATTTACCTATCCCGGAATCTTCCAAGGAAAGGAAATTGAAGATATCTATTTGGAATTTAAAGAAGGTCATGTCGTCAAGGCAACTGCTTCTAAAGGACAAGAGTTACTCGATCAAGTGCTGAAAGTCCCAAATGCAGATATAGTGGGTGAATTTGCTGTTGGAACGAATTATGGAATCACGGAATTTACGAAGAACATGCTGTTCGACGAGAAAATCGGTGGCACATTGCACATGGCGTTAGGAATGAGTATCGAAGAAAGTGGAGGAAAAAATCAAAGTGGAATCCACTGGGACATTCTAAAAGACATGAAAGCACCTGGTTCTAAGATTACTGCCGATGGATTAGTCGTTTATGAAGAAGGTAAATGGAAGATCTAAGTAATAATCCATGAAAAATGCATTTTTAATCCTTTTTTTGGAAATCAATATTTACCCCAAATCCAAAAACCATAAGCAAAAATAAGAAATAGGATAAAACAAGAATTTTCTTTATGGGATCTCGTAATTTGAACAAGTTTGCTATTCTGATTTCTTTATTTATTGTTTCTACAATCTTGCCAAGTTTCTCAACTAGTATATCAAATGATATTACCCCCCCTACTGGAATCATCTTATTTATTGGAGATGGAACCGGATTCGAGCATATTGAATTAGCGAGATTAGTCGAATATGGTCCTGTAGGAGGTTCAGCAATTTTAGAATTACCCTATCAAGGTTCAGTTTCCACAACTAACATCGATGGGTTTACCACAGATTCCGCTGCATCTGCAACTGCAATTGCTACTGGAGTAAAGACAACGAATGGAAGAATAGCGATGAATTTTGATGCTAGTATGGATCTTACAACAATACTGGAAATCGCTCAAGATAATGGTTATGCGACGGGAGTTGTTGCTACGTGTCATTTGACCCATGCAACTCCAGCTGCGTTTATGGCACATGATCCAGCACGAGGAAACTACCAAGAAATCGCTGAAGATATTTCAAATGCAAGTGTAGATGTGCTGTTAGGAGGAGGAAGTAGTACTTCTTACCTTGGAAATTACATCTCAGGCATGGAATCTGAAGGGTACAGTTATATCACTAATAAAACAGAACTAAATTCGACAACAACAGGTTCTATTCTCGGTTTATTCACTAGTGTATCATTAACTCCCATGTATCTCAAAAATGAAACGAGTGCAGAACCAAGTCTACTGGAGATGACGCAAAAGGCAATTGAACTCCTAAACAGCACTATGAAACCTTTCTTTCTAATGATCGAGGCATCCCAAATCGACTGGGGAAGCCATGATAATGATGCGGTTTATACCGCTTTAGAAGCAATTGAGTTTGAAAAAAGTGTGAGGTATGCAAAAGGGTTAGCCGAACAAGATGCAAATTTACAACTTCTTGTCACTGCTGACCATGAAACTGGAGGATTAGACGTTGATGAGTACGACTTCCTTACCGAATTACCTCTAGATACAGATGATTTTGAAACACGGAAGAACAAGAGAATCGCTCGGGTTGGTGAAGTCTCTGTATCGTGGCTACATGGAGGACACACTATGAGAGAAGTAATCCTCGCTGGGATGGGACCGAACACACAAAAAATTCTGGATGCCACTCACCATATCGACACATTTTCAATTATGAGAGAAGTTATTGATGGTAAAACCGGACCGGTGCAAATCAACGCATATGAAGGTCATGTCAATTGGTTTGTGGTCGGATTTATTAGTATATTAGGCGTTGCAGCTATCTTGACAGCAGTTCTCACATGGATTAAAACAAAAAGAAAATAATGCACGCTGGAATCGCATAATTCAGTAAATAAGATCTAGTTCGATTTTTTCCTTCTAACTACTTGGACAACGTAATAGTAGATTAGATGCAGTAGAATCCCCAATGACCAACCTCCGACGGGCCAATACCAATAAAGACCCCCAGTTGACAACCAATCATCGAAAATTATATACGCACATACCACAATGAATATAAAAAGATGATACAACAGAATTTTGAGCTGGAGATTTTTAATTGGGATCAATTCAAGAATTGTGACAATTAAATGGATTGCAAGTGCGAGCAGTGTTCCTCCTAAAGGATAAAGGTACCATTTCGTATCAAAGCCAGTCAGTAAATTTACAATTAGCATATATTTATTTGCACACAGAAAAATGAACAGATGGGCGATAAAAGCATTAAACAATGTATATCGTTTTCTAGCGCGTGGTTCTTCTGGTTTCTCTCGAATTTGAATAAAAAGCATTGAGAGAAAGTGTGAGAATAAAAGTGTACCCCAAGCAGATATTGGAAAGAAAGCCCAAGTAATTGGATTGGATAAATCTCGACCCGTAAACATATCAAGGTAGAGGAAATATAGAGTCATAATTATATAAACTGACAAGTGGATCAAGAATCCCGTAGAGCTACCACTTCTTTTCTTCCGTGTAATGAACCGAATCGAAAGATACATCAAAAGACCAATTCCCCACCCTGTAGCGCACCAGACAAACCAATAATAACTGGTATCAATCCAATTCAGGAAAAACAAGCCGAGATTTATAATAACATACACAAGAATGTTAATTTTGACATCAAGAGGAATTTTTTGCTTCTTCTTAGTTTTTTGAAGGATCTTTCTCATAGTACTAACCTATTATAATTATATCAACGAAAGTGTTCGAATATTATAAAACTGTTGATAGCCAAGCATTCGCAATTTTGTTTCTTATAGTAATTACGCTATATATACGACACCTTCCCATGGGAAAAGATGTATATCTCTATTCTTCATTTTCTCGTTCTTGGAGTGAATTGTTGTGGATTCAGTGAAATTTGCATATTTATGCGGATTTTTGAACTCTACAGTTTCCTTACTCATATTCAAATAGATTATTGCTATCTGTTTCTCCGATTCGAAACTGTAAGATCGAATATAAGATAACACAGATGATGGAATCTCCGAGCTATTTATCAAAACGAGATTTCCTGAGTTTAACGCTGGAGTTTCTTTCCGTAATTTCAAGAAACGTTTATAGCAATTTAGCAATGAATCTGTATTTTCCGACTGAATTCGAACATTACGTTCCTTATATGATGGAGTAATAGGCAACCAAGGCACCGCATTCTTTGCACTGAAACCAGAATAAAGGGAAGTATCCCACTGCATAGGAGTTCTAGATTCATCTCTATTAAGCGATTCACCAAGAAATTTCTTCACTGTATCAAGAATAAATCTAGGAATTTTACTATATTTCACTGCGAGAGCATCTAAACTCTTTTTTATGTCAAGAGAGTGGTTCTCCATACCAATTTCTTCACCATAATAAATGAAGGGTACTCCGCGAGCAGTTAGCTGAAGAGCCAAATTTA
>SDNX01000153.1 GCA_004524545.1 Promethearchaeota archaeon
TATCATAAGTTCCATCTGGCCAGGAAATCCAATCATCATCAATATAGGTAATTGCTTTATGTGTTCGAGAAACAAGACCACTACGATAAAATACTGCCTTATTCAAAATACTGATGATATTTTGGGTATTCGACAATCCTCCGAGAGTTCGAGTTGTTGCATCAATCCTACTCAGATATATTTCTGGTTCAATATCCCCACTACCTGCTGTATGAACATCATATACTCCATCTGGTTCAGAATCTGTCCACGTTCCGTCCATATCCGTTAAAAATAAGTCACACACAAATGTTTCTGCACTATATACTAAAAATGAAGTTGGATGGGTTGATCCGGGATGATAAAATTGGGCATAGGCAAAATTACCAATCAAAACTACACCCGATATACCATATGTAGCATACCAACTTTGGAGGAACCCGCGCAAAGTTTCAACGGATGGGTGGCTAAGAGCTGCGGTTTGTAACAAAACTGTGTATCCTGTTTGCTCAAGCTGCAATTTGTAGGTTCCTACCAATGTTCTCAGTGTAGTCCCATATGTTGCATCATTCCATGTAGCAGGTGCAACTATTATTCCAATTGTCTCCCCATTATCAGGATTTGTTGGTGGAGAAATAATAAGAGGGCTATCAGCATTATCTTCTATTGGAGCAGTAGTTACAGTGCTTGTGAGACTAAGAGGGATTGCGGAAATTACACCAAATCCAATGATATAGATGAGAATGCCTAGAATAAGAGATTTTGACGTCTTCATTTTTGTTCAAGTTGGATAATCATAACTCGCCTTAATAAAATTCGTCATCAATATATGATCCCCAGTTTATGTCAAAATTGTCTATCCGCTATCTTTTCGTCGTTTTCTAACTGAACTTCCCCTTCCGACTAAATGGCTAACAAAAAGCTATAAATAACCTTAGAGCAGACTCAAATTCTAGGTTTCTATAATTCCAAACCGCACCAAGTAAAATATAAAGTCGATAATATTGGAAAACTATCTATTTAAAGTGTTAATGGGGGGGTGCGTTGGACACAAAAGAACGGAGATAATGACTAAGTTCACTTCTGGAAAAACCAATTCGGATACGAGAGTTATAATAGGTGTGGATTTTGCCGTACATTGTATAGATTTGCCAGAAAATAAAGGGTCAGCAGGTCTTCAAATATGGGATTTTGGAGAAGAACATCGTTTTCGCAGTTTACTTCCTTGCTTTTGCCAAGGGGCTGCAGGGGCGATTTTATTTTTTGACCTAGCAAAACCAGAAACTCTATATGAATTAGAAGAATGGATCCGACTCATAAAATCCAACACTGACAATATTCCAATTATGTTGTGCGGAGCGAATCATCATCTGTTGGGCAATCCCGGCGATATATCCAGAACATTTGAATGGATACAAGATTTTGTTCAAGTTCATCAACTTAGTGGATTCAGGAGTATTAGTGTTGAAACAGAATATAATATAACAGAATCTTTTGAGCAGTTAACTGCTTTAATGGTACATTATCAAAAATTCCCAAATTCTCCCGTATCTCACTCTCCCACTCTTGCGGAACTTTTACAAGGTATTTCATCGTTGTGATCCCTAAAAAGAAAATACATATTCTTCTATATGATAATCTTGCCGACTTTGAAATCGAGCTGACAGCACTTTTGTTGGAAAAACTTGAAATTATTTATGTTAGATTTCACTCGGTGATGCATCGGGCAGTGTCATAAATGAATGTAATAGCCGATGGAAATATTTTGACTGCGCATGATCATGTTTTTAGTGTTTTTCACTGTAGAAATTGCTAAATGGAGTGGGTCATCTCTACCAAAGACGAAGAAGTTTCTACATTGAAATGGTTAAGAAATCTTAATTAATTAATTCGTCTAATGGGGAAAACATGGTAGAATTTCATTTAAAAACTCCCATTCCCTCAGAAGAACTGAAAAAAATTAAAATTGGGGATATTGTGTATGTTACAGGTACTATCGTAACTGCTCGGGACGAAGCACACCTAAAAGCACTAGAATTTCATAAAGAAGGAAAAGAGCTTCCAGTTAATTTCAGTGGAGTAGGGTTATTCCATTGTGGTCCTGTCATGCAGAAGGATGAGCAAGGAAAATGGCATGTGGTTGCTGCTGGACCAACCACCTCCGCGCGTATGGAAATCTTTCAAGATAATTTCATTAAAACCTTCCATCCGGGAATTATAATCGGAAAGGGGGGGATGGGAATCCGCACCACCAAAGCGTGTCAAGAAGAAACTTGTATCTATGGGTATTTTACGGGGGGTGCTGCTCTACTTGCAGCGGATCGGATTAAAGAAGTGAAAGATGTGTTCTGGTTAGAAGATTTAGGAATGCCAGAATGTTTATGGGTATATGAAGTAGAGAAATTCGGACCACTCACAGTGACAATTGACTCTCATGGGGGTAATTTGACCATGCAAAAAGAGAAAAATATCGAACTTAACAAAGAGAAAATTCTGGAGGCACTTTAGAAAATGAAAGACATTGCTCAAGTAGTGGAAGACACTGCTGTGAAATTATTAAAAATTGCTGCAACCGTATTACCCACACGAGTAAAAGATTCTTTATTGAAAGCGGAAAGTGATACGGATGGTCCCCTTGGAAAATCCCAATTGCATGCGATAAACGAAAATGTGAAACTCGCATATACGAACAGCAAACCCATGTGTCAAGATACAGGAGTCGTAGCATTCTTTGTGAAAATAGGAGATAAGTTTCCATTACGATCTGAAGTGAAAACTGCGCTTATCAGCGCTACAAAAGTAGCAACCCAAAAAGTTCCTCTACGCCCTAATGCAGTAGACATGTTCCAAGGAAACACTAAAAATAATGTTGGTTTACGTGGATATGTTCCTTGGTTCTATTTTGATTTAGTTGAAGGAGATGCATGTGAAATTATTGCTATGCCAAAGGGAGGAGGAAGTTCTAATGTGGGAAAAATGAAAATGATTCCTCCTGGAAAAGGCATCAAAGGAGTGAAAGAGTTTGTAGTAGAGGCTGTTGCAGCAGCCGGACCGCTAGCATGTCCTCCATATACAGTCGGAGTAGGAGTTGGTGGTGGTGAAGATATGTGCATGAACCTCGCAAAGAAGGCACTTTTACGACCGTTATTCCAATA
>SDNX01000009.1 GCA_004524545.1 Promethearchaeota archaeon
AATCCCCGCTGCAATTACCAAAAGATGTTATTTCCAAGGAGAATTCACGGCTGATAGTAAGATTGTTTTAGACGACAGGGTATATAATGAGATCATCCAAATCCCATTTGATAAACAACGGAAGCAAACTGGATATGAATTAGCCAAGAATGATTACCTTAAGGCTGTTCTCAATGTATTCATCGAGAAAGGATTATTGAAAAACAAGAATCCTGAGTTAGGATTTAGAGGTAGTTTGAGAAACGACGTCCCTCAAAAATCTGGTTTATCAAGTTCTGCAGCCTTATTAGTGGCATTTGCAAAATTGTTAGATGAGATGTTCCAATTGAATTTGGACGAAATTGAAATTGGAACCATTGCTTATCAAGCAGAACATGATCAATTGGGAATTCCATGTGGTCAGATGGACCAATTAGCAGCATCAGTTGGCAATTTATTTCACATGAAATGCCTTGAGCCACCTATAATAAAAAAGATCGACATATCTTTACCAGGGTTAGTAGTGGGAGATACATTAATCCCAAAATCGACAAATAACGTGCATTCAGTACGAGTTAAAGAAATAACGGATGCCATTAATTTCTTAAAAACACAAATAGATTTTAACATCAATACAACCTCATTTGAAGAAGTGGAGGGGTTTTTGAAGACTAAGAATAAGATATGGCTAAAAAGAGTAAGAGCTACTCTCAATAACAGGGATATTACCCAACAAGCATATAATGAATTACAGAAATCAAATTTAGATTTAGAATATCTGGGTGAGTTGTTAAATGACCATCAAAAATACCTTCGAGATGATTATGAAGTATCAGTGAAAAAAATTGATGATATGCTATCAGCTGGAATACAAGCAGGTGCTTTGGGGGGTAAACTCACAGGAGCAGGAATGGGAGGTTGCGTCATTATGTTAGCACCTGAAAAACAAAAAGAGGTTGCAACAGCTTTGACAAAAGCTGGGGGAAAAGGATACGTGGTGGATGTTGATAAAGGTGCGTCAGTAGTATCTTCCTTTTAAACTCCTAAATCATCCAATATTACATCTAAAGCGATATTAGAAATAATATCTTTGAATATTACTTTTCCAATCGGAGTTATAAGCAAATAGGTCTCTTTTTGCAAAGTATGTTCTTGTAGGTAACCCTTTTCTTGGAGAAACGATATTTCTTGCCACTGGGATGTGAAAATTTCTTTCGCTTCAGGTAGACTTATATCTCGAGAAAATTCTTTTTGAAAACTAAAAATTAACCCCAATATTCCATACATTTGAGGTGTCAAATTTTTATCCATCCCACTGCTTGCAAGTAGATAATAGGCTTCATCCATAAAGGAAGTTCGTATCAATTCATAACCAATCTCTTCAAATCTAGAATAAACTTCACCAATAATTTCCTGAAATAAACCCTCATCATTCTCAACAAGAATGAGGAGATCTTTTTCTTTAATTGTTTTTTCTTGAGATTCTAATAAAAGCCTACAAATTCGTTTTATTTTAGATTCTTGATTTTTATTTGCGTGTTCTGTCACTTTTATAACCTATTTTATTTTGAGGTAAGGGTGGTGATAATTATGTCTTTTTGCGTAGTTTCCTCTAAAATGGGTTTGGAGAGGATAACCACGATTCTATGTTCTGGTTCTTTTGCAAGAAGTCCATTTTTAAGAAAAATACTGGTTTTTTCTATCAAATTTTTGGTCCGTTTTATCTTAAAATCTGAGTCTAGAAAAACATGCGTCTTAATTCCTGCACTTTTATTCAATACGTACTCAAATGAGCACATTATGAAGAATTTCTCCTCTGGTAGTAATTTCTCAAACATGATGGATTTTTTACTTTTAAGCAGATGAAATTGAATTCCATACTGAGGGATTGATTTCTCTGATTGTTCGACAAGTGGGAGTTTGTTAAACAAAATTTTTAAGCCAATTTGCTTAAAAGCTGAATTTAAAGAGCTTTGGATTGATTCTATAATCATTTGAAGTTGATGAAGGGATGCTTCAGATAATAATTCTGCTTGCGAGGTCACGATATCAAGTTTCTTCTTAGAAAGATTCCACGACTTGAGAAATTGAGATTTATATGCTTCCGGAGTTGATTCAGATGTAGAAATGTACTTAGAAAGTTGAATTTCATTAGATTTTAATTCGGCTTCAATGATCGATGAGAATCTTACGTTTGGAGGAGAAACACCTAAACCAATAGGTGCATTCTCTTTTGTTTGCGATTTTATTAGATTTTTTCTCTCATCGCGATATTTCTTCAACTGAGAGCTAATTTCCAGATAGGATTTTTGGATTTCAATAAACTTTGGGCTCGTTTGAGCATATAATTGTTTTATTTCTTTAAGTTTTAGTTTTAAATTTTTTATTTTGGTTTTATCATGAATGATATCTTCCGAGATACCAGCAACATCTTTCTTATACTGCGAAATAGATTTGTTTACGGATTCTAATTTAGCAAAAATACGTTTGTAGTCTTCGCTATCAGATAGTTTTGATTCCGGTATTTGGGATGCCAATTCTTCTAATTTTTCGGTGTAAAGATCACTTTTTGGTTTTTCAGCATCAATTTGGCGTTTGAGTTTGTTAATTAGGGTTGTTTTTGAGATATAGGTCTTATTTAGTAGTTTGATTTTATTATCTAAGACATTAAGAGTTTTTTTAAACGAAGTCTCCGTATCTTTCAAGAATTCAAATTGGGGTTCAATAATTTGTTTTTTTTTTTCTAAGGCAGTAATTTCATTATCCAGTCTCTGAATTCGCTTTATTCCCACATTTGATTTCGATAGAGATTCTAGATAGTGTGCCCATTGTAGTTCTTGTTTTAAAGTGGTATGTTCGTTGAATAAATTTAGAAATTCAAAGAATTCTTCTAATTCACGAAATTGGTTCAACGCAATGGGTAAATCTTTCAAATAATCTTCAGTTATAGCAATCGTTTCTGCAATTGTATTGAGTGATTTCACTATTGATGCATTAAAAATTCCATGATTTTCCATGTTGGTGACGAAATTTTGCATCGTTTTACCGATGATCAGTTGACTGTCAAGAAGATTTTTGTCTTTCCAATCAATCCATTCTATTGAACGGGGAAGATCGGTAATATCCTTCTCAGAACTGCCTTGAATGATATATAAAGGGGCAGATGGCAAATCGGATAGTTTTATTATGACCCACTCCTTTTTCTTTTCTTTCCACGTTTCCTATTAGAATATTCCCCTGTTCTTTTCATTCTTGCTATTTCTCGTTCATCTGCTTCTAAATAAGCCCTATAACCATCAAAATTAGATTTTTCTTCAATTTCCTTGGATCGAGAGGGAGTAAGATTAGAAGTCGCTTTCTCGTCAGGATATTTCGATTTTAAAAATTCTTCAATAGGTACCCTTGTTTTTTTGTACGCTTCAATATATTCATTCTTATCGGTATCTGATATATTTACGTGGTTTTTCAAGACAGCCCGAAGTTCTTCTGTAATTCTTTTCTCAATATGAGAATTTTGAAATTTACGCAATATACGTGCAGATTCTACAAGTCCAGGATCCGATTGCAATATGTCAAGTAACTCCATCCAAGATTGTTCAGATATTGATTTTAACGGAGCTACTCCGAGGAGTGGTTTTGCTTGATTAGATTTTAGAATATTAATACCGGTTGTTTTTAATCCATTTGTTAAATTCTCCCGTGAATCAAGAAGCTTTTTCATTACTTCCTGGATTTTTAATCCACCGGTCAAATTGTAGATTATTCTCCAAAAATCGATTAAATTATCGCATGAATGAGTAATTTCGTCCATTTTTTTGTTTGTGTTTTGAAAATTAGGCCTAATTTCAGAAAAATTAGAATTATCCGAGATCTGGTGATTTTTTTGAGCGATTTTTTCCTGAATAAGTAAAAGTTCCAGCTTACTCTTGTTCAGAAATTCCAAAATTTCGCGGTAGGATTGAGGTACTGTCATTGTCGGAAACTCTATATATCACGAGGTTTCTTTTTAGTTGATGAATTTGAGATTTTCTTCTCTGTAATTTCCCCCTCTGTCCTAGAGAGAACTGATTGTTGCTCTACGTGTGTACGAGTTCCTCCAACGAATTCCATAGCGTTGATTAGGTCTTGGTATTCTAACACTCCCCTTTGAATTGCTTTCAGAAGAGAAACCCGTATAGCTCGTTCAATATCTGCCCCAGTATATCCAACTGTAATACTTAATAGTCCAGTCTCTTTTTTTAGATTGTTTTCATAATCTAGCAAGGTCAATTTCCGAGATTTTTTCTTCATTTCTTCAAAATTTAGCAACAGTTCTTTTTCTTCATTTAGCAATCGATGAAAAATAGAACTCTCTACTTCTATGGACGCTTTTTCAAGCCTTCTAAGGAATCGTTCTAAAATTTCTTTTCGAATTGATAAATGTGGAAACCCAAACCAAATATGATATGTAAATCTCCTCCAGACTGCGCTATCTAATTGATTTTGATGATTAGTTGCACCAAAAATTGCTAAAGGGATTCCCTCGTAATCAATTCTATCAATTATCTGAAGAAAAGAGATAACCCCTCTTTTGATTTCTCCAACTTCATGAACATTTGAACGTTCTGAAGCAATAGCATCCAATTCATCAAAGAAAAGCAAGAAAACTTTATTCTCTTTTGCGATTTCAGCTGCAAGCTCAATTACATTCCTCATATTTTTTAGCGTATCACCCAAGAGGGGGGAAACTAATTTGTCTGCATCCACTATGCACATAGGGACCTTATATTTTTTTGCGAGAGCCCGGGTTAATGAAGTTTTTCCGGTTCCTGGAGGCCCATACAGAAGTACAGTGATCGATGGTGTAATCCTTACTTGTTGGAGCTTCTGTGCATATTCTTGATATTTATCTAAGGATTTAAAGAAATCTTCTAGAATTTCTTTGTTATTATCAATCCCGATTAAATCGTCTTCTTTATCACGGATATCCTTCGGGAAGTATACAGTTCCATATTTTTGCATCCGTTTTCGAATTTCTGCTTCTGTAAAGACCATGATATACTACCTATTCTTCAATAATTGATGTTATATATTTTGATATTTCTACTATGAGTTTTTTCATAGATTGTATCTGGGATCCAATTGAGCTGAAGATTTCTTTCCTGTATTGGACTGAATCCCTAATTTTTGTTCTATCTATTCCTAGATATTTGTCAAAACAGATTAGTTTCATCATATATGGAAGGATTTTTTCTTCCGTTTTCAGGTCTGTAAATATTGTATAGAAAATATTTTCTTCAGATACAAACGTCAGTAAGGAAGCATTATATATTAGTAATGAAAAGATGGAACTAATCCAATTTATTAGTTCTTTGGAGATAAATCCTCGTTTGTATGAGAGTTTTGCTAAATATATTAACACAAGAGTCTCATTACTTAATTGAGGTTTAATACGTTCCTTAGAATCGGATATTTTTTCTCGCGAGAAGTAATTATGTGGCTCTCCTACTCGGATAAGATTCATTGTTGGACCAATGAAAATATCATGGATAAGTTGTAATTCCATTCTTTTCAATATTTGCTGGAGATTGATTAGCTCATTATTTGCAACTGAGTCGATAAAGGGTAAAAAAACTTCATCCTTTAAAACAACAGGTATTTCTATTGTTTCGTCCTTGGGGGATTCCAAGAAATTTGGGTCTAAATTAAATAGGGAAGTTATTTCATTAATAATCTTAAATAAAAGGGGACTGAGTGCAGGAGACTCGAAACTTTCATCTTTTTCTCGATAAGATGATGTTGGCATAAGAAGATGCCTTTGAGTCTCATAATATTCCACAGATTTCTCAATAAGGTGATCATATACCTCTTGTAATGAATTTCGTCTAGGAAAAATTTGTTCTTGGATGTATTGGACAATTAAAAACAGTGGTGTAGATTCGTAATTGAATTGTTCTGGTGAAGTTATTGTTGATAAAAAATCTAAGAATTCAATGGAATCTTCAAAATCGTCAATAACTATGTCTCGAATCTCTTCTAAATCAGTAGTACTTCTTAAATCCTCCACACAATCCCAAATTCGAGTAAATATGTCCCGCCGATACATCGCGCTAAACTCGGAGATTGCTTTTACTTTTCCCACAGATCGCTTTTCTTCTTCTGTTAAATACTCCGTAATCTTTGTTTTATCTTCTAAATCTTCCGGAAGAATATCTTGCATAAATCTATTGGATTGTTCAAACAAGGGACGCATATTTTGTATATAATTTTGATAGTAGGGATAAATTTCCATCCAAGATTCACGAACCATTATTCATTCCCTCCCTCAGCGCCTAATATGATTTCGCTGAATATATTAGATATTTCGACAAAAATGGGAATTTCTACTCTGCACATGTTACCTAAAACCCATTTATTTACATCTTTTAGAAGGAATTGGGCTTGTAAATGTAAATTTATTTTCTTATCTGTGAGAAGAATTTTGTCTAACCAATTAATTCCTCCTACTCGATAGGCAACGATCTGAACTAAAGGAGTCATTAACTCTCCCAATATGCCTTTGGTTAACCAAGATTTAGGAATAATCGACATGGTTTGGGGATTGAAATGCTCATCGCGGTTTATCGGATTAGTTTCATCAACCTCTAATTTTGGCATAAAACTCAGTAACAAAATTAAGGAAAAGATCGCGCATATCCCGTTGATTGCATATTTATCTAAGTTTTTTCGATTGATTGATTGAGTAGCGAGAAAATAGCTGATAAAAACCATTTTATCGAAATCTTCGGTGATTACTTTTTCCCCATTATCTTGTACTTCAATATATTTACCCTCCAAAATTTGGGTAATTTCCTCAGGAAATGAATAGAATCGATAATTTTTCGGTTTACCATCCCGTACATCTTGTTCTACATGAAGATTTTCTACTTCTAATCCCAAAAAGTCTGCAATTTTATCCAATCGTTCTTGAACATATTTCCTTGGTTTATTTGGATCACCAAACATAGCATAAAATTGATGATCGACAATTTTAAAATCTCTACGTTTCTTGAATGCTTCCACCAAATTATCTAAAATTCTTCGGTTTGTTCCACCGAATAATGTTTTACCTTGAGAGCTAATGAATCCATCAATTAATTCACTTATGATCGAATCTTGTTCTAGGGTACGTGCATTAAGAATTTGATTGAACGCAATTGTGTGATTGGTAGTATTTGGAAATAACTTGGATTGAATGGAATTATTGATCATTGTTATCAGTAACTCCCCATTATTTCTAGGGAGAAAATTTCTCAATTGAGTGAATTTTTCAACCAATCGCTCTTTTGCACCGGGAATGTTCTCCACATCCCGTTCAGCAAGAAATTCAATTGATTGAGTCAATCCATTCTGAAATTTCTCTATTAGCTCACTCCATACAGTTATCGCCATCTTTTATTTTACTCCCAAATTGACTCTATTTTCTTTAATGCTTCGATTAAGGGCTTAATTTTGCTTTTTTCATAAATATTAGGAGATTTTACGCCTTTTCGAGATTCCCATGCAAGTGATTTATTCGCATGTTGGTCCACGATTAACTCACTAGTTATATACGGTTGCAAATCCCGAGTCCACCAATAAAATCGTAACCATTTTCTATCAGAGTTGGATTCTTTGTAAATTACCGATATTGCTTTCCAATCTCCAACATACATTTGAGTTGTGATTCCTACCACGGGTAAATAAAATGCGATAGGAAGGTTTTTTACAAATCTCAGTGGTAAATTCTCAGAGGGATAATTAAAAAGAGGAATTCCTTTCACGATGACAAAGAGTTCTCCACATACTTGATTTTCGCATTCATAGAATTTTTGTTGCTTTTTCAAGGTTTTTCCACACACTGGACATTTCCTATCAGTAAATTTGAAATTTAAAAACTCTTGATCGTCAAGATTTGGATCAGCGGGTACATCCCCTGCTCCAATCCAATTGAATTCTTCATCAAAATTTTTATCTATGTTTTCTAGTGCTGAGATTGTGTTTCTGAGAACGCTTTTTTCTCGTATTTTTATCATACCCCAATGAATTCGAGCGACTTCTTTAAACCAAGAAAGCCGAACGTACTTACTTTTTGGGAAGTCTGGGCTATGGCAGATAAGTACTGCAATCATCATTTTGGGATCTTGGTGGGCGATTACACCTTCGTCACATATCTCGTATTTCTCATTGAGTTTAGTATTTCTCATAAACCAAGCCCCAGATGTAACAGATAATTCAGCCGGTTTCTCCTCTTTTTTTTTCTTCTCTTGCACTATGGTCTTACATTTTGGACACTCATAGATACTCCCCGGGACGAGTGTACGGAGTTCAGTCTCACAATTTGGACATTTGGTCAGTCTAAATCATCCTCTTCAAATTCAATAACTTCTCGTTCTAAATCAAGATTCAGTAATTTTAGCTCTTTCTCGCTATAGGTATGAAGGAAATCATTTGATTTTTTCAATTTTTCTCGTATTTCCAGTAGGGAATCACGGATGAAGAAGGATGTTTCTTCTTCATTTTCAGTCAGTTGCTCGATAAAAGTGAAATATGACATTTTTTGTTTTCTCCCTGAGTAAAAACTCCGAATATCTTCAATTTGTTTATGTATATCGAAAAAACTCGATTTCATTTCCAATAGTTGAGAGATCGTTGTCTTCCATTGGGTGTAAATTTCAGTTTTTTCAGGAGGGTTAAATTTCATAGGTAAATTCCGTGATTTAGATACTAGATATTCAAAAATATCATTGATTTTTGGATCTTCTGCAGCTTTTTTTATTTTTTGCATGTATTTTGCATTAAGCATATCAGAATGATAAATTTTCAAATAATTATCGATAGAATTTTCCAGTTCTTCCGTTTTTAACTCAATATCTACTACGAACCGCTCCAACCGCAGAGATAAGAATGGATTTCCTAAAAAAAATAAAATTTCATATAATTCGTCATCTAAAGCAAAATCCTCATCAAACTTGTGGACAAGTGCATGAGTGATATTACTACTCTCACATGGAATTCCTCGTAATTTTTTCAAGGAGTCATTGATTTTTTTTAAAGTTACTATTGGGAAGTATGGTTTGATTATTCTTAGTAATCCTTCAGAGGAGAACATGACTTTTTCTCCCTCAATATATACTTCATCAGAAAGGAGTTTTACACTAGTATCATCTGGAGTTTGTTCAAAAACAGCATAACTGGAGATATTTTTGACTAAATTGTATACGAATAATTCTTCTATAACATCTTCAGGTAGGGATTGTTTTAGATCTTTTGCCGTCGTTGAACTTGCTCCAATTCGATCCAATCGTTCAAATCCATCAACAATGGCATCATCCTCGAGATTTTGAAAGACATGTACCCTTACCAAGTACATATGAAGCAGAATGTAACGGATTATCGGGTCATCAAAAACTGATTCAAGCATTGCTCGATCAACATCAATATCCAAAGTGCTATGTTCTTCCATTTGAGATTTTTCCTTTTGTTAAATGCCTAGGTATTGGTAATTCCCGAAAGAATGAGCGTAGAGATTAAATCATGCTCAGAAATTAAAATTAATAAAGGAATAGAAGCATATGAAATAAATTTTTCGCTTTTAGGTCACACTCGCATTATATAAATAGAAAAACTTATTTTGGATGTAGGACTGTGCTAGTTGGTATTGACCTTTTTCTAAAGTTAAACTAATAATGAGAATCGATGTGAAATGGGAAGACGAAAAAGGAAGAAAGTAGTGTATAAGCCGGTTAGGCGCCTCCCAAAGGTGTTTTCTTGCCCTAATTGCGGACATAAGACAATAAAGACACGTATTGAGAAAGATAAAGCAAAAGCAATGGTAATTTGCGGTTTCTGCGGATTAGAACAACAAGTAGAGGCATCCCAAATAACCGAACCGGTCGATGTATTTGGAGATTTCATTGACATCTATTTCAAAGGTCAAGAATATAGCCGATTGCTTAAACGGGCCCAGAGATTAGAAGACAAACAAAACTTCTCAGAGCTTGCCTTGGTATATGAAATTCTTTCTGATATATGCAAGGATAATTCTAATGAAGCATTAAAGGAATATGAAACACACCACCTTGACGAAGACATGGAAAACGCCCAAAAATGGAAAGCACAGGCCGATGAATATTTTAGATTGTCCAGAGACATTTACCAAAAATTAGATCTGAAAGAATTAGAAAATGGTCTTGATGACGGTATTTATGAGGATGTTGAAGACCAACAATATTCTTCCGATGGCAAAACAGGTAAAAAGCCCAAACGTGGTCGAGATCTTGACGAAATTCTAGATGATAAAGGATTTCTTGAATTATAAATCTAAATCCAATTTATTTTTACTATTTCTCGAATTATTTTAAATAACATTTATCTCTACCGTAGGGACTACGGAAAGTCACGCTTATGGAAATGATGTCAGACTTTCTTTACGAAAGCAATTATCGATGAAACAAGAATCCACAGCAATAATTTAGTGGAAGTCCAATATTTCTACTGCTAGGTTTAAAGGGATTGAATCTTTCTTTATCTTAGGCTATATAATAAAGGTGCACCAATTGACACTACATACAGCAAAGGTGGTTGATCAAGTAGAAAAAACTTTTCAAGAGAGTTCTTTTGATACAACTAGAATAGTATCTGCACCGAAAACTAATTGTTGCGATGTAATAGCTACTTCTCGAGATCGGTCAAAATCTCTCGTAACGAAAATAGTGGAAAATATTGACACGACGAGTAAAGAATTGTTTACCGAATTAGTGTTGTTAGGTTACTTTTTGCGAGCAACTCCCATTGTTATCGGTTCCTGTAACCGACGTCAGGAATTGGAAGATAATACCATTTATTTTCGAATGGATGGGCATATTCTAGCATTTAATTTGAGTACCCTAATGCAGATTGTGAAACATAATATTCATCCTCACAAAATCGCACAACGCGGTGGATATATGTATCAAATTGACGGCGAGGAGATTAAAAATCTTAGAGAAAACCAAAATATCTCCCGTAAATCCCTATCTGAAGCATTAGATATCTCTGTTAAAACGATTGCAGAATATGAACGAAGAAAAATGGTAAACAGCCAAATTAAACATGTTGAATTATTGGAAAAAATCTTGCAGTCTCCTTTGAAGCAACCCGTCAGAATATTTGACATTCCCAAAAAAACAAAAAAAATTGAGCAAAATCGTCCTTCCTCACAAACAAATAATTCTGAAATAGCGTATGAGATATCAGATATACTAGCAGATATGGATATTTTTCAATTTTGGACCAGTAATAGCCCTTTCGATGTGTTTTTAGTCGTTCCAGGTATGGGAAACCAAGTACAAGTGGTTTCCGGCATTTTTTCGAATATCCAAAAAGAAGACCTTGAAAGATTATATAAAATCGCTCGGATTGTGAATGTTAGAAATAAAATGGGTGCAGTTCGCGCTATAGTAGAAGATCACGATGACGCCAAACAATGCAAGAAAATCGGCGTGGTCCCAATCGAAAGCAAGGAATTAAAAGAAGCCAAAGAACCCAAAGAAATTGTGAAAATTCTATCCAAGCAGTAGGGATATGAATGAAAAAATATATGGGGATAGATGAAGCTGGTCGGGGGCCAGTACTTGGAGGATTGTTCATTGGAGGAGTAGTATTCGCAGAAAATTTCTTACCGATGCTGGAATCTAGTGAAATTAACGATTCCAAAAAGTTGAGTCCCACTAAACGGGAAGTCCTCTATGATTATATTATTGAAAATTGTATTTCGTATTCGGTAGATGAGATTAGAAACACGGCAATTGATGAAAACTCTCAGAATAATGGAAATTTAAATGAATTAGAAATCAAGAGTATGGCAAATTTGATTTTAGATCTAGCTCCAGATGTTGTCTATATTGATGCGTTGGGGCAGAATTTAGAAAAATTCAAACAAAAATTAAAAGAAATAATTCAATCCCAAGGGAAAATCGCCCCAGATATAATAACTGAGCATAAAGCGGATGAAAAGTATAAAGTAGTCGGTGCTGCCTCTATCTTAGCTAAAGTTCAAAGAGATCGGTCTATTTCAGAGTATAATAATGAATATATTGAATATGGAGGTGTTGGTTCCGGATATCCTTCAGACGAAAAAACAATCACTTTTCTTCGAGAATATATAAAGAAAAATCATAAGCCCCCAAGGATTGCACGCCATTCTTGGCAAACTTGCAAGAATTTAATGAATGATATTGTGAATCAAAAAAAGTTGGATGAGTTTTTTTAAGTTTTATTTTGAAAA
This sequence comes from Promethearchaeota archaeon, assembly GCA_004524545.1. GTDB lineage: Archaea > Asgardarchaeota > Lokiarchaeia > Sigyniarchaeales > Promethearchaeaceae > AMARA-1. The sequence goes on from SDNX01000009.1 coordinate 12,245, forward strand.
AAACGAGCGATTATCAATAGGTGATCTCTCGAATAAGGAGCAAGATTTATTTTTTCCATAATTTCGAATCCCGCTTCTTCTAATTTAAGTATTTGATCATTGAAAATTTGTTGTATAGGTCTTACCACATCAATGCTTTTTGCCTTTATTGCATGAATCAGGATTCCTCCTTCTTTGAGATATTTTTTACAATTAACAATCGCAATATCAGTTAAATTTGGTTGTGCAATATCAACATATACAACATGAATCTCCTCAAAAATGAATTTCGCATACAATTCTGGGAAGTTGGCATCTGCTAAGATAGGGATCACGTTTTCTCGGGAGACACAGTTTTGAATTAGTTCCCGAATACTTCGTGGGGCAAATTCTACTGCATAGATAGTGTTTTTTGTGAGATCCGAAACATGAGAAACCGTCGTACCCGAGGATGCTCCTAAATACAAAATCGTAGTGTCTTTATTGATGTAAATATTTCTTGCTTTATTCATAATTGCTGCAGCAAGTTTACTTCGATAAGGGTTCCATTCACGATATTCATCATTTCCTTCTAACAGTACCCGTTCTCCATAAACGATATGACCCTTATCAATATTCTTTGTAAATAAACGATATTGATCCCCAAAACCCGTATAATAAATTCCTTCGAATTTTTGATGTGATTTGACTTTCATGCTTATCTCCTCCCTTGTTTTTTCACACCTGATTTATATTTCGATTTTGAGAGGTGATGCTCCTTTTTCCGGGCAAGTTCTTTTTTATTCTTTGAGCTATACCCCATTTCTTTTTTCTTCTCAATTTTCGGAGGTTCTGGAAATCGTTCTTTAATTTCTGCGATTTTTTTCTCCAGTTCTTCTAAAATTTTATCTCCAATAAAATCTCCATGGAAATAATCAACTTTGGCACAGATACTAATTTTTCCTGACAATAGGCGAGAAATTTTTCCACGTTGCCAATATTTTGCCGATCGAATATGAGGCCAAGTATAAATTACTCCATGTTTTGGTGAGTCTGTTTTCTTTCTTAATGCACGGAAGAGGGCTTTTTCTGCACCTAGCACTTGAATAGTGGAAGATGCCATTTTTGCTAACTTGTCCAATCCATTTGCATGAGAAATGAGTTTTCCAGTCAGTTGGGTCCCGAGAAGCACGAATAAGTTTGGAGTTAATTCTTTAAGGATATCATTTACTGATTTTTCCAAACTTTTTTGGAAGTCCACTAAAACTAAAATATTTTTACTAAAAATGCGAATAGCAGCAAGTTGAGAATCGGTTAGATCTCCCCCCATAGAGTTTTTTGCTTGGATTTCAATCTCTTTTGCATATTCCTCTTTCACTTGAAGTTCAGAAACTAAACGATCCGCAGTAATGGCATCCCGTTTCTCATAAATCGACACGATTTTTGCATATAATTCAATATCACTGACTAGTTTATCTGATAGTTCAGGAAAATGGCTGCCATACCATTCTCGTAGCTGAATTGCATAAGAATTGATAAATTTAGTTGTGTTTTCAAGAACACCAACGGCATTTATTATATGCACATCAGAGTTTTGCCCACTTTCTCTGATAAGGTCTCGGGACATTCGTTTAGCATTTCTACGAGATATCTTTGTTAGTTCATCATATGAATACGTTATTCCAATAGTATTCAAAATTTCTGTTAAATTGGATCTCTGCTCCCTAAATACCGAATCGAGAGGAGATATGGTTATATTACCTTGAAAGAACGGTTCTAAAAGTGTTTTCATACTTTTGGTTTCGGTTACTAAATCATATTTTTTTTTATTTAACTCTTCTAAAAATTCAGAAAATAGAGGAACCTCATGTATTTTTACATCATTTAGCAAGAAATATAACAAATTTTCATCATTTAATATCTCAGATAGAAAATTATCCATGACGATTCCTTTTTGATTAATCACCAAGAGACCAACTGGCGTTTCAAGAATATATCCTTTCATTTAGAACCACAAAAATCCTATAAATGTTACATAAATAATTAAAATAGATAAATAAAACCATCTTGATGGAATGAAATTGAATAAGCCATTAAACGTGTCTATAGCTGGTTTAGAATTTAATAGCCCATTGATATTAGCTTCAGGTATTTTAGGTGTGTCCCCACCTACTATGCATATTCTAGCAGATTATGGAATGGGAGGTATTACTACTAAATCTATAGGACCAGTTAAACGAAAAGGGTATCCGAACCCATCTATAATAGGATTAGGAAATGATACTTTTTTAAATGCGGTGGGACTTGCCAATCCTGGGATTGAGCGATTCTCTCATGAAATTACGGAGATAAAAAAGAAAGAAGGACTGGTAGTGATTGTCAGTGTTTTTGGAGATAACTCGAATGATTTTGCTCGAACAGCTTCTTTAGCCGAAAAAGCAGGAGCGGATGCGATTGAAATAAATATATCATGCCCTCATGCAGAAGTATCTTCAATAGGAGTAGATCCAAAGATCACTTTTGAATATGTACGTGCCGTAAAGAAAGCAATTCATTGTCCCTTATTTGTGAAATTAACTCCTAATGTTACAGATATTGTAAAAATTGGGATGTCTGCTGAGAAAGCTGGAGCTGACGCATTGGTAGCAATAAATACCGTAAGTGGATTAGCGATTGATATAAACACACATCGTCCTATTTTAGCTCATGGAATTGGAGGATTATCTGGTAGAGCAATAAAACCGATTGGTGTAAGGCATGTATTCAATTTATCAAAAGCAGTATCGATTCCAATAATAGGGTGTGGTGGTATCTTTAATTACGAGGATGTGCTAGAATATTTCCTGGCTGGAGCATCCGCGGTTCAATTAGGCTCTTGCTTATACTATGGGTATGATATCATTACCCAAATTCGTGATAATTTAATTCGGTATTTAGAAACGCGTAAATTAGATTCCATTTCGCAGTTAACGGGATTAGCTCACCACTACAAGGAGATTGGTTTTGATGACTAAAAACGAGCAATCTATAACGGATAAACCATTTACTACTGAAATTAAGTCGGTTGTCCAAGAAACTCCTCTAATGAAAACATATTATGTCAGTTTCGTCGTGCAAGGAAAAATTCCTTCAGTTATTCCTGGACAGTTTATACTTGTGTGGATACCAGGAATAGACGAGATTCCAATGGCAATATCTCATGTACTCGATAATGGGGATATCGGATTCACTGTTAAAGATGTTGGAGAAGCAACGCATGCACTTCATAAAATGAAAATTGGAGACTTGATAGGGATACGAGGTCCATACGGTAACGGATATCAACTTAAAGATGGATTTAGTATAATAATCGGAGGCGGAATCGGAATTGCTTCCATTCGATTGTTAGTCCAAAAAGCTCTTCAAAAAAATCCAAACCATCTACTGGTAATAGTAGGTGCACAAACTGCAAAAGAGCTTCTTTATTTAGAGGAACTTCAAGAAATTTTGAAACCATCCCAAATGTTGGTATGCACTGATGATGGAAGCCATGGAAATGAGGGATTTGTCACAATGATTTTAGAGAAAAATCTTCTTCACATCAAAGAAAAAGCAGGAGCAAATAGAATTACCGTATATGCATGTGGACCTGAAATCATGTTAACAAATTTACTAAAGGTATGCAATACACATAAATTGGAATTAGAAGCATCTCTTGAACGATTTATGCGATGTGGATTTGGATTGTGTGGATTATGTGTCGTGGATCCTTTAGGTATAAAAATCTGTCAAAATGGTCCTGTATTAAATTCTGCTGTACTAAATGAGCTTGATGATTTTGGTAAGTTCCATCGAGATGTAACCGGAGAGAAATATAGGATTGATTCCAACCATGGATGATGGAAAAGAACCCAGCCAATTGGAATGTGCATGTAGAGAAATTATCAAAGAATTAATTGAAAATCCTACCTATCCTAAAGATAGAATCACCCAATTGAAAAATCGTATCTTGAGGAAATATTCGATTACCCATACTATGAAAAATTCAATCATCATGGAATTCGCTTCAGAATACGAGTTAGAAATAATATTACCTATCCTAAGAAGAAGAGCTACCCGTACAATTTCAGGAGTTACTGTCGTAGCGGTGATGACGGAACCTTTAGAATGTCCCGGTAAATGTTTATTCTGTCCGGGAAGCGATTCGCAACCAGGTGAAAAGGCTGCAAAATCCTATACAGGCCAAGAACCCGCTGCAAAACGATCGATTATTTATGGATACGACCCTTATTTGCAAACCAGACATAGGATTCTAGATTTGCAAGCAATAGGACATAAAACAGATAAAGTAGAGATTATCCTAATGGGGGGTACATTCTTATCCGCTCCAGACATATACCAGAAATTTTTCGTAAAAAATTGTTATGATGCAATTACATTTTTTCACAATCCGGAGACTGATCCAATTCATTCCGATTCTTTAGAATCTGCGATTGCCCATGCAGAATCATCTCAGATACGAGTAGTGGGTTTAACTATTGAAACAAGACCTGATTATTGTTTACCCCCCCATATTGATAAAATTCTCTCCTATGGAGGGACACGAGTGGAGATTGGAATCCAAACTACCCGTGAAGCAATCCTATCCAAATTGAATCGAGGTCACACAATTAAAGATAGTATAAACGCAATTCACTATTCTAAGGATGCAGGTTTGAAAATCAATGCCCATATGATGCCGAACCTTCCTGGAACGAATCCAGAAGAAGATTTTGAAGATTTTATGGAATTATTCTGTAATCCAGATTTTCGACCGGATATGTTGAAAATTTATCCCACTTTGGTCGTAAAAGGGACAAAACTCTATGAGATGTGGAAGAGGGGAGAATATGATTCTTATTCCCTAGATACCACAGTGGATTTGATTGCTCGTATGAAATCCCAGGTCCCAAAATATGTGCGAATACAAAGGATTCAAAGAGATATCCCCGCTTACTTGATCGAAGATGGCGTAAAAAAGAGTAATTTGAGACAGCTAGTTCATAATCGGCTCAAAGAAAGAAATGAGATATGTAATTGTATTCGCTGTAGAGAACAGGGATTTGTAAAGGATTCACATCTAGATGTCGATAAATTTAAACTCGAACGAATGGATTATGAAGCTTCAGGAGGATTGGAGATATTTCTTTCCTATGAATTTGAGAATACGATCTTAGGATATTTAAGATTACGTAAACTATCTGAACTAGTTCACAGGCCAGAATTACAAGATAAAACCATGGTCGTCAGAGAAATTCGTGTTGTGGGTGAATTAGTACCACACACGGACAAACCCCAAATATCTCAAGTTCAACATCGTGGATATGGTCAGAAACTATTGGAAAGTGCAGAAAAAATTGCTCGAGAGGAATTTGGGATGAATAAGCTCTCCATAATTAGTGGTATCGGGGTGCGAGAGTATTTTTATAAATTGGGATACCAACTTGATGGAGTATATGTTTCAAAAAACCTTTAATCTCCAAGTTTAACTATCTACTCAAACTTAGTTCATTTTAAATTAAATTCCGCTTTTATAATCATATTGATTTTTAATGTCTACATACGATTATGCGAAATTAGGATTAAAATGTGGAATTGAAATCCACCAACAACTAGCCACAAAAACAAAACTATTCTGTGGATGTGAAAATAAACTCCGTGGTCAAGATCCGTCTGATTATACTCTTGAACGGACATTTCGGCCCGTATTGGGTGAGGAGGGCAAATTTGATCCAGCAATGTTAGTGGAATTTGAGAAAAAAAACACAGTTATCTATGAAGGTTTCACAGATTGTACCTGTACCTATGAGATTGATGAAACTCCACCATTCTTTTGCGATCCAAATGCAATCGATATTGCATTAGAGATCGGTCTTTTATTAAACTTGAAACTAGTTGATGAGTTTCATGTATGTAGGAAGAATTATGTGGATGGATCGGTACCTGCAGGATATCAAAGGACAGGCATTATCGGGATAAATGGTTCTATTCCAATTTCACCCCAAAAAGATATCGGAATTAATTTATTATGTTTAGAAGAAGACTCTTGTAGAAAATCAAGTGAAGGAAAGAATACGATTACATTTAAGTTAGATCGTTTGGGAATTCCACTTGTTGAAGTCACAACCGCTCCTGATATCAACGATCCAGAAGAAGCTAGGTTAGCAGCATTACGGATTGGAATGCTTCTCAGAAATACAGGAAAAGTCAAGAAAGTATTAGGAGCAATTAGACAAGATCTCAATGTTAGTATTCAGGGAGGAGAACGAATTGAAATTAAAGGTGTTCAGAAACTAGATTGGATTCCAATTCTCTTAAAAAATGAGGTAACTAGACAGCTGAGCCTACTTAAAATTCGAGATAATATGGTTGAACGAGGTCTAAAATCTAAGGATTTCCAGGAAAAAGTCTTTGATTTATCTGAAATTTTCCAAAAAACACAATGCAAATTCATCCAAAAAGGAATAAAGAACGGTCTACTGGTATGGGGAATGCGTGTTCCATACATGCAAGGATTATGGGGGAGAGAAATTCAAGAAGGTAGGCGTTTTGGGACTGAAGTAGCAAATAAAATGGGTGCGATTACTGGATTAAAAGGGCTAATCCATAGTGATGAGAAACTTGAAAAATATCAGTTCTCTGAAGTAGAAATCTCCAAAATTCGTAAACAACTGAAGTGTGGAGAAGAAGATCTGTTTGTTTTAGTTCTTGGTAAGAAATCACGATTAGAACAAGCGTTTGAAATTATTAAAGATCGATTAGTAAAAGCATCAGTTGGTGTTCCTGAAGAAACAAGAAAAGCATTAGAAGATGGTAATACTGAATTTTTGCGTGAACTCCATGGTGCAAAACGATTATATCCTGACACGGATTCTCGTGAAATTCCAATTTCACGTGAGAGAATTGAAACCATACGGGCTAAGTTACCGCGATATCCCTGGGAAGCAATGGAGGAATTTGCATCCAAATACAAAATTCCTAAAGAATCATTAAACCAACTAACTCTAGATGGAAATCTCAAACTGTTGGAAGATATTTTGAATGTATATTCTGGAAAACCAACTGTAGTAGTCAGTACCCTATTAGAAACGATTAAAACACTTAGAAGAGACGATAAACCCGTAGAAAATCTCACTGATTCTCATTTCATCCAGGTATTTACTCTCTTAGAAAAGAAGAAAATCGCAAAAGAAGCTATTGAGGATATTTTATCAAATATTTCGGAAAATCCCTCAGTTAAAATAGAAGATATCGTCGAGAACATGAATATCACTACAATGGATACGAATGAATTGCAGAATATTGTACAGAGAATTATTCCTCAGTTTTCCTCTATGATAAAAGAACGCCAGATGGGGGCAATGGGACCGATTATGGGAGCAGTTATGACAGAAGTACGGGGTATGATTGATGGAAAACTCGTATCTCAAACAGTAAAGTCTGAAATTATGAAAGAGATCAAAAAGGGAGGAAAGCAAGATGGGATCTAATCAACCTGAAGGGTATAAGAAAAAATCAAAGAAATTCTTTAAAGATCATAATATTGAAGCATGGGATAAAGTGGAGATTAAGAAAGGAGATTCTCTATTTCAAGGAATCATTCTTCCAAGAAATCAATTCGCTGATGATGGATACGTTGAAATTAAGCTAAGTAATGGATACAATATCGGTTTGAAAGTGGAGGATCTGGAAGAAATCAATGTTATTGGTAAGAATCCCCCTATGATAGTAGAATTTGAAGGTATGAAAATTCCAAAGGATAAATCGAAACCTAACGTAACTTTACTCGGAACGGGAGGAACGATAGCTTCTCGTTTAGATTATGTCACTGGTGGTGTTATTCCAGCATTTAAACCTCGTGAATTATATGCAGCTGTCCCTGAATTGGCTGAGATTTGCAATTTGGATACAAAAATCATATTTAAAATATTCTCTGAAGATATGAAACCGAATAATTGGTTGAAAATTGCTAAAGAAGTTACGAAACTCAGTAATTCTGGGATTGATGGCATTGTTGTGACGCATGGAACGGATACACTTGGATATTCTACAGCTGCTGTATCTTTTTTGGTCCAAAATTTGCATGTTCCTGTAGTTTTTGTGGGTAGTCAGCGTTCTTCAGATCGACCATCATCAGACGCAGCCATAAATTTAATTCATGGAACCAATTTAGCAGCGAAAGGGGATATAGCAGAAGTTGTTTTGTGTATGTTGGGTAGTTCTTCGCATACTTACGGATTGATTCATAGAGGAACACGTGTACGTAAAATGCATTCTTCCGTAAGGCATGCTTTTCGAACTATTGGCGATATCCCATTAGGGAAGATCGAGAATGAAAAGATAGTTTGGTTTAAAAAAGACATCCATCACAAATCAGCAGTAGATCTTGAGCTAGAAACTATATGCTCCAAAAAAATCGAATCCAAATGTGCCTTGGTATATATCCATCCCGGAATGTCCACGGAAATTATTGATTTCTATATTGATAAGGGGTATAAAGGAATTGTTCTTGCGGGGACAGGCTTGGGACATGCCCCAAAACATATGTTTAATTCAATCCAAAGAGCAATTTCTGAAGGAATAAGTGTAGTTATGGCACTTCAAACCCTTTGGGGATTTACAGGTATGAAAGTATATTCCAATGGTCGAGAGCTCTTGGATTTGGGAGTCATTCCTGCGGATATGATTCCTGAAACCGCATTCGCAAAATTATGTTGGGTTTTAGGGAATTATCAAGATGAGAATAAAATTAAACAAGTAATGCAGACGAATATAGCAGGTGAAATCTTGCCATATGAAGATATTAGAGGTTATCAAATACAACAAGGATTAACAGAAAAAGAATATTAATATCACTTCACTTGTGAAAATGTTAACGATCGCGAGGGATCTATAACAACCAGATTCCAACGAATCCTATTTTTTTTGTTATAATTTCAGAAAAATTATAAAAAAATATTAGGTTAGGAATGACCTAGATTTATAAATGCTATCCTCTATTGAAACACTTTTATTGTTTAATCATAAAGTAGATCGCTTGGTCAATAGCGTATTTCTTGAAAATATAAAAAGAAACCCCCAGCATACTGTCAGGTTTAACGCCCAGAATCGAGGGAATAATAAATGGGACCTCTCTACAACTAATAATTTGCCTTCTGAAAATACTGTAGATGGTTTTATTCTTACTCTTAGACAATTTATGCAAAATAATGATCCTATCAGCATCGGAAACATAGCAAAAATTTACGATTCAGAGTCAAAATTGAGTAATGTAAAATCGGATTTCGATTCACATAGAGCAAATTTAAACTCATATTTAAATTCTGGACCTCGAAACCAAATCATTTACAACAATAAACAATTAAATCGTAGAGACATATTATGGACTTTACTTTATGGGCATTACGCTCATTCTGATGAAAAATATTTGAAAGTATCTCAAACATGGCTCAGTAATCCTATTTTAAGTGGATTGATTCAAATGGAATTTGTCGATATATTAGTGAATATAATGAATGGGCTGATTAAATTCAAGCAAATAAATGAATCTGCTATCAATCTTCTGAATAACACTACATGAAATATTATTTATTGATAGTAGTGGGTTGTATGACAGGAGTGAAGAAACCAAAAAAACCCCTAACCAAAAGTTAGAAACATTAAATATTTATCAGTTCTGACTTTGATTATCAACTCCCTACTTAGGAGAATTTCCCCATTGAAGAGAAAATATGATAAGTTTTCCATAATACTGAATTAAAGTCAGCTGCACAATCAATTTTCTCACATATTTCTTTGATAGTTACCCGTCCTTTCAACCGTATCTTCAAGACTTGATAGATTAAAACAGGAACAAATTTCGTAATGTGCCGCGGATATGTTTTTTCTTTGAAAGTTTCACAGATAATTGGGTAGAAATACTCAAATGCAGTGATCAGTTCCATATGAATTCCATAAGGTATTTCTAACGCAGAACAAATACGGTGTATCTCCTCACAAGCTTCCTTATGTTTTCTGTTATAATATTTGAGGTCTTCTGATTGAGTTGCGTACGCAATCAGTTCCAAGAATGCAATTTTGTTTCTTTCCGCATTCGGATAATTCCAAAAACCCGGTAGAGTTTGATCACGGATTTTTTGGTCCGAGATTCCAATATTTATCTCGATAGATTCAGTTGCACATTTTACACACACAAAAAAACCTTGTTTGGTGCGAATAAATTCTGTTGAATAGCAATAATGACAATATTTTCCTTTATGGTTTGAAGTCGTTGATTTTTCCATTTTGGCTCTGATAATTAGGTTCCTTGGAAGTATTTAAAGCCGAAAATGGATTTTTTATCTATTAAATTAAGTCGCACTGGTGTAACTTAGCGAGAAATTATGACATCAAACAATAAAATATATCAAAATTTCTAGGTCTCACACACAATCAGAAACTTATGAGAATTGTTAGGGTTGGTAAGGCGATTAATATACTTTTGTTGCAGTTATGATTTTAATCACTTTGCAATTAAGAGAGAATTTCGAGTAATTTTAATGGTTGATAATGCAAATAATGTGGTATAGGTTGGAGTGTTAAAAATAACGATCATATTTCCTTCCGCGTTTCATAGACAATCTCTTTTTATTTTACGGGATTTATGAAAAAGTTTTCATAGAGTGCCAGAATTAAATCCTTCTCAATCATTTTTAATTAATGTATGAAAACATTTATAAATTTGTAAGATCCTTACTCATCTGTCTCTTTGAGACAATATACATATTGGTGACAGAAATGAGAAAAGAATTTTTAGGGAAATATATCGTAATTGGGGTATTAATCTTCTGCATTTCCTTCTCTCAATTCCATATTTTGATTGCTGTAGCAACTCCAGGCGATATGCCAACGGATGGGACTGGACGTCCAGTTGATGATCGAGAAATCATAGACGGTTCTGAGTCTAATTGGAATGGTGCAACTTTAACCCTTAACGATGGTAATCATTGGTATCTTACAGCTGAACGGGTTGGTTGGGGATTAGACAGGATTGTTGTAGAGGTATATTTTGAATCTCCAGCGGGTATTGACAGAATATATCTTCAAGGTTTTCTTGGAGGAACAAGCATCACCTATTATAAGGTGACAATTTACTACACTGATGGTAGTAGTTATGGTAAATTTACGATATCTGAGGGTTCACAATCATTCCAAGTAGATGAGGAAAAAACGGTAGACTATATTGAAATATATAAACAGCTTCTATGGTGCAAAAATTTTGAACTTGATTTTGATTACATATATGGAGTTGTATAATATAAATCCACTATCCTTTTTTACTTTTGCTTTAAAAATTGACTAATCTACACCTAGCGAGTGCTTAGCGTCAAAATTTTAATCCTCAAGCACTCCTACGTTAAATCCACAAGACTTGATTATGGAAAATAATAACGATAGCTTAGCCGTGGTTTTAATGTAGATAAAGGAAAATATGGGATCTATTCATGAAAATACATAGATTAATCCAACCCCTGCGTATGGATGAGTAGGTTATTTTCATCATCTACGTAAGCGCACCTTATACCCGAGTGTATCTCTCGAGCGTAACACTACAGATGTGGATTAATCAACAAGAAAATCATTATTATTTGAGCAATATCGGACTTTTAGGTTGAATTACTCCTTCCAATTTTACTAATTCCCATATAATTTACTAAAACAAAAAACCTAGAGATATTATTACTGAATGAATAGATTACATTCATATTCATTGATTAATCTCACAAAGTAATCTTAAAAATTATTTTTTTTTCTTCTCTACTGTCTATCAATCTCTTCTTTAAGTTTGTCTATAGTTTTATAGAGTCGATCTATTTTTAAATCCATCTGTAACTGTGCAGATTTTTGAGACTCTAAACTAATTCTTTCAACGCTTTGTTTTATTACTCCATCCTCAATAACAAGGATCTCATCAACATAATCGACAAATAACGGATCGTGTGATACTATTATGAAAATTTTCGAAGAATTCTTCTTCTGGATTTTTTTTAGTAATTCTGCAATTAAATATTTATTTTCTACATCCAATTGACCAGTAGGTTCGTCACACAAGAAAATCGAGTTATCTAAAGCAAGTGCTATTGCAACACTCAATCTTTGTTTTTCACCACCAGATAGGGAATCAGGATCGTGATTTACCAATTTAGACAAGTTTGTAGTTGTTAGAATATCTTGGAGTTTTTCATCGCTTATTTTGCGATTTCGTGAAGAAATTGCAAATAAAAGGTTTTCTTTTACATTCAGATAAGATATAAAGACAGGTTCTTGTAATATGTATGATATTTCCGACAATCTATATGATTCAAGTTCTTGAGATGAATAAGTTGTTATCTCTTTTCCGAATACCTTTATACTTCCACTAGAAACGGTATCCAATCCTCCAATTAGATTTAACAAAGTTGTTTTACCGCTTCCCGATGGTCCTAAGATTAAATAAATCTTCCCAGAAGAAAATTTTGAAAATAATCCTCTGAGTGCTGAGGTTTTTACTTCACCAGAATCATAGATTTTAACAATATCTTCACAAATTATCGCATTTTCATCATCTTGTTTTTCTGACATTTGTTTTCTCCTTATTAGTAGTTATTGGATAAATGCTCTGAGTATATTTTTTAACCAATTTCTGTGTAACAAAGAATATAGCTAGAGATAGACCAACAAAAATGAATATGGTTATTAAAACATTCCACGAAAAAATATATTTTATCGAATAAATTTGGCTTGTATAGGTTGTAATATGAATCCGATTTAACCAATTTAATATGCTGTCCAATCCAATAGTACATAATCCTACGGTTATTCCAGTAAATATCAAAAACAGAAACATTCTCATAATAATTCGAGATATATCTGATTTTTTTAACCCATGAAAACATAAAGACTGGAATAGTCTTTTTTGGCTATGTAAAAATGAAAAAAACAAAAATCCGATGAAAATTATAACATGAATTATAAGAATATAGTGAACGTTTATCATGAATTGATATATCTCGCTATAATGGTTATTGTTTTCTAAATCTTGGATCTCATCATACAAATTTTCAATAATTCGATAATCCGATGGAAATTCACTCAAAATTTCATCAATTCCCGTTTCCGGTTGTCGTATTAAATACAGATCATAATGATGTCCACTCACAAGAAATTCACTTAGATTCAAGGTTGATTTGGTTATTATGGGCAGTACTTCAATGCTATGCAAATGTAATGTTAATTCTGATGTTAGAAACCTTGGTTCTATGTTAAAAGGTAGTGAATTGTAATAATCACTTATCTCAAGTTCAATAGATTCGTTTTCTAGAATATTTGGACCGTCCTCAATGGTTCTAAAATGCAATTTCTCGTTAGATGAAAAATCCAACTTGATGGACATAGATTTTGAAATGAGTATTTCATTCTCACCCAATTGATTTACTTTCGAATAGAGATTTTTTTCATAATTTTCACTCGCATATTCATTTAAAACGGAACTTATGTGATCTGCATCGAATTGGATTAACAACACAGTATTTCGTCCATTATATTCGTCTGTTTCGTTCTTAAGGCTTGCAACATAAAGACTTATTTTGGAATAGGATATTTTCAAAGAAGAGCCTATCGATTTCGAACTATTATTAGAAAAAATGGGAGAGAGGACCTGAAAATCCCCTCCTATGTCATTATAGAGTCGTGTTGTTTCCAACTGTATTTCGTTTTCTACGCGATATATCTGAGAAAAAACACTACTCACCAAGATAATGATTGTTGTAATAATCGCTCTAAGTATTTTCTCCTTCTTTCTAAGATTTTTCAAGATTTGTTGTAAATATTCCTTGGTTAGAGGGCTAATTTTGATGTTCCAAAATTTTATTAGTTTATGCATTCCCTGAAGGACAAGATCTCCTCCAATAATTCCAAACAAAACTGGAGCTATAATTTGATATGTTGGATTTGAAATGGGATAAAGTAAATCTTTGATGAAGTAAAATGAAGTTCCCATCAATTCTGCTTCAGAAAAATTGTTTTCAATTAAAACTATTCCTGATAAAATGCTAAGCAACACAATCATAATGATAGAGGATATTTTATTGATATTTCTCCTCTTTTTTTTCTTAACATATTGGTTGATAATTGGGGAAATTTTCAATTCAGTTTCAATTTCTAAAACCGTTTTGCGCATTAATAAGAAAAATGGCAGTTGGGTTAGTAAAAACAATAAAATGACTGAAGTTACCGAAATAAATATGAATTTATAAGGGAGAAAGAAACGAGAGAAAAAATTAACACAAAAGGTTAGAAGAATTGAAATTGTATACGGGACAAAATTATAGAAAATAATCAATTCTCCGATCAGATATTTTTTCATTTGCCTGGTTGATGTAAAGAACCTTAACTCTTTTATATAGGACGATTTCATTTGTGAAAATGATTTCATTGCGTAATGAAGCATTAATATGGAGATTATGAAAATTGGGAGGAGTATAATAAACATGTATTTCATATAAAACCTGAAAAACTCTCCAAATTCGCCATATATGATGTCATCAATCATTGGATTGTAATTATGGGAATTAAAATCCTCTCCAATAATACTATTTGATATAAGCTGAGAAATCATTTCATCCATATATCTATTTGTTCGTGAACGTATTTGGAAGATATTCAATATGTCCAGCTTTTCATGATCCAAATAGAAATATATATCTGTACCCGAATTGTCACTAGCAAAACTCTCTAAAAAAGGTGTTTTACCACTAGTTGTGAAAATGAGCTCGAATCTTGCTTGATTATCATTGATACCTCTTCCTTCACCATCGTAGTCGGTTTCGATAACACCTGATATTGTCAAATTGGCAATAACAGAAGAATGATTCGCTTGAATCTCATCCCCTACGGTTAAATTGTGTTTGTAACTATCGGAAGAGAAGATTAGGACTTCATTGCTATTTTCTGGAAAATTTCCGCCTATTAATGGAGTGTAACTTATAATATAGTCACGAAACTCAATATCCGAAAAGTTCAGCTCCCATGTAGATATTTCACTCGTAATTGGAAGATTGGTTGTAATATTATTTTGGGACACCTGACGTGTGCGATATCCAAGATAGTTTTGAGTATATTCAGCATTGAATATCTCATGTATAGCTTCTAAATCACAGAAGTCGCAAAATATCGCAAAATCTGCCGGATACGTTTGTTCATGTAATGTTTCGAATCTGCTATAGTATGTTATTGTAAATTTGGATGTTAGTCCGATTATTAAGTTGAAAGACAAAAAGAAAAAGAAAATTAATTGTATTGTTTGTTTCCAGTTCTTCGGAACAGATTTTAGATACAATAGAAAACTCGATAATGAGATTTCCCCCATGAGTACTGCACATTTTTCGATTTTTATTTGGTTTCTAATAAAATCCTTTTTAATCCCTTTGGTATTTATGTGTAGAAACATTTATAAATTTGTTAGATCCTTACTCATCTGTCTCTTTGAGACAATATACATATATATATATTGGTGACAGAAATGAGAAAAAAATTTTTAGGGAAATACATAGTAATAGGGGTGTTAATATTTTGCATAGGTCTCTCTTCCATGCGTTTTGTATTTGCTGTTCACATTCCTGGCCAAATTCCAACTGATGGAACTGGACACTCAGTTACTCATCGAGAAATTATAGATGGCTCTGAGTCCAATTGGAATGGTGCTACTTTAGACTATGATGATGAGCAATATTGGTATCTTACAGCTGAACGGGTTGGTGGGGGATTAGATAGGATTGTTGTTGAGGTATATTTTGAATCTCCAGCGGGTATTGATGAAATCTATCTTCAAGGTTTTCTTGAGGGAACAAGTATTACCTATTATAAGGTGACAATATACTACACTGATGGTAGTAGTTATGGTAAATTTAAGATATATGAGGGCTCTAAATTCTTTGAGGTAGATAACACAAAAACAATAGACCATATCGAAATATATAAACAGCTTCTATGGTGCAGAAATTATGAACTTAATTTTGACTATATATATGGAGTTACCTAATAATAAAATTGTTATGCAATCAATTTACATCCAAGACAAATAAGTGAAAATTCCTCTTTTTCTCTCTATTAGCATTAGGTTTCCGAATTCATTTAGAAATGGCATAGCTTTGGCGAATATCTATGTCATATGTCGTTATTAACCCTTAATTATTAAATAAATAAGATACACTCCAATTCGGCAAAGTAATTACCCAGAATGTATGAATAAATCTAAGGATAGAGCCGAAGAAAAGAAAGATTATCGAAGATTTGTGTGCAATAATCCTAAGTGTGAATATGGAACAAAAGATCGTAAAAGTAGAGATGGTAGTGCTGCTCGGGTGAGTGCCCGATTCACCGAAAAAATGATCAATGATCAGACATTAGAAAAACACGTGGTCTCAGTTATCGACCCAATGAGAGTAACCTAGTCGAACTAGGAATTTTTAATAGATAACTTTCACTTCAATAATCCTCGAATATAGAGGATAACTATATGCTCGATCCCAATAATATTTCATTTGAGAAACTTGGATTCAAGGCTGGTCTTGAGGTACATCATCAGATCAATTCCAAACGTAAATTATTTTGTCACTGTAAACCTGCCCTCAGAACAAATCCACCAGACTATTTGTTCGAAAGAAAATTTCGACCTGTATTGGGTGAAATGGGCGATTTTGATGAAGGTATGCTTATCGAATATGAAAAAGGATATCGGGTGATATATCATGCATACTCAGATTGTACATGTTTGTACGAACAAGATGAACAACCTCCCTTTTGGCCCGACTTAGATGCAATATATAGTGGATTTGAATTATCCCATTGGTTAAATTGCTCAGCTTTGGTAGATGTTGCAATTGTGGCACGAAAACAGTATTTAGATGGATCTATCACAACGGGATTTCAAAGAACTTTAATCGTTGCTAGAGACGGTTGGGTGGAAGTAAATGGGAAAAGGGTAAAAATTACAAACCTAACTGTCGAAGAAGATGCCGCTCGTAAACTGAAAACTGAAAACTACGGACGAACAGTGTATTATAATCTTGATCGTTTAGGAATACCTCTTGTTGAAGTGATCACTGATCATAAAGATTGCTCTAATCCAAAAGATCTTAAAAAACTAGCAGAAATTATAGGATTAACACTTCGACTCAGTGGAATCGGGAGAACAGGCATCGGTTCTGCAAGGCAAGATGTAAATATAAGTATTAAAGGGGGAGATCGTGTAGAAATTAAGGGAGTACAAGATTTACCTATGCTTGATACGTTGTGCCGACGTGAAGCTGTTAGACAAGATATGCTAATACATATCGCTAAGATTTTGAAAGAGCAAGGATTCAAACCAGATGATTTAGAGCATACATATTACGAAATTACGGAAGAATTACCGACTGAAAGTATTCCCGAAGGATTAAGTGTCATGGCGATTCGAGTTCCTAAATTCAATGGAATTTTAGGATTGGAGATTCAACCTGGAAAAGATTTCGGTCAAGATGTATTCGAAAAAGCAAGTTTGATCAGTGGAATATTGGTAGATCACATGTTTCATTCGGATGAACTTGCAGAAACCGCCCAAAGGAAGAAAAAGGACACGATACCGTTCTTGATTTCATTAATTGACAAAAAAATAGACAATAAAATACGTAAAGTGCTTTATTTGAAGGATAAGGATGCATATTGTCTAGCAATGGGAAAAAATTCATGGACAATCCATGCCATGAAAAAAATAATCGAACGGTTAAAATATGCAATTAAGGGAGTTCCCCAAGAGACACGTAGATTATTACCAAATGGGAATACAGAATTCCTCAGAGTTATTCATGGAAAGGACCGGTTATATCCTGATACCGATACACCTGCATTAGACTTAGATTTACAAAAAATTCAACACCTTAAGGAGCAAGTTAAAAAACGTCCATGGGAATTGGAAAAGGAATTTCAAGAAAAATATGGATTGGAATTCGAACATTTACAAAATTTAGTTCATGAAAATCGTCTTTTAGAATTTATTCATATTGTAAATAAAAATTCCATTAGTCCTAAACTAGTTTATTCTTACTTAACGGAGACAATGAAGCATTTACGTCGGAAAGGAGTCGACACATCTAAGATTTACCTAGAAGAGATCATGGAAGACCTCAAAAATGCGTATTCAGTGGAGAAACCATCGATATATGATTATGCAGTAGCAAAGTATTTACAGGAAAAGGGGGATAAGAAATGAAAAAAGAAGACTTGATGAGGGACCCCACAGGTTACAAAGGAGATTTAAGAGAACGACTTATTCGGGATAAGATCGGGGTCTGGTCAATTGTCAAGGTCACTCGAGGAAATTCGGTTTATGAGGGTGTAGTTCTACCTCGCTCTGAACACACCGCAGAAGATTATTTGGTAGTAAAAGTTGATACTGGTTACAATATTGGTGTAAAGATTACCGAAGAATGCACCTTAACTGAAATCGGGTATCAAAAAGGACATTATCATCTTCCTGAAGTTGCTGTAAAGACCAAACCCGAATTACCGAATGTATCATTATTAGGAACAGGAGGGACAGTTGCATCCCGATTAGATTATCGAACAGGGTCTGTATTACCTGCATTCACTCCAGAAGAATTATTTAGTGCTGTTCCTGAACTCATGAATATTTGCAATCTAACGCCTAAAAAGATCTATTCAATTCTATCAGAAAATTTCAAACCTGAGTATTGGGTAAAAACAGCTGAAGCTATCTTGCAGGAGTTTCGCAATGGTGCTTCCGGAGTGATTGTGGGGCACGGTACAGATACTATGGCGTTTACTGCTTCCGCTTTATCATATTTCTTGAAAGAACTCGCCGCTCCGATAGTAATCGTTGGATCACAAAGAAGTTCAGACAGACCATCTAGTGATGGTCCGATGAATATCATTAATGCAAGTACTATTGCTGGGTATGCAGATTTAGCTGAAGTTGTCGTCTGTATGCACGGAAATACTTCGGATACCTACAATTTGATCCATCGGGGAACTCGAGTGAGGAAAATGCATTCTAGTAGACGTGACGCATTTAAAACTCTTTCTGATATACCCTTAGGAATGATAGATTCCCATCAAAATATCAGTTTTTTCAAAGATGATGTAAAACCAAGAGGAAAAATTGAAGACACCTACCTTGATACGAAAATTGATCCGAAAGTAGCGATATTATATTCTTATCCTGGATGGGACCCTGAAATTCTTAATTCCTTGATTGATTTGGGATACCACGGAGTGGTAATACTCGGAACGGGTCTTGGGCATGTTCCTAGCGACTTCTTCCCCGGATTACAACGTGCTCAAGAAGAAGAAATTCCCGTTTGTATTGTGGTAGAACCTTTGTATGGATTCACAAATTTACGAGTGTACGAAACTGGGAGAGACATGTTGGCGTTAGGTGTAATTGAAGGAGCAAATATGCTACCATCAGCCGCATACGCTAAGATGATATGGACGCTGGGACATACTCGAAATGTGAAAGAAGTAGAAAAAATAATGACTACGAATATAGCAGGAGAAATTACAAATCGCGAACCAAATTCAGGATATTTATTAATGCAAGGTATCGAAGAAAATATCAAGAAGATGACTACTACTTTAGATCCTAATCCTCGAGAACACTACTGGGGAACTCAAGCAGATAAGGAAAAAAAATAACGAGGTTAGGTGTAGACTGCAGCACCTACACGTTTTTCTTGAAGCTTTCGGAAATATCGGTTATATCCCATTTCAAAATCAAGTTGAGTAACAATACTTTTGTTATTTCGGATTGCATTTAGACCAGCTTCCACACAGATTGCTTTAATATCTGCTCCAGTTAATTTTTCCCACTTTTCAGCTAATACACTGAGCTTGACATTTTTTAATGGCATTTTTCGTGAATGGATTTTAAAGATTTCTAAGCGACCTACGGGATCAGGATCGGGAACATGTATAATCCGATCGAATCGACCTGGACGAAGTATTGCAGGATCTAGAATATCCGGGCGATTTGTTGCTGCTAATATTTTTACATTCCCAAGTTCATTGAATCCATCCATCTCTGCTAGTAATTGCATAAGAGTGCGTTGTACTTCACGATCGGATACTTGGGAGTCTGGAGTTCTTTTTGATGCAATGGCGTCTATTTCATCTATAAATAGAATACATGGAGCTCGATCTCTTGCAAGAGCAAATAATTCTCTTACCAATCGGGCACCTTCTCCAATATATTTTTGAACCAGTTCGGAACCGACTAATCGGATAAAAGTAGCATTCGTAGCATTTGCAACTGCACGTGCTAACAGCGTTTTTCCAGTTCCGGGATCTCCTTCTAGAAGTACTCCATTGGGAGGTTTGATTCCAATTGTTTTGAAAATCTTAGGATTGGTAATGGCTAGTTCAACAACTTCTCGTAGAGATATGATGACTTCATCCAACCCTCCAACGTCTTCGTAGGTTTCTTCTGGTTTTTCATCTAATTCCATTCCAGCCACAAATCTGTCGACATTTGGAGGTAGAATTTTAATAAGATTGAAAGTGGTTTGATCTATCCCTACGGAATCCCCGGGACTAAGCTCTTTAAATGGATTTTGTACTAAAAAATCATTTCCCGACGGAGTATGAATAATGCAATAACCATCGTCAAACATTCGGGTAACATTGGCGATTAATAGTGGAGGGCGGGTCCGTTGAATTTGGCTTTGTAATCTTTGAAAATTATGTTTATAAAGATCTCTTTCCTTAGTCAATTCATCTATTTTCGCTCGTAATCGTTTATTGTCTGTAGCAGGTCGATTTTCTTCCATTGGATTTCTCTAGTAAGCTATACAATCATTATGAAAAAAAGTTTTCCTAGTTTATTTATTGGTTTTAATCCTCTTGACAAATGACAAAATTCAAAAATATTGAATAATTGATTAAGCCATTCAGATTCAGATCATGAAGATCCCACAATACAGTGATTCAAATGGGTAAGCGTATATTAGTGCAACGGAGAGGTCGTGGAACAAAAAATTTTCAAAGTCCGACCCATAAACGTCGAGGAGCGGTGAAATACCGATATTTCCACCACACAGTTGAAGGTCCAATCAAAGCTACAATCAAAGATTTACTCCATGACCCTGGTAGAGGAGCACCGGTTGCTCTAATCCAATATGAGGATGGGGAGAAGGAATTATATCTTCCTCCAGAAGGTATCAAGGTTGGAGATACCATTGAAATTGGAAATAAAACCGAAATAAAAGTTGGAAATATATTATTATTAGAAAATGTTCCTGAAGGAACGTATGTTTACAATATTGAGGGTCAAAAAGATGATGGAGGTAAAATGGTTCGAGCCTCCGGAGGTTATGCAACAATGATGACCAAAACCCCAACTCATGCAAATCTTAAATTACCATCAGGTAAGGTTAAACGAATCCCATTGAATGCACGAGCTACCGTAGGAGTAGTGGCAGGAGGTGGAAGGCAAATTAAGCCATTTGTTAAAGCCGGAACAAAATACCATCTAATGAAAACTCGTCACAGGGTATGGCCTAGAACCTCTGGTGTTGCAATGTCTGCTGCTATGCACCCATTCGGAGGGGGTGGTCACAAGAGCCCTCATAAACCAACTACAATTAGTAGAAATGCTCCACCTGGTCGTAAAGTCGGGCTCATAGCCGCACGAAGGACTGGTACTAAAAAATAGGATGATATGCAAGCATCTCTTTCCACACATATTTTATATCTTAACGATTCATCCATATCTTTTTTAATTCCAAGCAAATATATATAAAAAGAGTTTTTTGTCGTTTAGGTCTCTTTGAACTGAAAGAATTTTCTGAGTAATATAGAGGAATGAAGAAAATATGCGAAAATCCCTGCCAACTATAGATTTGGAGCGATCTGAGTTACGATATGTGTTTTATTCTCAAGATTTGAAACCCTTAATTAATGATTTTGTTAAAATTGGGTTTAAAGCTACTACTTTTCCCAGTTCTCCAGTTACTAAAACAATCTATTTCGGTTCAAAATTGGGGGTGCGACCTGGAATCTCAATAAAGGGTAGAATTTATGAGAAAAATCGAGAAGAAAATACTCTAAGTTTTTCTGGAGAGAGTCGATTCAATGTCTTGGAGATAAAGTCAACACTGAATCATGATGAGATGTATTACAAGGGATTCTCGGAACAAACTTCACAGGACCAAAAGCTAATCTCTTCTCAAACAGGGAGTGGGGATGACATTATTTTCCGTATCCAGAGAGCTTCGGAGGAAGGGTTACTTCACCAATCAACTTTCAAAACAAAAAGTCGATTACGAAAAGAAGATATTTCTAAAGAGATAAAATCAAATTTAACTCTTCAAGAGATTGTCACTCTTTTATGTGTTCCATCGGAATTAGATGAACGGTTAAGCCCCGAATTGCGTAAACTACTCAACAGTCAGGTACGCTCAATTCACTCAAAAACATTAGTACCCTATTTAATGACGCAATATTCACGAATTCATTTAATTCCTGATAATCCAGTATGGAAACAGACAATTAGGATCACTATCGACCCTGGTGTAGAATATTATGGATTAGATTTTCTAAACAAATATGATTTCTTAACCCATCCCGATATCACAGGAGAATATTTAGACCGAGAAAAATTTTGCAGGTTAGAATTCAAAGTAGACCCTCTTATGATAAAAAAAGAGAAGGTATTAGATTCTCATATAAGTGAGATATTACGAAAATATGGATGTTTAGCATTTATCTCAAAGAAGTGGAGGGGAACAACCTTAGTTTCCGATTCCTATATTCAAAATCAAACATTATGGACAGAACCTTATGGAAAACACATATCAGGGTATTTTCCTGTTCACCAGTCTTGGTATCGATATGGTAATATAACGGGTTATTTATACAAACTCATCCGTTCATCCAAAACCTTCGCATTATATGATGAGGACGCAAGAATGTTGATTAAGAATGAAAATTACGTCTCAGGATATTTGGGATTCCCTATTCCTTCTATGGTGATACGAATACATGGTCCCCAAATCCAATATTATTTACCACCAAAAAGCAAACCAATAAAAACCTCATCACCAGAATTTTACATAACTGAGCATTATCACCATCCTATACGGACTGCAATGGTAAACTCCGTGACTAATCTGAACGATTATTTATTGTCTTCAATAACCATTGATGGATATGCCTTTTTCCGAAGTTATGGATTTTTGGTAAAACATAACACATCAAATCGGGTGTATAAATTAACTATCGAAAAATACCAAAAAACACTTGAAAATGATGTCAGAACTGAACTATACTGTAAAATGCGATATATTGGGGCAAAGAATACGGTAAATATGGATGTGCATGAGGAAATTTATGAGGAATTAACAGAATTTTATAATGAATTTGCTCCAATTATGATTCACCCCATTGAGTTAGGGGAGGGTGAATTAGAGTATATTGATGATCATTTAATGGAGTTCATTTCGTAAGGTGTGAATATGTGGGAATGGAGAATTTTTTATTCTGAATCACAAAAACCCCAATGGGCATCCTGTATTCAGGAAATGCTTTACAAAACACCGATGGAAGTAAGAGTGGATCTTTATTACAATCTACACTCAACTGAAATAGGGATGAAAATTCGAGCTTATTCTGAGATTTATCAATTATTGGAAGTAAAGATTCTTCAAGAAACCAAGGGATATTTCGAATTATGGGAAAAACCTATTAATCAGACAATTGAGTTGATTGAGGGTGAATCTTTGTTTGATAATGTCGTAATGTCACTTAAGAAATCTACCCAGCATGTGATACAAAATAATAAGATTCTTGAAATTTTATATTCAGGAGATTTTAATGTAATTCAAATTATAAAACATCGAAGAAAAACCTCGATTAATGGCATATCAATTGAGAGTGTAATGATTGAATATCAAAATAAGAAACTTATGGGTGTACAATTTGAATGTCACTCCCCACCATTGTTGTCTCAATTCATGCAAGAATCACTGGCAATTCCAATGAAAAAATACTCAAATATTTCTTATCCTCGACTTCTAATGGGAATGTGAGGTAAATCTGGGAACAATTCGAATTTTTTCGCTGAAAGATTGTAAATTTTGCTGCCATTTGTCATACTGGTGATCATCTACGACTAAAAGTTCAACTTTATCAAGAAACTCGATGGTCAGTGTATAGTGAAGATTAGGATTATTGGAAATGTCCAAATAAGCTAATTCCATAAAGTTCAGAGATTTTGGTAGAAATTCAATATAATTATGTTGGATATGCAAGTTGGTTAATTTTTTCAGAGAGCTGATACATTCAGGAATTTCAGATATATTATTGTGATTGAGTATCAATTCTTCTAGATTTTCTAATCGGCAAATTGAAGAGGGAAGGTATTTAATTCGATTGAACTGAAGATCTAATTTATTTAGTTTTTTTAGGTTCCCAATCTTCTCCGGAATCGTAACTAGTTCATTTTTGTAGGCTTGAAATTCCTCTAGATTACGTAATCTACCAAAATTAGAGCTAAGAATATTAAGCCGGTTAAATCCAATTTCTAGTCGTTTTAGATTATGTAAATTCATGAAATTTTCAGGTAGTTCACGTAGATAATTATCTCGAACATCTAATCGAAATAAGTTGATTAGTTTGCTTATTTCATCTGGTAATTCTGTGAGTTTATTTCTTTGTAGATTAAGAAATTGTAGGTGTTGAAGATTCTGAATTTTTGGTGATAATGTTGCTAGTTTGTTTCCTCGCATATCTAGTTTCTTCAATTTCTTTAATTCCCAGAAACTAGAAGACAATTGAAGAAGCTCGTTGGTTTTAATGTTTAGGGATTCTAAATTTTGCAATTTTCCAATATTTTCTGGTAAATTCCCTATCTTATTTCTCCCCACATCGAGAAATTGAAGATTATTTAATTCCGTTAATTTTTCCGGAAGTACTTTTAATTTATTACTCTGAAGATTTAAAGATCTTAAATTCCGTAATTTTTGAACATCATTTGATAGTTCGGATATAAAATTAGAAGATAAATCCAAATGAATCAGATTTTTTAATTCAAAAAGCAAATCAGGAAGGATTCGAATCTGCATATTAGATAAGTTGAGAGATAGTAATTGATCTTCTAAGAAAATTGTATTTGAGCGTTTCAATATTCTTTTTACCCGTTCATTCAAATTTAACTCTTGAATGACCATGTAAAATATCTTTGAATCCTCGTTCTCTTTCTCTTGGTTCATCTAGCATCCTTTTATGAATTAGTTTGGATCACGCATTTATTTCTTCCTAATTTTTCAATAACGGATTGATTTTCTGGATGGTTTTGCATTGATTCAGAAATCCATAACCCCTTTAAATTTCGTAATTTCGAAAGTGATGATGGTAATTTTTCAAATTTATTATTTGAGATGTCCAAAAAGCGTAATGATATGAGTTGTGATATTGATTCTGGAATTTCTTCTAAATGGTTGTTATTTAAGGTTAATTCTCTGAGATTTGAAAGACTGAATACTCCTTCCGGAATGCTCTTCAGTTTATTGTTATGAAGTTCTAATTGAGCTAATTTTGTTAAAGTTGAAACGTTTGGTGGTAAGTCCTCGATTTTATTATCTGCCAGACGCAAAACTTCTAATTTAGTCAATTTACCAACTTCCTCAGAAATTTTACGAATATTATTGGAAATAAGATCTATTCTTCTTAAAGATAATATTGAATAAAGTGAATTTGATATTTCTTTGATATGATTAGACCGGAAATCTAACCTTTGCAATTTGTTAAGTTGACATATTTGGGGTGCTATAGAATGAAATTGGCATTTTTGTAAAATTAATATCTTGAGATTTTTTAAAGAATCGAGAGATTCAGGAAAAGATGAAATGAGGTTCCCCCCTAAATCTATAAATTGTAATTTTGTTAATAATGAGCTAAAATGGGGGAATTGGTAGAGATGCATATTCTTTGCTATTAAGGAACGCAAATTTTGTAATTTTAAGAGTTCTGGAGGAACATATTTGATACAATTATTACTTATATTTAGTTCCTGTAAATGCTCTAGTTCTAATAATTGTTTAGGAAATTCGGTAAACCAATTTTCTCGCATGTCCAATTTTCGAAGGTGGGTTAAATTGATTATTTCTGCAGGCAAACTTGTCAGATGATTATTTCTCATATTCAAGGTTCTTAATTGAGATAAAGTGCCAATAAATGGAGGGATTTCCGATAATATGTTATATTTAAGGTCGAGTTTTCTTAAGGATTGGAAATTTGTGATTTGTTTTTTTAAAACTGATAAATTAAGGTGAGATAAATCCAAACTGATGAGTTCTTCTAATAAAATTTGGGTTTTCCTACGATTCACAACCTCATCATAGGATATGTCACCTAAATTTTTCATTAATTCTTGAATTTGACTCTCAATTGTTATGGCTGCCATTCATGTTCCCATTCTTTCTTCCTACTGTTCATCAAGAACTTCTGGTGTTAATTTAGTTAAATCTTCACTTTTCCTTACTTGATTAGCTATATCAATCAAGAACCAGAACCTACTTCACAATGAAGTATTGCTGGAAAGTATTTCTGCAACTAAATTTTTAAACGTGGATTCCATACGGCTTAAATTATGCATATCAATTTGGATATAATGACCTCCTTTTTGTTCGACCCACGCTTTAATGTCATTTTCATTTACAGTGATTTGCTTTGAACTGCGCAAGTTTGAAATCACCATGAAAGGAATTTTGGTGAATGCGACTTCGATTTCTTTATAACACTCGATTACATGAGACCATGTTGAAGGATTACTTAAATCGAATAAGAATAACGCTCCGACTCCACCTTTAAAAAAAATCTTCCGTATGTCCTCAAATCTTGATTTGCTAGATATGTCCCATAGAGATAATACTGAATTCACCCGTTTTCCTTCAAATTCTACTGGGATTGTTTTCAATAGAACATTTACTCCCACTATCGTCTTATAATCAGTTGAAAAATACCGATCCGCTATAATTTTGTAGTTCTCTACGTTTTCAGACCCTAGAATGAGTATTTTGAGTACTAGATTTTGAGCCATTTTTCTCAAGTATTCATCGGTATCTGGGAATAAAAAATGTTGCTTACGAATAGCTATTCACCAATTGATCGAATAAACAAGGTAATTCTTTGATCTAAACAAGAATGCAATAAATCATTAATTGTCTTGATGTATATCCCTTTACTACCGAGAGCAAATTTTAAATAAGATTCGTTAGTAAACATATAGATTGAGATTAGTTTTGGTTCTATTCCCTCAATTTTATAATCCAAGAAGTGAATCGGAATATGTGAGAATAAGTTTTTGACTAAAATGTCCAACCTAACTGGTTCATTATAATTTATCAAGCATATCCTTTTGGTGAATTTTCTAAAAAAAGCCGTTTTCCTACTAGAATACTTGGTATTGATTAATCGGTTTTTTTGTGAGGGAATGAAAAAAAATACATATTGGGTATTAAAATAGACAAAAGATGGAAGAAATGCAAAAAACTTCTCAAAAAACTGTAAAAGAAAAATATGCGAGTTTGTATATAGTGTTTTAAACTTAATTTTAGTTTCTAACAAGTTATTTGAGTGAGAAACAGCGTCTTTGTTCAGGTAGAACAAACAACTTGAGATATTTTTGTTTGTGATATTTTTGGAATTCAAATTCTTTTCGGAACCCCCCATTCTTATAAAATATAGAAAAACTTCTTATCTATGTAAATTAGAAAGAATATAAAGTCCGAAAATGTCGAAAAGTAAATTTTAGATGTGATAATGAGTAGGGGAGGTTTAAAAACTACTCGAAATATTTGCAGTGATTAGATTCTCTTTAAGTTTTTGTTTAATTACCAACACAGTGACTCTTTGTTGCGGAACCAAAGAAACCTTTGAAAGCACTTTTACCGCCCATTTCTCATCTAATACACCAATATATTCGACGTTAGAACGTCCTTTACAAATTATAGTTACAGAAATCTTTGCTCCAACTTCTACAGGGGGGGTAATAGGAACGGTGGTGTGGATCCCAAAATCATGAGGACCTAATTTCAGTTTGGTATTGTAAGTTTTTTCCATTTCGGATAACTTTTGATAAAAATGAATGAACTGACGTGGCTCTACTTTCCAAAATTTACGCCCACTCTTATAAACGAGGTAATTTTGGATACCTAAAAAAGGATAGGGTGATGTAAAACCCTTTTCTTCATATTTTTTGGCAAGCTTGATGATCTCAATTATATCTTCATCGTTGTACTTAAAGAACCAAATCGGAGCTATTAACAAGTCGATCTGACTTTTCAAAATTGTATCAAATATCGCTAGTAATTTTTTAACGTTATAATTGGGTATCCCGCTTAGTTTTTGAGCTCTATCCTCATTTAGGGCATTCAAAGAAATGTTCAACCTACTCACACCAGCTCTTTCTAGATCTTTTACTACAGTTTCAGTTAAAAGGGTACCGTTTGTCTGGATGGATATAATTTTTACTTGAGAAAATTTTCTGATTCCTTTGATTAATTCTAGATACCGTGGATAGAGAAAAAATTCGCCGTAAGGAGCAATATGTACTTCTATATCATCACATTTCTTGTTGTCTAAAGCGTATTTCAGCCATTTCAGAATATAATCAACATCCACTATGAAATTATTTACTTTGGACTGCTTCTCTTTTGATGGTAGGTCTTTATAATCCCCAAAATGAGCGTTAACAAAACAGTATTTACACCGCAAATTACATATGGTAATAGGTTTGATCTCTAAGAGGTTTGTTCCTCTGTCTAAAATTCCTATAAAATCTAATCCAAATAAAGGTATCCCGGATTTTTCATCTACTTTTATCATTGAGTCTTGAACCTCAATAATGATGCCACACCAGAATAATTCTGTAATTGATCTCCCGCAGGATGAAGAGTAGATATTATGTGTATTTTACCTCTTCCATTTTCCACAAGATAAAATAATTCTTCTAGTTTTTTCCGATCATCCTTGTTTATTCTTGTTCGCATGACTAAATCAGTTATTAATAAATCTTGAATAGCACCAAGATTAGCTGCTAAAAGAGTTTCATCAAATCCATATGTAAACAATCCTTGGTCTTTCCCTAGGCGCTCCACAAAATCATTGAGCAGTTGAGTTTCGTTAGATAGTCGGTGATCGGAAATAAATTCTGCAATAACTCCTTGTCTAATAATTTCATTTATAGCACTGGGCGTAGCAGAACTTGCAGATGCTAAGCGAATATCGATTTGTATCTTCTCATTAGTAAAGATATTCTTCAGATGTTGACTGAAATGCTCCTTTATAAATCCAGGTCCGCAGAGGATCACCATGGATATCTCTTGATTTTTGATATTTTCAATTAACACCTTTGATATCGAGTCATAAAATTCCTTCTCCTCCCGATTTTTATTTTGGGTTTGGTCTCGATACCTTTTTCCAGGAATATTATGCCGAATTGTGGATATAATTGATAAACTATAATTACTAATTAGACCGATAGTAGAGAGTCCTGATTCTATCGCACAGACAAGTACAATTTTATTGGTTGATGTTCCTGTTGATTTTTCCAACCTTTGAATTTCATGCTTAAACCAATTATCTTTCTGAATTAGAAGTTTCGTTCCTATTTCTACATTCAATGTATGATATTGTCCAATTGACACAAATTCATCAGGACCTTCTTTAATTTGCCCGAGTACTCGTAACCTGTTTGAGTACTCATGAAATTCACATTTTTCTACTTGGATTTGCAGAACCATAGGACGACGTTCTCCTGCATCACCGTCTCGCATGACGACTCGTCGAAAAGTCCGGGCCCTCACAAGATCGTTTGGTTTTATGATGTTGTATAAAGTCCACAAATCCTCAAGTTCTTGGATTAATACCTTTACTTCTCCTTTTTTTGGGTCGCTATGTAGGATTTGCATAAAATCATCTTCTAAAGTTGTTTGAACTTAATGTATGATACTATTTGGACATATCTGGAGAAAAAAATCAATTAAAAATTATTAAAATTTTAAGCAAGTGCTGAAAAAAAGAGATTGGAAAAAAAAGACTATTGACCTGCTTTTTCAAGTGCAGCTTTTACTTTTGCTAGTTCTTCTGCACGCTTTTCCTTTTCCGCTTTAATTCGTGCTAATTCTTCTTCAGAGACCTTTGATAAGTTCTCTGCTCCTTTCCTAAGCTCTTCATCAGTAATTTTTGGTTTATCGGACATGGTTGTTCACTTTTTAGAATGTTTTAATAACTAACAAGATCCATAGTCAGAAAAAACCTTAATATTGTGTTGTCTCACAAGGTTTATGAAAATCTTTCCAATGATTTTAACATTAGAATGGCATCATGCCCCGTGCTGTAATAAGACTGGATAATTCCGATTTCCTCAAACTCACATTTCTTATAAAATTGGAAGGCTCTTGAATTGGACGAATCCACTTCCAGATAGAGAAAATCATATCCTTTTTCTATCAAGGTAGTTATAAATTGATGTAATAGAATTGTGCCATATCCTTGATTCCAGTATTGTGTTCGAATTGCAAAATCTACCAAATGTGCAATTTTCTTTTTATTTTTTAGCAAAGTGTCGACATATTCCATTTCATGAGGATTAAGAAGAGCGGGATTGAATTGTGAGATTATTCCAAATCCGATAATTTCATCTGAGTCATCGATGATTTTCTGAAACAATAGGTGATTTTGCAGATAATGAAAGAGTAAAAACACTCCAAAAGCATCCTCTTTAAATAATTCTTTTTCAATCCTTGAAAGATGAATAAGATCTCCATTTTGAACTGGTTTTATTCTCATTAACATTCTTGTATGCTCGAGATAGAATAAGATTATTATGGATTAAGATCGATCTTGGTTTATGGATTTCATGAAAGGATACAATGGTAAGATACTCAAGGTGGATCTTACAAATAAGGTAGTTTCTACGATTCCACTTGAAAAAGATCTTGTTGAAAAATTTCTCGGTGGTGCTGGTTATGCCACTGCAGTGTTATTCAAGATGCTGAATAAAGATACTGACCCCCTCGGACCTGATAATGTCCTTTTCTTTATGAGTGGACCTCTTCTTGGATCATTTGCAACTTGCACCGGAAGACTCGCAGTATGCGCAAAATCTCCTTATACTGGAATATTAGGGGAATCGAATTGTGGTAATTTAATTGCCCCTCATATAAAACAGGCTGGTTTTGATGGGATAATAATTACAGGTTCATCAGAGAGCCCAGTTTACTTGGAAATCACCGACGATAAGGCAGAAATTAAAGATGCGGCCCATGTTTGGGGTAAAGGTATAGTCGAAACTAGTGA